>JAYSUV010000035.1:0-6551 GCA_043718945.1 Planctomycetota bacterium
CGGCACCAGAGGTGATCTCGGAGTCAACCCACGATGCCAGAACCTCCTGTGGCAAAGCCACCCCGGTAGATTCCAAAGCGAATCAACCGGAGCTACCCCGCGGAAATAAGTGCCCTGGGCAGGTGCCGCCCGGCTCGCCGAAAGTTTCGTCTCACTCCATGAATCGTATTGCAATTCACTCAGACGCGAGTAAGCTGGCACCTTGCGATATCCCACTGTCTCTGCCGCCGTTTGTTGCTGTCCCAGAGAGGTTGAGGTCATGGAAAACCCTAGGTACCCGCGCACGCCGGTCAAACACTCCGGAGATCCCCGCGATCCGATGGAGTTGCCCCCTCTGTTGTTTTCCAAGCAGAGCCCGTGGAATCGGATCATCCAGGGGTCTGCCGCCTTCCCGGAAGGTGTGATCACCACCAGTGACAATCAGCGAGTCATGCTGGTGGCGTTTGACATCATGCGGGAATTCAGCTGGGAAGCATTGGCGAAGGACCATCAAAAGCTCGAAGAGCTGTTGCTGTCTGGGCCGTTGTCGGGTTCAGAGGAGGAGGACGCGCGTTTAAAAGCAATCGACGATCTGCGGGGCAAAGACCCTCTGCCGGGCGAAGAGCGTGTGCCGGGCAGAATCGGTCGCCAGCATGCGGGTCTGGAGATCAAGGGCGGGTTGGATCGGGGCGGGTCACATACCCCGCACATCGAATGTGTGGACTATGCGTTTCCGATCTATCCGGTGCGGCGGGTGAACGGTGTCCGGACTGAGGCCGAGATCCGCATGCAGACCTATCACGATGATTTGTGGAAGCCCGCCTACTCACGTCGGCGGAGTGAAGTGGTCAATGGGAAGGAGATCTGGTACGCGGCGGGCGTACCGCTCCCGGCAGGCGTATTTCGTCCCGCCGGTCCCGAACGCGATGATGCCGATGGCTGTGTCATTCTGTACGACCCCATCGAGCATGAAGAGTGGGATTTCTTCCAGGTCACCACGTCTCACCACCCGCCAGTGCCTGTCGGGGGCCAGGAAGGGACTGAGATGCTCGAAGTGGGGAGTCTCGCCAAGTTCGATACCCAAGGGATGGGGACTCGCGTGCCGCCGGACGGGGAACCGCTGGGAAGTTCGCGGGCTACGGGTCTGCCCTACTTGGGCGGTCTGCTGGTCCCAGAAGATTTCCGGGATGGTCCCGCTTCAGTCATTCCGCATGCGTTGGCATTCACCTTTCCGCGTTCACGGTTCTTCCCGTTTCGCGATCCCACCGACCCGCCCGACTACATCTATCCGGCGGTGAAGTCGGAGAAATCGCACTTCATTCAGAACCCGTACGCGCTGGCGGCGGGCATGCGGATTCGGCTCAAGAGCGTGATTCGGTGTGCGGACGGCCGAGAGCTGCCCAAAGACCAGTGGTTTGCACATCCCCTTCCCGCCGGTGTCGGTATTTTCCTCACAGCTCTGCATGACTATGGGGCCTACCTCGTGGATGGCGCATTCGGATTCGGGTTCGCCGCCGAGGACCGGGAGACAGCTGTCATCGACCCCGATATGGTTCCGAAACTCACGGGCCATGCGATCGAGGCGGACTGTACGCCGTGGGAATCGCTGCTGCAAACCATCGACAATCACCTGAGTTGGGAGCTGTTCCCCGGTCAGGAACAGGCGGACCACAGTTACTCGCCCGATCTCGGGCTGTCGCTGGGGTGTCTCAAACTCACCGATGGCGAGTACACGTTCTGGACCAACTTCGAGGTCGTCGCGCCGCTGAATGTTCCACGCTGACCTGTTGGAATCGGGGCCATTGGTCTCTACACAACTCAACAGCCGAGTCCCGTCTCACTCGAGGCAGGCCCGAATCCGGCTGGCGGCTGTGACTCGTCCGGGGTGGGGAGTTGTGTAGAGACCTCTGGAATCGGAGCGGGTGGTTCATTGTCGTGAGTCACGACGCGGAGCGTTGTGCTACATGACCGGCGTCTTCTCAGCCATGGCTCTTGCGGACATGAGGAGGCCGACGGCGTCCAGGCCGAGGTCGGCGAGGAGTTCGCCGCGTTCTCCGTGTTCGATGAAGCGGTCGGGGATGCCGAGGCACTGGATCCGGCGGGTGTCGAGGCCAGCTTGGTTGGCGGCCTCTAAGACGGCAGAGCCGAAGCCGCCGTTGAGGGTGTTTTCCTCGACGGTGATCACGAACCCGCCTTGCTCAATCGTTTGCGTGACTGGATCGAGGTCCAGCGGACGCAGGAAGCGGGCGTTGACCACGCCGACATCCAGACCGTCCGACCGCAGCTTCTCCGCGGCCTTCACGCAGTCGATGAACATGGTCCCGAAGGCGAGGAAGATGCCGTCCTTGCCCATCGAGTAGACCTCGGCTTTGCCCAACTCCACCGGGGCGACCGTGCGCGGGACGGTGGCGACGTTGGTCTTGGGGTAGCGGATCGACGACGGGCCGCTCAGCTTCAGCGACAGGTCGACCATCGGGGCCACGTCGGCCTCATCCCCGGGGGCCATGATCGTGATGTTCGGGAAGACCCGCATGTAGCTGTTGTCGAACACGCCGTGATGCGTCGGGCCGTCGGGTCCGCACAACCCAGCCCGGTCCATCGCGAACACGACCGGCAGGTTCTGGAGGGCGACTTCCTGGAAGATGTGGTCGAAGCTGCGCTGCAGGAAGGTGCTGTAGATGTCGACGATGGGGCGCATGCCCGCTTTGGCCATGCCAGCTGCGAAGGCGACGGTGTGTCCCTCGCAGATGCCGGTGTCGAAGAAGCGGTCGGGGAACTCGGCGCGGATGGCCTGGAGCTTGTTCCCCTCGCACATGGCGGCGGTGAGGACGCAGACGCGGGAGTCGGTCCGCATTTTGGCGAGGATGGCGTCGCTGACGGTGTCGGTGTAGGCCCGGCTGGAGCCCTTTTTGAGGAAGATCACGCCCGAGTCATCATCGCGGCAGAACGGTGAGGGGGAGTGGTAGCCGACCGGATCGGCCTCAGCGGGCTTGAACCCGTGGCCCTTCTCGGTGAAGACATGGAGCAGGACCGGCCCCTTGATCTCCTTGACCAGTTGCAGGTACTCACGCAGCGATTTGAGGTCGTGCCCGTCGACCGGACCGATGTAACGGAAGCCCAGCTCCTCGAACAGCTTCCCGCCATGGAGGAAGCCCTTCACCGCTTCCTTGACGCTGCCGATCATCTCCCTCGTCGGTTCACCCACCAGCGGCAGCTTGTTGAGCAGCCAGGTCACATCCTTCTTGAGGCCGTTATAGAACGGGGCGGCCCGGGCCTTGTCGAGGTACTTGGCCAGTCCACCGACGCGGGGGCAGATCCCCATCTTGTTGTCGTTGAGGATGACGAGCACGTCTTTGTCGAGACCGGCGGCATTGTTGAACGCCTCGAACACGATCCCCGAGGGAAAGGCCCCGTCGCCAATCACGGCGACCGACTTGCGGCCCTCTTCGGGGTGGATGAGATCATCACCGGCCTTGAGACCCAGCACGGTTGACACACTGGCCCCGGCGTGCCCGGTGACGAACAAGTCGTAGTCGCTCTCCGCCGGATTCGGGTAGCCCATCAGCCCCCCCTTCCGCCGGATCGTATTAAACTGCGGATAGCGCCCGGTCACGAGCTTGTGCGGGTAGATCTGATGCCCCGTGTCCCAGATCAGGCGGTCCTTCGAGAAGTCGAACACCTGATGCAGGGCAATGCACAGCTCGACCACGCCGAGGTTGCTGGCGAAGTGCGCGGGGCGATCGCTGACGATCTCGCACAGCGCATCGCGGATCTCCTGGGCCAGTTGAACCAACTGGGGATCGCTCATCGCCTTGAGTTCCGCGGGCGACGCGATCAGGGGTAGCAACTGGTAGTCCATCAATGATCCCTCTCGATGATGTAGCGGGCGAGTGCCTGCAAGTGGGCGGCCTGCGGACCGAAGACCGCCACCGCATCACATGCACGCTCGACGAGTGCCTCCGCCCGTCGTCGGCTTTCGTCCAGGCCGAGCAGCGACGGGTAGGTCAGTTTGTTGAGGTCAGTGTCCTTGCGAACACCTTTCCCCATCTTGCCCGCATCTCCGACAACATCCAACAGGTCATCTGCGATTTGGAACGCAAGTCCGATCGATTCGCCGTAGACTTGCAGGCTGCGTAGATTATGCGGGCTCGTTTGGGCGATGCGACCACCCATCAACAGTGCTGCCGAAAGCAAACGTCCCGTTTTTCGGCGATGAATCGCTTCGAGTTGTTCGATCGTGCGGATCGGGTGGGTTTCCGCTTCGAGGTCGGCCTGCTGCCCGCCAACCATCCCCTCGGCCCCGGCCGCGCTCGCGAGTTCCACACAGCAAGCGGCTGCGACCTCAGCCGGTTGCACATCGCGGGCAATGATCTCAAACGCCCTCGTCAGCAGCCCGTCCCCGGCGAGGATGGCGGTCGCCTCGCCGAATTTGATGTGATTGGTCGGCAGCCCCCGACGAAGATCATCGTCGTCCATCGCCGGGAGGTCATCGTGAATCAGCGAGTACGTGTGAATCAACTCGATCGCACAAGCTGCGGGGAGAGCCCCCTCGATCGACCCGCCGCACGCCTCGCACGCCAGCAGTGTCAGCACGGGCCGCACCCGCTTGCCCCCGGCCGCGACGCTATACAGCATCGACTCCGCGAGTTGGGGGGGACAGTCCTCAGACAGTCTGACGTATGCCCGCAATCTCTCATCGACCCGGCTGCGAAGCCGAGCGAGGACCGCCGTCAGCGGATCGTCGAGAGTAGGGGAGACACTGGACATGCGATGACACAAAGTCGAGGGGGGCTGAACCTCCGGAGTGTAATCGGCACCATGTCATGAGCCAAGGAGCCCGTGAGTCTGGTGTCAGGGCAATGGCCGATTTGAAGATGAGATGAGTCGGGTGGGCTTCAGCCCACGCGACATTGAAAACGCAATGGCTCCGCATTCCCCTGGACTCGGTGAGTCCCGCGACTTTGCCCGCTCCCACGCGCAGAGCCGTAAACGATGCCAGCCTACTCCCCCGGTCCCCACGCCTTCGCGCGGTCGAGCCGGGTGAGGAAGACGCTCATCACGCGGGTGTAGAGATCGTCGCGCAGGACTTGGTCCTCGACCCCCGCGTCGATGTTCGGGTTGTCGTTGATCTCGATGATATGGAAGTTGCCGCCGGACTGCTTGATGTCCACGCCGTACAAACCGTCTCCGATCAGGTTGGCGGCCTTCATGGCGATGTTCACGGCCTTGCGAGGGGCGAGTTCAATCGGCATCGTGTCGAAGTTGCCGAAGCGGTCGTCGCCTTCCTTCTCCTGCTGAATCACTTGCCAGTGACCAGGGGCCATGTGGTATTTGCAGGCGAACAGCGGTCGGCGATCGATCATGCTGATCCGCCAGTCGAAGTCGGTCAGCATGAACTCCTGAGCCACGAGCAGCTCCGACTCCGCAAAGAACTCCGGCAGCCGGGCATGGAGTTCGGCAGCTGTGTTGATCTTGACGACCCCGCGCGAGAAGGAGCTGTCGGGCTTCTTGATGACGATGGGGAATCCGAGTTGGTGGATCGCTTCGTTGACGTTGTCTTCGTGGAGGACGACAGTCTTGGGGGTCGGGAGGCCGTGCCGTTCCAGTAGCTCGGCCAGGAAGACTTTATTGGTGCAACGGGCGATCGACTGCGGATCGTCCATGACGACGAGACCTTCGCTGGCGGCCTTGCGGGCGAAGCGGTAGGTGTGGTCGTTGATCGAGGTCGTCTCGCGGATGAACAGGGCGTCGAACTCGAGCAGGCGACCGTAGTCGTCCTTGGTGATCAGTTCGACTTCGATCCCCATGTTCGCCCCGGCTTTGACGAACTTCTTGAGAGCCGCCTCATTCGACGGGGCGTTCTCCTTCTCCTCGGGGTTCCAGAGCATGGCCATGTCGTACCGCATGCGCGACTTGCGGGGCTTGCTGACCGCTCGACCCGAGAAGTGCTTGAGGGCGGCCTCGGCCACGAACGGGCGATCGGTCTCCGGCACGTCACTGCCCGAGATCGCCCGCACACTGCGGATCTGCCACTTCTTCAGCTTCGAGAACTTGACCCGCAGCAGCGGAGATTGAAACAGATAGAACAGCTGGAGCGAGAGGCGGTCGTACTGCTTCTCGGAATTGCGACCGAAGTAGATGCTGAGTTCGAAGTCCTCGGATTTGTGCGGCAGCAGAGTTTGCTGCATCAATTCATCCAGGTCGTCTGACACCAGCCGCACGAGCGATTGCGACCGCAGATCTTGCAGCGTCTGAATGCTGGGGAGCGGCTTGTGACCGCGTGCTTCGGCCAGCAGCGAGACGTAGTAGCCGGTGCTTTGATAAGTGTACGAGCGACAGAGGTTGAGCACCTTGGCCCCGCGCAAATCGCTGTACTGCGGGCTGGTCAAGTAGTCCCAGGCGTCGACCACATCGACACCGGGGATGTCAAACGGCCAGTCTTTGGGGGAGTTCGCGACGATCAAAGTCGGCATACTGATGGGCCTGGGGACGACGGCGCGGGGGTGATTCGATCGCTCGTGAATGACCGGCGGGGCCGTCATGGTTCTGGCAATCATAGGTGTTCCGAGAGA
>JAYSUV010000341.1:0-40184 GCA_043718945.1 Planctomycetota bacterium
CTCCTTCGCTGTCCACTCCGGCACCAAACTCCCCCTTCGAGATCGCCTGCTGCATCGCCTTCCCCGACTCAATACACAGCTGCCTGAGCGTCTCTTTGCCGAGCCGAATGTTCGTCGCCGAGGGCAGGCACTCCGCCGCATGCTCGAAGCTCGTGGCCCCTCGATTCAGCAGACACACCAGCGACAGCACCCCTGCATAATGACTCCTTCGGCCACTCCCAACTACGAGTCCAGCGGCACCTGACACCCCGCTCCTATCGCCGACATCCACCGCTTTCGCAACACTTCGACATGACCACAGACTGTCTTTACTGTGGTCTTCTGCCGCCCCTTGTCTCGCAACCGGCAAGCGACCACCGTCCCCGTCGTCTCATCCGTTCGGACCTCAGTCGGAGGGGGCCCCTCTGAAATATTATGATAGGGCCGACTCATGCGAGTCGGCTGCGAGCTGCGTGGCCGCTTCAAATGTGCGCCGTTTGAACTCGTCCATGAGGTGCTGCACCTGATGCTCGCTCCCCCCAATCATGTTCCCCGCCGAAGCCGCATTGAGCGCCGCCATCACCCGCTGCACCGTCTCCTCAAACGCGGCCAACATCTCGACCCTCAACCGCTCCGCCGATACTTCAGTACGCTTTGCCATGACCGTGCCTCCGTGAGTACGCTGAATGACCAAACCACATCACTCTGCGAAAGCTACTCAGCCTAGGTCGATCGCGCCATAGAACTTGGCTAGGCACGCTAGAGGCGGGAGCCAGCGGGGCGATGCCTGCTCCAGACTCCCGTCTCCCCGACTGATTGAAATTCGAGGCCCACTGACACACAATGGATTCCACGTCGGCGCGTTCGACTCCGCCGGGCAGAGCGTTGTGGCTCCCCGGACTATTGTATGCACATCGCCTGATTCTATGAGTCAGGAAACCTTGAAGGAACTCACACATGCGAATTCGACCTCACTGGGTGTTGCTGAGCCTCGTCGCGATGGCCGGAATGGCCACCGCTGAGGACGCCAAGCCAGAGACGCCCGTTGCCCCCAAAGAAGTCGAGGCGGGTGACCTGAAACTCACCGTCCCCGCGACCTGGAAGCAGCAGCAGCCCTCCAACAACCTGCGGCTGGCCCAGTTCTCGATCCCCGCTGTGGAAGACGACAAGGACGCCGCTGAGCTGGTGATCTCGCCCCCCATCGGCGGCACGCGCGAAGCGAACATCACCCGCTGGGTCGATCAGTTCGAGGCAGCCGGTCGCGAACTGGTGATGACCAAAGGCAAGTGCCCGCAAGGCGAGTATGTCCTCGTGCAATTGAGCGGAACGTACAAGCGATCGATCGGTCCACCGATCCGAGGCAAGACCGAACCAGCTCTCGGCTACAAGATGCACGGCGTGATGCTGACCGTCATGAAGGATGGCAAGAACGTCGGGAATTACTTCCTGAAGCTGACCGGACCGGCCAAGACCGTCGCCGCCAATGACGAGGCCCTTCGGGGTTCGATCGCTGCGGACAAGGCCCAGGAAGAGAAGTACGAGTTGCCGTAGTCGCTCGCACGATCCTGCGAAATTTACCCCGCCCGCGTTCCCAGTCCACCAGGTTCGCGGGCGGTGCTGTTTTCATTGACCACGTGATCAAAGTCATGCGTGTTTCCCGGCGTCGACCTCTACTGTACTTCATCGGTTCACTGGGGGTTTCGCCAAGCTTCTCGGAAGGGAGCGGGATTCCCTATCGGTTTACAATTCCGGTAGCTCCAGAACTCGGACCTCCCCGATTTCCGAAACAACTCCCGCATTCAGAATTTAGGATTCTGGGGAACTTGCAGAGAAATACTCTGCCTGCTGTGTTCGTCAGATCAGCATGTCAGGGAGAACACACCGGGGATGACCGATTGGGAGCAGATTCGAAGGGAGCATGGGCCAGCCGTGTGGGCAGTGGCTTATCGGATCCTTGCGCACGATGAGGATGCTCGCGATTGTCTGCAGGAGGTCTTCCTGGAAGCGATCCGTTCCCCGCAATCGGCGGAGGTGCGGAACTGGGGAGGCTTTCTGCGCTGGCTGGCGACTCGGCGGGCCATCGACGCGTTGCGAAAGCGGCGCAGGCAGGCGACGCACGCGATGAGTGCCGAACCGTCTGGGCCGACGCAAGCTGACCAAGTGGAACTCAACGAGACCATCGAAATCATCCGCCGGGAGTTGGCCCGCCTCCCCGAATCTCAGGCAGCCGCCTTTTGGATGTCGAGTGCCGAACAGATGACCTACGAGCAGATCGCCGAGCACATGCACATCACCCCGAACGCGGTGGGGCTGCTCATTCATCGGGCGCGGCAGCAACTCAAAGTGAGCCTGCGTTCCCTGGTCGAGGGGCAGGAACCCACACGATGAACCGACCGATTCGAACCGATGACGAGCGCCTGGATCAGGCGATGGCAGCCTGGATGGAGATCCCGGTGCCCGAGTGCCCCGCGATTGACCGGCCCGCGCGAGCGGCCCCACCAGTGCCTCGCACGCGGAGAGTCCGTGTACTGGCAGCTGTCGTGGCAGTCGCGGCAGTCGCGGCGATCCTCGTGACGGGGCTGGTGCTGCGTCGTCATGGACCGGCGAACAAAGAACCCATCGTCCGGACGATCGAGAACCAACACGCGGAGGGCGGGATGGGCGAGACAGACATTCCCATTCCACCGCCTGACCTCGCTTTAGTGGATCAGCCCTCATCACCGCCGGGGCTCATTCACCGTTCCGAAATTCGGCAGGGCGAGTTCGAGTCCTCATCGCTTCCGTCACCGCCTCTCGAACTGGCTCGCTTGCAGTCCGAGCTTCGCGATTTGGGAGAGCGGCTACGGACCGGCGAACTCCGCGATCGTACTGAAGAACTGGCTGGGCAACTCCAACGCATGGTTACGGCCACTCCGTAAGCATTAGAGCAGTGACAGAATCGGTGTTCACCAAGCATGCCGAGGGAATGACGAGTTTGGAACACGAATCTTCACTCATCAACACTGATCGAACTCTGGATGAGCGTCGATCAGTGGAGATTCGTGTTCCAGACTCTTGCGGTGAACACGATTTCTGGAACGGTTCTAGTGAGACAGCGCCATGCTCGGGGGGGCGGATTCATCGAGTCGTGAGCGGCACGGCGCTAGCCGCCGGTTCTGATCACCGTGGCTCGTCGAAGAATCACGTTTCCAGGGGACAACGGTTCGGGGAACCGGCGGCGAGCGCCGTGCCGCTCACGGGCTGATGCCGATTCTCAGGCTACACGACGTTTTGAATCACTCACGACAACGCAGCAGACCGCAGTCTCCTGTTCACTCTCACTTCTCATCGGAATCTCACATGCGAACGCTACTCATCATCACGCTCCTGGCTCTCACTCCCCACGGGGCCTACTCCGACGAACCGGAAGAGGAGTCCGCGCAAGCACCGCCGAATCACACCCTGTTTCGGCGCAGCTTCGGGGGGGCCTATTTCATTCCGAACGCACTGTCTGAGCAATACGAGGAGCTGACTTCACGCGTCGACAAACTTCGCGAGACTCTCGATACGGACGATTCCGATACGGCCAACGCTTTGCGCGAGGTGGAACAGCTCACCAAGTCTCTTGAAGCACTCCGGGCCAAGATCGAGAAGGCAGAAAGGTTCGTCTCGCCCGTGAAGATTTTCGAACAGACCGATACCTATGAGTTCGACCTCGCGCAGGAGCCGCGAGTGGTCATCGTGGCCGACCAGATTCGCCTCTCCAGCTGGGACGGGCCAGGGATTCGTTGCGTCTTGAAGAAGTCGATCATCGCGAAAGAGCAGCCCGCAGCAGCCGAGTTCAAGAAGCTGTTAGTGGAGCATGAACTGCAAGTGCCCAGTGAATTGGTGGGTGAGACGGAGGCCGAGCGGAAGGGGCGGACCGAGGCGTTCTTCGCGTCCGAAGACGGCCAGAAAGCGACCGAGAAGCAGCGGGCCTGGCGATTGAAATTTGATCAGGAGATTGCCGATTCCCAGGCGAAGTACCGCGAGTTTCAGGGGCAGCCCGCTCACATCTTGCGAGTCCGAGGGCTCGGCAACGGCGAGCGGACTTGGATCTCAATCAATTTGGAATCCGATGGTGGCTCCGGCTCCTCGGGGGGAGAATGGGACCGCCGGGCGGAACTGACGGTGCATCTCCCACGGCAGGCCATCGCAGCGGTTCTGGGATGCCAAGTTGGAGTGCATGTGGAGAACTACGAGGGGACGCTGCTGCTGACGACCGCCGAGTCGACCGACCGCGACTACAACGGCGTCTTCACGGTGGCGGGTGTGAAGGGCGACTTCGCGTCGTATGGCGTGCCGCTGCAAACGATCTCGCAGATAGAGGGGGCCGTGACCCTTGATGGCACCAACGTCATGCGGAACGGCGGGACTCGCCATGCCGATGGGCTTCGACGAATGACACTCGATCTATCGGGCGAGACTTCGATTCGAGGGATCATGGGCAGCCTGACCGCCCGCTATCTGCAGACCCGACTGAAGGTGGCCGACATCACGGGAACCCTGGACCTCGAAAACCGCTATGGTCCCACGCTCGTCGAGTTGACGGACGGCATCGACCTGGCAGGATCGCACCGCATCGTGACCGAGTCGGGAACGATCCGCCTGCAACTGCCGCAGCCGATCCTGAGCCTGACCCCCTGGACACTCTATACTCAGGTGGGCGAGGTCCGTGTGAACGTGAAGCGGGAGGTTCTCGAAGACATTCACTTCTCGACGGGGAACCACAGCTGGAATGGGATGATCACCCCCCGCAATCGTGATGAGCCCGGTGGGATGATGCAAGACTTCGAGCGTCCGCAAGCCGCTCTGGATAACGAGGAGCGTACTCCCGGCTTCGATGTCATCTCCCGAGCCGGACGCATCGTACTGCAGGTCGAGGAGTAGCCTTCTCACGGGTATTTCTCTGTCGGGTGCGGTCAGCCGGTCGTGCCGGAATGGTGGTGAATGATCGTTTAGCCCGCAGCGCCAGCCAGGGCCGCTTGGCAGAGACTCATCGCCCGGACCGGAGGTCTCTTTACTGACCTGGATTCCCTGTCGCTCGATGAATCAACGTCCTTTTTCGCAGAAAAAGGCGACCATCAGTGACCGCCCGCTTGCGTCAGAAAGGTTTCCGGCACGCGGCCCTGGCTGGCGCGGCGGGCTGGTCAGGGAAAACCAACTGGAGCCCAGTTCATCGGAGAGGCCACGGAGATCAGATCCTACTGGTCAACCTGCCTCGCCAAAAATCTGGCTGCAAACCGCGTGTCGTGTGTACGTCAGAAAAGTCGGCAGTGGCAAACTAACGCCAATGAGGCGGCAGCGCGATTTGATTCTGGCACTGTGTGCAAACGGCTGGCAGAGACTCGACAACGAGAAAACCAAGCGTTGGTGAGCCGCAGATGAACACAGATAAACACAGATCAGAGATGAATCGGGGCGATGTTCTCTCGTTGCCGAGCCTCTTGATCTGCGTTCATCTGTGTTCATCTGCGGCTCCCCCTTGAATCCTGTCGCGCCGCGTGGAATCGCTGCCGACTTTTCTGATGCACACACCCGCGTGGTCTTGTGCGGAAACGGAGGCGCGGTGCGATGGGAGAGTCGTTAGGATTTGGGAACCCGAACTCCCGAATCATTGGACGATTCTCACGGAGCCACGGTCGCCCGAGCCAAGGACAGCTAACGTGCCTCATACCCAAGTCTTTTCCCGATCTACGATCCCGAAGGATCTGGCGGCTGGGCTGGTTGTGTTTCTGGTGGCGTTGCCGCTGTGCCTGGGTGTCGCCTTGGCCTCGGGGGCTCCGCTGCTCTCGGGAATTCTGGCCGGGATCGTCGGGGGAATTCTGGTCGGGATGGTCAGTGGATCGCACACCAGCGTCAGTGGTCCCGCAGCTGGATTGACGGCGGTGGTGGCAGCGCAGATTCTCACGCTCGGTTCGTTCGAGGCGTTTCTGACCGCTGTGGTGCTGGCGGGGCTGATCCAGATCGTACTCGGAGTGTCGCGGGCGGGATTCATCGCCGCGTTTTTTCCGTCAGCTGTCATCAAGGGGTTACTAGCGGCGATCGGGGTCATTCTGATCCTGAAGCAGCTACCGCACGTCTTCGGGCACGACACCGATCCCGAAGGGGACATGTCGTTCTCTCAACCCGACCATGAGAACACGTTTTCCGAGTTGTTTCAAACGCTGTCCGATATCAATCCGTCGGCGGCGATCATTGGGCTCTTGTCGATTGGTCTTCTGATCGTGTGGTCGCAGGTCAAGGTGTTGAAGACCTCCGCGATTCCCGCTCCCTTGCTGGTGGTCGTGCTGGGGGTCATCCTGGCCCAGTGGTTGCAAACTCTCGGTGGCAATTGGCGGATCGGCTCCAGTCATCTGGTGCAGCTCCCTCCTTTGCACAATCTGGGCGACCTGTTGGGGTCTCTGCGAACGCCCGATACGTCACTGCTTTCTCGTCCTGCGGTTTACTTGGCGGCACTGACAATGGCCGCTGTGGCGTCACTGGAAACGCTGCTCAATCTGGAGGCGACAGACAAGCTCGATCCGCGTCAACGGAATTCTCGACCGAACCGCGAACTCATTGCTCAAGGGATCGGAAACGTGGTCTCCGGTTTAATCGGAGGGTTGCCCGTCACATCGGTGATCGTGCGCAGCTCGGTCAACATCAACGCTGGGGGGCAGTCGAAACTGTCGGCGATCATTCATGGCGTTTTGCTGCTCGTCAGCGTGACCTGGTTGTCTCGCTGGATGAATATGATCCCGCTCTCCTGCCTCGCGGCAATTCTCTTAATGACCGGAATCAAGCTGGTCAGTCCCGAACTGGTCAAGCGAATGTGGAGTGCCGGACGAAACCAGTTCATTCCCTTTGCCGTGACCGTCGTCGCGATCGTGTTCACTGACCTGTTGATCGGAATCTTGATTGGTCTGGCGGTCAGTATCAGTTTCATTCTGTGGAGCAACACTCGGCAGCCGATTCGCCGGATTATGGAAAAGCATCTGGGCGGCGATGTGGTGCGGATCGAACTGGCGAATCAGGTCAGTTTTCTGAATCGTGCTGCACTCGACCAGACTTTGAATGATGTTCCGCGCGGAGGACATGTCATGATCGATGCGCGGGCCACGGACTACATCGACCCCGATGTCCTCGACCTGTTGATGGAGTACGTCGAACTCTCCGCACCCGCGCGCGGAGTGAAGGTGAGTCTGTCGGGATTTCAAACGCGGTATCCTCAACTGCGAGATCAAACCCAGTACGTTGACTACTCCACTCGAGAGATTCAGAACTCACTGACGCCGGGCCAAGTGTTGGAGATCCTCAAGGAAGGGCACCAGCGCTTTCGCTCGGGCCAGCGACTGTCGCGCGATCTCAGTCGACAGGTCGACGCCACGGCCAGTGGGCAACATCCGCTGGCCGTCATCCTCAGCTGTATTGATTCCCGAGCCCCGACGGAGTTGATCTTCGATCTGGGGGTGGGAGACATCTTCAGCATCCGGATCGCGGGCAACGTGACCAGTCCCAAGGTGCTGGGCAGTGCGGAGTATGCCTGTGCGGTTGTGGGGTCGAAACTGATTCTGGTCCTGGGACATACTCGCTGCGGAGCGGTGGGCGCAGCTGTCAAGTTCTCCTGCACCGAACATACGGCCAGCCAAGCGACTGGGTGCCAGCATCTCGACTACATCGTTCAAGATATCCAGGCTTCGATCGATCCGACCCAGTGTCGCTCACTTCCCGAGATGCCCGAGTCTCGGCGGGACGAGTTCGTTGACGATGTGGCTCGCCGCAATGTGTTGTACTCGGTCGAGCAGTTGTTGAATCAAAGTCAGACGCTCCGGCGTCTGGCGGACGAGGGTCGCATCGCGGTCGTCGGGGCCATGTACGATGTGGTCAGTGGCAAGATCGAGTTTCTCTCGGAGAATCGGTAACTCGCGAGCTTCGATTCTCGGTCGGCCTAGACATGCGGGAGTGACCACTGCATGGCGAAGGAAAAAAGCCGAGCCAGCCACGGATGCACACGGAATTGCACGGACGAAGAACGGAACTCAAGGCTTGGTCCACAATAACTTCCCGATTTCAATGGAAGGAGTTGAACACCAAGGTCGCCAAGGAAGCAAAGGGATTTCAAATGGAACTCTTTGCTTCCTTGGCGATCTTCGTGTTCCAAATCAAATCGGGAAGTTGTTTCAGAACAGTTCCTCAGTTCGTCGGGCAGCTGTTCCACGTTGGAGGAAATCGTGTCGAAATCAAGCAGCCTGTCAGGGGAAGGCGTCCGTGCTTTTATGTCCTACTCACCTCAAGAATATGCGCACGCTGCGCACATTCCCTGAAGTGGCCTCGAACACCAATCGACCCCGGCAGGGGTCACAGCCATGAGCCGGTGGTTGAGCGTAGCGACACCACCGGACGGTAGTCGCCTCTCAATCCTCCATCCCGGAGGGATGGTAGAAAACCACCAGCCCGTTTGGCGAATTCCTCCCGAGTGCGACGCCTGCTGGCATCCCTCCGGGATGCGGAAACCGCGAGGGGCGGTGTTCCGGTGGTGTCGCTTCGCTCAACCACCGGCTCATTTCTGTCATCCCTTCGGGATGGGAAAGTGCTGACAGCTCCCTCTTTGGGTTGCGGCTACGCCGCGCTGAGTTGATCCGTGGCCTCTGAGATTGATGAGACCGGGGCATTCATCGAATCGGTGTGTGGAGGAATTCGTCAAAGCCTCCGCGGCGACAGCGATTTCTGTGGAGACTCGCTGGGACCACCCAGTGGTGAATGAACCGCCTCGGCGAGCGGCCCGTGAGTCCGACCCGCGAAACTTCCGAAGCCTTGGAAGACTTCGGAAGACGTTTGGAATGCGAAGTCAGGCCGCTCGCCTTCGCCCGTTCACTGCCCCTGTGTTCGTTGTTCCCAACTCCCCGCTGGCATACAGTGACACGCTGTCGCGAACCAGTTGATCTTCGACTGGTCCACCATCCCCCAGGATTTCCCCGGATGTCCGATTTTCGCAATCTGCTGGGCATGTTTCTCCAGCTGGTGGCGCTGTTGTCCCTGCCAGTGCTGATTCTCTGGCAGTTGGAAGTCGGCTTTGCATTGTTGTGGATGCCGGGGCTGACGCTGGCGGGGGTGGCGGTGTTTGTGGTGGGCCATAAGCTGCGGGATCGCGTGTAGTCAGGGAGTGTTCGCATGAGGCGTTCCCTCACGATTCTTGTGCTGCTGCTGACCGCGATCGTGCCGTGCCGTTTGAGTGACGCAGAGGAGATCTCGGGCGAACTGGTGGGACTAAATGTCTCCCTCGCTGACGAGAAGCAGTTGGTCGTGCATGACCAACTCGTCGCAGCTGAAGAGTGGGCAGCGGCGCTCGATGTGCTGGACCGTCTGAAAGTGGATGGTGGGGATGTTCTGGTGAAGGTCGCACCGGGGCGATACATCGGACTGCCGGTTGCCATTCAGCAGAAGCTCTGCCGTCTGCCGGTCGCGGGACGCGATGTTTACCAAAAGCGAGGAGACGCCATCGCGCTGGCGGTGCTGCATCGCGCCCGCCAAAGTCGCGACGAGGCTGCTCTCTGGCAGATCCTCGAAGAGTCGAGCGCCACCTCTGCTGCCCCCGAAGCGACCCAAGAACTGGCCGGGCACGCGGCGATGCGCGGCGAGTTCGAACTGGCTCTACGGCTGTGGGGACGGCTCATCGAGTCAAACGACCTCACCCGGAGCGTGTTCCCGTCGCCGCTGATTCCACTTCCCGCGGTCGACAATCGCTGGTCGCGATCCGCACTCATTAAGACGGTCGTTGCCCGGCACGCCGTCGGTGCCTCGCTAAGTCGCGAAGAGCTGACGACGATCGGAAATGGAGAGGCTGCTGACTGGACGTTGGGCGGGTCATCCTTGCGTGATGTCCTCCGTGCGACGGTGGCCCCGCATCACGCGACAACCTCACTGGGGCCACTTCGCTGGACCGCGCGGGCCACGGCGAATTGCCCACTGCCGCAGCACCAGGCTCCGCTCTCGGTCCAGTCGTGTCGTGGGGGCCTGTTGTTGCTCAACAACGGTCAACAGGTCCGGGCCTTGAACGAGCAAACCGGCGAGCCGTTTTGGGCGAGTGGGCTCCCCGATGATGTCGGTGTCGTGTTCGATGACCCGCTCGTGGACGATGTTTCGTCACGAGATCTTCCCTGCCGGATGGCCGGGGGAATCTGCTCCAGTGACCGTTACTTCGGGGTGCTGGGAGATACTCCTCGTTGGAGGCCGCGCCCGGAACTGGTCCCACTTGCGGGTTCACTCGTCGCGCTCGACTTGGCTCAAGGACAAGGCCGCGTGCTCTGGCGTATCGAGTCACGCAGCCTGCCGGAGCCGGGGTGGCAATTCCACGGTCATCCAGCCCTCGCATCGGGAGCGTGGCCGAGCGAGGCGCTGGTCATCGTGCCGCTCTGTCGACCCGCTCCCCAGGTGGAACTCGCTGTCGCCGCCTTCTCACAGGATGATGGTCAGCTGGCCTGGTGGACTCGCTGTGGCACATGCGCGGCGGAGCCGGGACAGACCCTGCCCGAGACTCAACTCCTCACGTGCGGGGGACTGGTCGTGGCCCGAACTCTCTCGGGAGTCGTGGTGGCCTTCGACGCTCGACGAGGTCAAATCCAGTGGGCCTCCACATCCCTGGTCGACTCACCCCCCGCTCAGCAGGGTTCGTTCGCCCCTCTGATCGCAGCTCGCGCGGGAGTCCTCGTTGTGGCCGACCCGATTCAATCGCAAGTGGCCGGGTTCTCTTTGGATAGCGGCGAGGGGCTCTGGCAGATGCTGCTGCCGTTTCCAGTGCAGGGGGTCGTCTGTCCTCGTCACGGGCCGGTGCTGATCGCCGGAACACGGCTGCGCGCGGTGTCGCTGCGGCAGGGGACTCCGCTGTGGGAGCACGGGTCAGATGACTTGGCGGCAGCGGGGACGGGAGTGCCGGTGATCGACGGGCCGAACGCGATCTGGCCGACTCGCACGGCGATTTGGGGGTTGGACCTCGACCGGGGAGCGATACAATTTCAAAGGGTCTTGTCCTCCGGCCCCAACGCGGTTCCGATGCAGCTGAGGCGAGCCGATTCGCACTGGTGTCTGTCATGGCCAGATGCCGTGTTGAGTCTGAAGCAGGTTCCACTGGAGTAGAAGTCGCGAGGCTTCTGCCCGAGCTGTGACGAGTTCGGCGATTTCAAGAAGCGTCTGCTTATGTACCCCGACCCCCCTCTCGACCCACGGATCACCGCTCCGATCCCGGCACGACATGCCGGGAATCAGAGCCAGCTGGCCGTGCAGTTTGTCGGGTTGACAGTGTTAATCGTGGGGACAGCGGTTGTCGGTGCCTGGATATTGATGCAGGTCTTCGGCAGGAATCCCAAGGCGTCTCCCTGGACGATGGTGTTTCACCCTGCCTTTGCGTTCAGCAGCCTCCTGCTCCTCCGAGGCAGCTATTGCCTCGGAAAGGCACTCGCGTCAGTGAAGCAGGAGCGTCAAGCCGAATTTCGAGCGTGGCTGGTGCGCGGGCTGGAAGCGGGCGGGCTGTTCGTGGCGGTTCAGAGTTATGCACTATGGGCCATCAGTCCGTCGGAGCGGGGGGCCATCGCCACTTCACTGGGAGTCAGACCGTTCATCATGCTGCTCTGCATGCTGCATGTGCTGCATTTTCTGGTCGCGATCATGAGCCTGTCGTACGTGACCGTGCAGGCCTATGCCGACAAGTACGATCACGAGTACCACTGGGGGGTGACGGTCTGCGCCAGCTTGTGGCACTTCCTGGGCGTTGTCTGGATCGGCGTGCTGGCCGTCATCGCGATCGCGTTATAAGCCAGTGATCGGCGGAGTTCAGATGCGGATAAGAGTCCGCCCAGCGATCTGGCCCCGTAGGATTTGCTCGACCGCAGGACCGATTTGGTCGAGTTCAATCACTGTTTGGGAATCGGCGAGGTGTGCTGGCTTCCAGTCGGTCGCCAGTCGGTTCCAGATCTCGGCTCGCTGGTCATCCGGGCACCAGGCGGAATCGATCCCGGCCAAAGTGATGCCGCGCAGGATAAACGGGTAGACCGTCAGTGGCAGATCGGCACCACCGACCACGCCACAGGCGGCTACGCAACCTCGGTGACTGACGCTCCGGATCAGAGTCGCGAGCATGGTCCCGCCAACGGTATCGACGCCACCGGCCCAGGTTGCACTTAATAGTGGACGATTTGGTACTCGAAGGAATGTCTCGCGATCAATCACCGCTTTCGCCCCGAGGTGTTGGAGCCACTCCACGCGATCTGGCTTGCCGGAGACAGCTGTCACTTCATAGCCGAGTTGAGCGAGCAGTTGAACCGCCATCGAGCCGACTCCGCCAGTGGCTCCGGTGACCACGATCGGCCCGCGTTCGGGAGTGACTCCGGCGTGAATGAGAGCCTGCACGCATTGAGCAGCTGTGAAGCCAGCGGTGCCGATGGTCATGGCCTCTTCGAGGGTGAGACCGGTTGGCCGTTTGACGAGCCACGCGGCTGGGACGCGGATGAACTCCGCCCACCCGCCCCAGCGTTCGACACCGAGTTCGTGCCCCGTGGCAATGACTTCGGTGCCGACAGGGAACTCGGGTGAGGAGCTTTCGGCCACGACACCCGCTGCGTCGATGCCGGGGATGTGTGGGAACTGGCGAGTGATGCCCGGGTTACCAGTGGCGGCGAGAGCGTCTTTGTAGTTGAGCGAGGACCAGAGGACGCGGACGGTCACATCGCCAGCGGGCAGCTCGGCGGTCTTTCGCTGCGTGATTGAGGACGAAACAACTCCGTCGGGAGTCTTCTCGATGAGGTAGCAGCGGAACTGTTCGGGGAGCGACATGTGCATGGTGTCCAGATGTAGGATGTGACAAGCTCGTATTGGAGCGATGGCCCACCTTGTCTGACGCGTGATATTGGAGTGGGGGGCTTACGTCTCCCCACCCCGGAGGGGTCACAGCCCATAGCCGGTGGTTGAGCGAAGCGATACCACCGGTATCCGATCTCCGACCTTTTGTATCCCGGAGGGATTCCAGCCGTATGAGGATCGGGACGAGAGAGAGTCTGCAATCCCTTCGGGATAGATGGCAGCGAGATGCGACGTTGTCCGGTGGTGTCGCTACGCTCGACCACCGGCTATGGGCTGGAACCCCTTCGGGGTATTTGAGGGGTTTCGGCGATTGTCGTCTTTCGCTCCGCGAAAGAACGCCCTTTTCGGAAAAAAAAGCAGACCTCTAGCCTACCGGATGGGGGGCCCGATGGAATAGCCCCTGCGAACGAAATGCGGGCACTTGGGCCTCATGTTCCAGTCGCTCGGCGATGGCTTGGAGGTCGTGACTCGTGGGTGGGGCTTGCCTCGCGGCCAGTTGTAACACATCAATTTGCACGCTCATCGGCAACCGGGCCATCAACTCACCGACCTGCTGAGACGGCAGCACGCTCACAATTCTGGCTAGCGTCTCGGCGGGTTCCATGAGGAGGGCCGGCAGCCAGTCGGAGAATCGCGAGGTCACCAGAAACTCCAGCGGGTTCGCATGCAGTTGGGAATCGTGCGCCAGGGAGTCTGAGGGCGATGCCGAGTCGGCGGACTCCTCCGAACCTCGACGGGCAGCGACTATCGCCCAGCCGATCGCGAAGAAGAACAGCCCGACTCCACAGAGCGGAAACAACACCGACGGATCACGCAGGGGGTCGAATGAGTGGGATGTGGTCGCGACGGGGACGCTGGCGATTCGCTCACCGGGGATCAGGTCGATGACGACCTCGGGCGATGGACCGGAATCGGGCAGCGCATCGTTCACTCGCTTTTGCAGTTGGGCGTTGACGTTCCGCTCGATCACATCAAACGATGTCACTTCAGTGGTCGTGAGCATTTCCTGCTTGCGGAGATAGAACTCCTCGGGCACGGCGAGATGGACATGGACCAGTTCGGCCAATTCCTGGTTGAGCCCCAGCAGTGTCGATGCAGCTTTGGCGTCCTTCTCGCGGCGGCTAGTGGCAGCGATATCTCCCGTTGGACCCTCAGGCATTGAGGGGGGATCCGGCACCACGCAATGAACCTCCCCCGGCATCGGTAGAGCCACACTCGGCAGCCGAGTCGCCAGCGGATCGCCCAGAGGATCGGCCCACGGGTGTTCGACAGCGGATTGAAACGGAACATCGTCAATAAACACCCCGACGCGAATTCCGTCCACATGCTGGAGCAGCTGTTCAATGCGGCGGCGATAGATGGCAGAGCGTTCGTCACGCTGCTGGTCTTGCTGTCGGCGCAGCGGTTCGTCGGTGGTCGCTTCGTAAGTGATTCGGCGGTCGAGGTCCATGACGATCACGTCATTGGCCGACAGATTGGCCTTGCTGCCCGCAACAGCTGCTCGGACCGAGCGAATGATTTCGGGAGTGATCTCGGAACCGGGCTGAGGTTTCAAATAGACCGTCGCACGCGACTTGGCCTCGCGATTCCAACCGGCCGCTTTATCATCATCCCAGACGACATCGGCGTGTGCGATGCCCGACATCTGATTGAGCATGCGGCAGATCTGGCGGGCGCGAGCAATCTCCCGAGCCGCATCGCGTTCGCGAGTGCCCGAGAAGTGGCCGAGCTTGGAGTTGGCCGCTTCCCACTCATCCGCCCAGTGCAGGTCGGTCGAGTCGTTGGAATGCAAAGCCGCTGCGGCGTTCTCCGCTGATTCCGAGGGGACCTTCAGTTGCCCATTTGCGTATTCGAACTGCATCACTCCAGCTTGTTGCAGGCGGCGGCGGACCTCACTGGGGTCTTGGCTCAGAGAGGATGGCACCGACAGGACGGTCATTTCGGTGGTGGATTGACTCGTGAGTTGCACGATGCCCAGCACCACCGCGAGAGCAGCGATCGCCAGTCCGATCCGTCCGCGCGGCGACCGCCACCACGGCTCGGGTCGATCGTGTTCGGAGAGAGCGTGTTCGTCCATGAGCGGAGTAGGGAGTCGGGAGTAGGGAGTCGGGAGTAGGGAGTTCTTGCTCCCTCTCCCCCGCTGGCGACAGCATCATGTGAACCTGCGTCACTGCGGGGGAGAGGGCTGGGGTGAGGGGGCCACACGCGAAGCCTTCGCCCCTCACCCCGGCCCTCTCCACACAGCCGCGTCGACTCAGAAAATTGCATCGCCAGTGGGGAGAGGGGGCAGAGACGAACTGGTCGCTGGCGTTTGGACCGCACACACAACGTCCCTCAACGACACGGGCCGCCGCTTTCGCGACGGCCCGAGGGTGACCTAAGCCACCTTGAGGATCTTGTTCGAACCCGGGCCCCCACGCGGTGGGTAACCGTACTCGCGGAGCTTGCCAGAGAGAGTGCGGATGCCAATCTCCAGTGCCTTCGCGGTCAGTTCGCGGTTGCCACCGAAGCGATTGAACGTCGCTTCGATCAGCTTGCGTTCCATCTGAGCGAGAGTCATTCCCGGATCGCCTGGCTCTCCCGCTTCCTGTTGTTCCATCCACGGTTCCAGGTCGGCAGCCGAGATCTCCTCGGACGACGAAATCGAGCAACAGCGGCTGATCACGTTTTGCAGCTGGCGAACGTTGCCGGGCCACGGGTGACTGCGGAGACGATGCAGCGTTTCGGAGTTGATTCGCTTCTGTGACTGACCTTCGCGGACAGAACACTCCAGCAGGAATTGCTCGGCCAGCGGGGCAATGTCTTCCGGACGATCGCGCAGCGGCGGCACCACAATCGTGTGCTGCTTACAGAGACGATGCAGTTCCCGGTGGAACTTGCCTTCGTTGACGAGTTGATTCAAATCGGCGTGCGAACTGACCACGATCCGGACCCGCACAGCCGTGTCTTCGTGACTACCGTGAGGACGGAAAGTTCCCGTCGAGAGGACGCGGGCCAACTGTTCCTGCAGCGGAACCGACAGCGTTTCGACATCTTCCAGAAGCAGCGTTCCGCCCTGGCCACCGGCGAGACGACCCGCCTGGTGTTCGTCACCGAACAACTCATGTTCGAGCAAGTTCGAAGCCAGCACACTGCTGCACAGTTTGAGGAAGGGACTGCGGGTGCCGAAGCGAGCGACATGGATCGCACGAGCGACCACCGTCGTCCCGACGCCCGACTCACCCGTGACTAGCACCGGACGGTCATGCTCGCTGGCGGTATGCACCAGGCGGCGAACATCGTCCATCGCTGGGCTGATGCCGACCAGATCGTCAAACATCCGGCCTTCCAGACGCTTCTTCAGTTGCAGGTTTTCCGTCACCAGTCGTGAACGACCGACCGCCGAGAATAGCAAGCGTCCCAGCTTCTCGGGAGTACATGGCGGGTCGAGGACATCGCAGCCAGCGGGCTGAGCCCAGACTGCTCGGTCCGCCAGAGCGGGAACCACAATGAACTGCGTCGGTTTACCCGCAATGCGGACCGTTGAGTTCAAACTGCGAATCACATCGTGTGAGGCTGGCTCGTCCAGCACACAGGCGGAGAATTCGTCCGTGGACAAACCTTGTCTCAATTCGTCGAGAGTGGCGTACATGACGGCGTCATAGCCGTTTTGCCGCACCACCATCGCGAGTCGCGACCGGGATTGTTCGTGGAGAGACCAAACGGCAACACGTCCTGTGAGCCGAATCGTGGCAGGCATCTGCGAGTCCATCATGGCTCGGGAAACCTTCTTCTAGGAGGGTCGGAGCGCACCTTGAGCGGGACATTCGCGAGTGCGTATGTCATTCAAGTTGCAGAAACGATGTGGGAGGGGGGAGGTTGGAAAGTCGCGTCGAACGGGCGGTGAACTGAGGCGGGGCTCTGTCAGCGATTCGCGGCAGTGGATCGATCTTTGGATGCCAGTGGGGAACCGGCCAGAAAACCAGAGGTCGAGTTTGGGCTGCGAATCACCTGTGGACGGAGCCTCCTCGGTTGACCGCGTGGATCGCACGCCGCAACTGACGAAGGGGAAGGGAGTTGGTGGGGGGAATTGATAGAGCGAGTGATAGTTCCCCGGTGCGCGGTGGGTCAAGCGGTCTTCATGAGAGTTTCCTAGACTTTGGGATACGATTTACTTTTTTGCAGAAACCATTGTAGTGATGACAACACAGAGACTGTCCCCCTGTGAAATATCTCGTGTTTCCACGATCCCAGACCTCTGGGAGGGGGCCGTTGACGCTTCAGTCTGCAACCATGCAGCTCGTGTGCCGACATTTTCGGAAGAAACCCTGATGAGACTGGGAGGACCATTTGAGTTGACTCGCCGCAGAACAATCCCCGAGAGCTTCTCACTGCATGTCATCACGGCATCCCTCTCGGCTTTGGTCAGTTTGAAGAGCGGTCAAATTTCCATCGGTCACTCGTCAAAAAAGGGGGCCGATGGCGGCCCATCACCTTGAGGGAGAAGTGCGATCAAGTCAGCTGACCCTGCCACCTGTCGCAGTGTCTACCGGGTGGCCAACGCAAACACCCCAGCTTCAGTTGCGATTCGCATTGAGGGAGGTCATTCTCCGTGGTGCCACGCGCAGGAGATTCCTCGCGCTGACACCCATTGCTCAAGAGATCACACCATGACCAACGGCTTCGGCATCATCGGGACGGGGATGATTGCCCACTTTCATGCGAAGGCGATTGCGGCGATCACGGGGGCGAAGTTGGTTGGCTGCTATGACCGCGTGCCGGGGCGGGCGGGGCAGTTTGCTCAGGAGTACGATTGCCAGGGGTATGAGGACTTCACTGAGTTTCTGAAGAACCCGGCGATTCAGGTCGTCACGATCTGCACACCCAGCGGGGCACACCGGGAGCCCGCAGTGCAGGCGGCACAGGCGGGCAAACATGTCCTCGTCGAGAAGCCGCTGGAGATCACGCTGGAGCGGTGCGATGCGATCATCGAGGCCTGCGCCAAGGCGGGCGTACAACTCGGGGCGATCCTCCCCTCGCGATTCTCAGCTGCGAATCTGGCTCTCAAGTCGGCCATCGACAGCGGGCGATTTGGCCGTCTGACGATGGGTGACACGTACGTGAAGTGGTGGCGGACTCAGCAGTATTACGATAGCGGCAACTGGCGGGGGACGTGGGCTCTCGACGGTGGTGGAGCGTATATGAATCAGGCGATCCACAACGTCGACCTGCTCACTTGGATGATGGGCGATGTCTCCGAGGTGATCGGAATGACGGCGACGTTGGCCCACGAGCGGATCGAGGTCGAGGATGTCGGCTCAGCGGTCGTGAAGTTCAAGAACGGAGCGATCGGCACCTTGCAAGCGACGACAGCTGCATGGCCGGGACTCAACAAGAAGACCGAGATCCACGGGACACAAGGCTCGGTGATCGTGGAGCAAGACGACGTGCTGCTGTGGCAATTCGAGAATGAGCAGCCGACCGATGCGGCCTTGCGTGCGTCGCTGGCGCAGAAGACCGGGAACACCGGCGGCGCGAGCGATCCGAAGGCGATCTCGTTCATCGGGCACCAGAAGCAATTCGAAGACTTTTTGTTGGCTGTGAACGCGGGGACTCGTCCGGCGATTGATGGCCTGGAGGGGCGCAAGAGCGTCGAGATCATCCTGGCAATCTACCAGTCGGCGTGGACCGGAAAGAAAGTCTCGCTGCCGCTGAAGGGCGATCCACAGCGTCCAGCGTAACGCCCAGGGGTTGCAACCCCGGGGCTTTGGAAGACATCACAGACTTCTCCACTTTCAAGAGACCAAACATGACCAGTTCCCGTCGCGAGTTTCTCCGCCAGACCTCCCTCATCACTGGAGCAGCGATGCTACTTCCGAATGTCTCTCAAGCTGCGGAGCCTCAGTTGTTGCGGATCGATACGCATCAGCACTTGTGGGACTTGTCGTGGCAGAAGATGGCGTGGCTGGCGGGAGCCCCGGAGGTCCTCAAGCACGACTACCGCAGCCAGGAATATGCCACAGCCACGGCGGGTCGGTTGATGCGGACGATCTACATGGAGGTCGATGTGGCCGAGGAGCAGCACAACGCCGAAGCGGAGTTCGTGCTCGGCCTGTGCCGAGATCCGAAGCACCCGATGGTCGGTGCGGTGATTGGGGGGCGTCCTGCGTCGAAAGACTTCGAAGCGTATGTCAAGAAGCATGCGGAGTCGGGCCATGTGAAGGGGGTGCGGCAGGTACTCCATGGGGACTCGACACCGAAGGGGTTCTGCCTGCAACCGGAGTTCGTGCGCGGGGTGCAGATGCTGGGCAAGCTGGGGGTCAACTTCGATCTTTGCATGCGGCCCGGCGATCTTCTCGACGCACTCGCCTTGACCGAAAAATGCCCCGACACGCGGTTCGTACTCGACCACTGCGGCAACGCGGACATCAACGCATTCGTCCACGGTGCGAGGGAGCCGTCGCACGACCCGGTGGCTTGGAAGCGGGACATCGAAGCCCTCGCCAAGCGACCGAATGTGTTCAGCAAAATCTCCGGGATCATCGCCAAGGCTCTGCCCGGATGGACAGCGGAAACCCTGGCTCCGGTCGTGAATCACTGCCTCGATGCATTCGGCCCAGACCGGGTCGTCTTTGGCGGCGACTGGCCGGTTTGCCTACTGGGAGCCCCACTGAATGACTGGATCTCGGCCCTGACCCAGATCATCGAGAAACGCCCCGCAGCCGACCGAGAAAAACTCTGGTCGGGGAATGCGAAGCGTGTGTATCGGTTGCCAGAGGATCTCAAGTTGTAGTGGGTTGAACCGGCAAGACACTGGCAAGCCCACGTTCTGGCGAACGTAGCGACCGGCTGACCGCTCTACTTCAGCGAATCGACCGGCACGATCTTGAGTCCCTCGGCCTCGGCAACCACTGTGGTGGTGATCTTCGCTTCCATCTTCGCGTCATCCACGACCAGGCACATCTTCTCCTGCATCGGCCAGGTCAGGATGGTGTGCAGCCCTTTCGCGCCCGTGACTTTACCCAGCTTGAAAGTCTGGGCCATGTTCTTCGTATAGCCCGCTCCCTTGAGGGCATCGCCATCGATGACGAAGGTAACCTGCGCCTCTTCGCCGATGAAGAGGAACGCCTCCTGCAGTGGCTTGCGGGCAAACTCGATTTCGAACACCTGCTGCAATCGACCCATGACGGTCTTCGGCAGGCTCGGTCCAGCCTCCGCCACGGTCATTGTCGGATCACTGCCGGAGAAGTTTGTGCGCGTCGATTCATCCCAGGTCAGGACCGTCCCGAGCGCCAGATTCGGACCCGCTTTGGCGGGCAGTACGGTCGTCATCGTCAAGTACGACTGGCTGGGCTGGATGATGGTGGCCTGCCGAAACGCCTCGACCATCGCCGGGAAACGCCCGATGATCTGCCGGAACCCGGATCGTGTCGGACGCATCATGCGTGATGCATTCACCAGATCCTGTTCGACGGTGGTTGGGAAACGCCTGACGTAATCATCCCGCAGAGAATCGGGCGTGCTGATCTTCCCGCTGGTCGAGTGGCTTCCCTTGGGGCGCACACGGATTTCGGAGTGAAACGTACTCCCCAGATTCAAGCTCCAGCTGACGGTCTCGGCATCCGGGCCAAACCACTCCAGCACCTTGGTGATCGCTTTCGTCGCGGAAGGCTCGAATAGCTGATCGGAATAGGTCAGCACGTCAGTCACGTCCATAAACACAGTGACAGAACGGTCACGGTCCGAGGCTTTCAACAGCTGTTGAATCCCATCGGTGACACAGTCGAGCGGCTTCTCAGCGGCATCGGATAAATCGCCGCCGTAGTTTGCGGGACTGATGGCGATGGTGCGGTCATCTTTCACGTGATAGGCATAGCCGTCCTTGCTGGTCACGAACGGCTTGCCGGTGGCTGAGACCTCGTCACCGTTGAACTCCAGTACGAGGGCCGACCGCTTCTCGGGAGTCTTCAGCCGGAAGACGGTGCTGATCTGCGGCGGCTCGACCTTGGACACGATGCTGATGCCGATCAGCAGTTCCTCGATCTGATCCGGACTGCGGTGAGTGACTTTCTTGATTGTGGTTTCGAGCCAGGCGTAGACATCTTCGGTCAGGCTGGCCTTGAGTTCTTGCGAGGCTCGCTCGGTCCCCCAAATCCGGTCGGGCCGCAGATGGATCAGAATGTTGTTCGAACCCGTCAGCATGTCGAGCGGGATCGGCTCGCCCTTGGTCGGCTTGAACTCGGCGACGAGTCTGGGGTCCGAGGTGAGCGCCTCGCGCGAGTGGGCCCCCGGTGGTGAGGGGATCTCCGGCACCATCGCGGGACCAGTCTCGGGTGCGGGAGCCGTGGCCACTTGCGGACCCGGCGCTGATGTCTTTTGCATACTCAAAAAGAGAACTGCCCCGAGCAGAACGACAGCGACAACGCCCCCACCGATCCAGACGACCTTGTTGCTGCGGGCTTTGCGCACTGAATGAGAAGTGCGAGAGGACGAATTCGCCGCCGTCCCGACAGTCGCCGGAGAGGGATCGCCTGCTCCGAGATCAAAGTCGAATGGGGACGGAACCGCTGGAGTTACTGCGTGCGATCTATGTTCCACAGCTGCGAAGGGGGATGGCAGGGGCTGCTGCGCCATGGGAGCCATCTGGTAGCCCGCCACTTGCCCGTTCATGACGGGTGCCAGCACAATTCCTTGCGGAGTCTGGACCGGGACGTAAGTGACCGGGAACTGCTGGGCAGTGGCGGGAGCCGAAGTCGGGTGATCGGGCACCCACTGGGCCCCGGTTCCGACCGCTGGTTCTCCATTGGCCGACTCTTCATCGGCCAATGGGAGCGGGATGACCTCTTCCTCCTCGGGTTCTTGAGCTGTTTGCTCCTGGAGCAGAAACGACTTCGCACAGGCCGGGCACTTGCCCTTCTTCCCGAGGAGCGACCGGTCTCGCAATTTGATCGACTTGCCGCAATGCGGACAGACTACTTGAGCAGACATGACAAGTCCTTGCACGAGAGGAATCCGGGCTGCGGTCGCCCTCCACCATCATAGGATGTGTTCCATCGTCAGTCATCAGTTATTGAAGATGCGAAACGCATGTCAATCTACGTCGACATTGCCGGATCTGCCGGTTTGTTCGAAATCGCTTCCCTTTCGGGTCGCGAAAAATCGACAGATTCCTCCTTTCGCAACACGTAAGAGCTAGGATCGTGGAGTCGAGTTCCACTTTCGCTCAAGTTTGAGCTTGAGATCGGAGCTCCCCCTCGGCAGGATGGAGTCTGTTGAGCATGACGACACGGATGGGATCTCGAAGGAAAGTCGGAGTCTCCGGCCATGAAACGTTTTCTCTGGTGCGCCCTGGCGTGCCTCTCCACCCTGACCTCGTCCGCCGATGCGGGCTGGTTCAATTACAACTGTTGCCCGGTGGCGGCTTGTCAGCCGACCTCGTGCTACACGGCCTGTCGCGTCGAGCGGCAAACTTGCTACCGCACCGTCAACGAGACGGTGTGGGAGCCGCAGACCGTCACCTGCAACCGCACAGTGCAGGACGTCGTCTACGAAGATGTGCAGCAGACCTGCTACCGGACCGTGACCGAGCAGGCCTTCCGCGAATGCCAGTACACCGTGCAGAAGCCGGTTTATGAGACCAGCTACCGCACCGAAAACTACTGCGTGCAGAAGCCGGTCATGGAGACCCAGTACCGCGAACACTGTTACCAGGTTCGACGCCCCGTAACGACCACCGTCAATCGCCAGGTCAAGCGGATCGTCTGTACCCCCGTGACCGAGAATCACACCCGCCAGGTCTGCCGCACCGTCTACAAGCAGGTCAGCGAGACCATCAATCAGGAACGCTGTTACACCGTTCGTGAACCGGTCACGACCTACCGCACTGTGCGGCAAGTCACTGGCGTCTGGAAGACTCAGCAGATCAACATTCCCGGTCCGGTCGTGCCTCGTTGCTCGATCGATCCGTGTACCGGCTGCCCTCGGATCAGCATGGTGCAGTGCCAGGGTTACTCGACCTGTCGCCGCTATTGGTGTCCACAAGTGTGTGAGCGCCAGGTGCCCTGCACGACCTATGTGGCTCGCGTCGTTCGTCAGAGCTGCCCGATCACAGTTTGTCGCACGGTTCCGCAGACTGTGACCGAGACGATTCCCTACTGCACGACTCGCATGGTCTCCAAAGAAGTCTGCGAGAACGTCCCGGTTCAGGTTTGCAGCTTCGTGACCGAGAACAAGGTGCAGCGGATTCCCTACCAGACCTGCCGCATGGTCACCGAGAACCTGACTCGTCAGGTGCCCGTCCAGTCCTGTCGCATGCTGACTGAAGTTCGGACCAACCGCATCCCCTACTGTGTCAGCCGTCAGGTGCCGTACACGACCACCCACAAGGTGGCCCGCTGCGTCAGCCGTGTCGAGCCCTCCTGTATGACTCGTATGGTCGCCAAGACGGTCTGCCGTCAGGTGCCCTACGAAGTCTGCCGCATCGTGCCGCAAGCTCCTTGCAATACCTGTGAAACGGGTGGAATGCTCGGAGGAGACTTGGGGGCTCCAGCCATCCAGTACGAAACCGCTCGGCCCGAGCCGATGATCATCGACCAACCCGTCGATGTCATCGCTCCCGTGCCAGCTCCAGCTGCTCCGAACCTGCTGGTCCCAGAACCCGCTGCCAACAACCCAGTCCGCTTCAATGGGCCGAGTGCTCTCCGCGTTCAAGGCCGTCGGTTCTAACCAGTCGTGGGGCACGTTTCCTACGTGCCCGTCACACTCCGGATCCGGCACGTAGGAAACGTGCCGCACACCAAACATCCCCCTCACCGGGGTCACCACTCAGGGACGATGGGCCGACACGCCGTTGTGCGTCGAGGCCGGCTATGACAGTGGCGATCAGGCCAGCTGCGAGCAATCGCAGCTGGCCTGTTTCGTTTAGGGAACCACCAACCCGACGCGTCAGCGAGGGCGGAGGCTGGAAAATCCCTCCTGGCGCGCGACGGCCAGTCGACAACGAGCGTCGCACGCTTCTTGGCAGGCACTCCTTGTTGCACTCGGCCCTCGCTGACGCGTCGGGTTGGTGGGACAATAGCCCCCTCAGAACCCGCTATCAATCGGCTCCGCGATCGGGCTCTTGTCGCCGAACTTAAGCGACTTCTTCAGCCAGACGAGTTCGACGGTGCCGATCGGACCGTGGCGGTTCTTGCCCATGATGAGGTCGGCCTCACCGGGGCGGTCTTCAGGATCGTAGGCGTCGGGACGGTGCAGGAACATCACGATGTCGGCGTCCTGCTCGATCGCTCCCGATTCACGCAGGTCGGCTAGCCGGGGGCGTTTGTCTTCGCGGGTTTCGACGCCGCGATTCAGCTGGGCCAGGGCGATGACCGGCACGCGGAGATCCTTGGCCAGGAACTTCAGCCGCCGGGTGATCGTCGACACCTGCTGCTCGCGCGGCATATTCTTGTCGTCGGACTCGATCAGTTGGAGGTAGTCGATGATGATAATCTTGATGTCGAACCGGCGTTTGAGTCGGCGTGAGATCGAGGCGATCTGGGACATCGTGCGGCCCGCTTGATCGTCGATGTAGAGCGGGTATTTTTTGAGGACGTTGGCCGCTTCGAGCAGGGCGTGCTGCTCGATTTCGTCGAGGTCGCCTTTGCGGACCTTGTGGCCGTCGACCTTGGCCTGCATGCACAGAAACCGCTCGGCGAGTTCCAGACTCGACATTTCGAGGCTGAAGATGAGCACTCCCGCATCGGTGGCCGCACCGGCCAGGGCGAAGTTGCAGACGAGCGCGGTCTTTCCCATGCTGGGACGCGCCGCAAGGACGATCAGTTCGGTTTCTTGGAACCCGCCTGTGATGCTATCCAAACCGGAAAACCCCGAGGTCAGCCCCGAGGTCGTTTCCTCGGCATCGATGCGGGCGAAGATGCGGGCAAAGGCATCGTCCATGATGTCGCCCAGCGCCATCTTGTCGATGTTCGCGCCGTTCTCGACGATGCTGAAAATGCGCTGCTCGGCCTTCGAGAGGATATCCTCGACATCGTCGTGGCCGTGGTACGCTTCTTTGAGCGACTCAGTACAGGCTTCGATCAGCGACCGCTGCAACCACTTCTCGCGCACGATCTTGGCATAGTATTCGGCATGGGCTGCATGCGGGACCGTCTCCAGCAACTGGAGCAGGTACTGAGTCCCGCCGACCACATCCAGCTCGGCCCGCCGCGTCAATTCATCGCGGAGGGTCACGGCATCAATGCCGCGCACCCCCGTTTCGTACATCTCCTGGATCGCCTTAAAGATCCGGCGATGGGCGTCCATGTAGAAGCAGGAGTGGGTGATCTGCGACTGCACCTCATCGATGGCGTCGTTGACCAGTAGAATACTGCCCAGGACGCACCGCTCCGCCTCCAGATCCTGGGGCGGAACCTTGTCCATGAAGTCGCCGATGGCTTCCTTCTTGGGAGGGTTGAACGCCATGAACTTCGATCCGATCCACAAGGATAGCCATCACGCGAACCACATGCCGAGCGTCGTACGCGCACTCTCAGACGATGTCTTTGTCCCGGTAGGGACATCCGACAATAGCCCACCGATTCATCGGTGGGTCAGCAGGCCCACGTGGCCCGACAGCCCCGTCAGGGGCGACAGACTCATCGTGAACAGAGGCCATCCTCCAGGTTCTTTCGTCCCTGCCGGGACTGGATTCAGGAGACCTCAACCTCGTTGCCCCACCATTGAAACGGTGGGCTATTGTCGACCGTCCCTGGCGGGACGAAGAGGGAGGAAGTCTAACACGAATCCGCATGTGTTTCGCGGGACTGCAACAAAAAAACACCTCTCCGGAATTCGGAGAGGTGCTGGCGATTGTCAGACACGTGGGTCACTGAAGATGACAGGCTGGAAGCCTATCCCACGGCAATTTATCGGATCGACGAAGCCGTCGGCACGACCCACACCTTGACCTCGGTCGCGATGTCGGCGTGCAGCTGGAGCTTGACCGTGTACATGCCGAGTTCCTTCAGCGCCCCGTCCAGACGAACCATGTCGACTTCGACCGGGTAGTTGGCGGCCTTGAGGGCCTTGCTGATTTCGGGGGCACCGATCGAGCCGTACAGGTGACCGTCATCGGTCGCATTGGCTTCGAGGGTGACGCTGTAGTCCTTGATCTTCTCGCCGATTTGCTTCAGAGCCTTGAGCTTCGTGACAGCGACTTGATCCTGCCGTTGGCGATGGCGGAGTACCATCGACTTGTTGGCTTCGGTGGCGACCGTGGCCAACCCGAGTGGCAGCAGGTAGTTACGTGCGTAACCCGGCTTGACCTTCACAATTTGACCTTGGTCACCGACGTTTTCAATGTGCTCGGTCAGGAGCAATTCGATTCCGCCACGACGATCTGCGGAACGCAGACGTTCTTTACGCTTGGGAGGCATGTTCCACCTTGTTCAAATCACAAATAGGCCGCACCGACGGAAGGACACAAAGTCCCAACTGGAACGGCCAATACCTGAGTCACAGAAACGGTCCGAGGAGTGTGTTCAACACACACACTCGGGCCGTTTTACGTAACTCATTGCACCCCGGTGGGTTCGAACCACCAACCTTCGGTTTCGTAGACCGATGCTCTATCCAATTGCGCTAGGGGTGCTGGAGGCTGTGTTATATCGAACATTGGGACGGCGTGGCAAGTGTTCGATAGAATCGAGGTGATTCTGTGATTCATCGTGGCCCTGTGAGTCCTGAAAACAGCCATTCAAAATGGATGATTGATGATTGGTACCAAACGTCATATAGTTTCCCAATGGTAGCTGGCGTTGTTGTTTGTGGAACGCACAGCCTCGTTTGGGCGGGGTTCTTTGCGGTGCGCGGCTGCAAATTGAATAGACATTGGTCCCGCTGGGCCGCATTTGACAAGGTGCTTCTGTCTGCTCGACAGGTTCCTGATCTCTCCGGGCCGTTGATGAGGCTGTGGAGATTCGTGAGGGAAGAACAGGCCGGATGGGGCTCCACGCAGGCATTCGCGTCATCAGGATTGAGGAGTCGTTCGTGAAAGATCGCATTCTGGACACCGGTTTGACCTTTGACGATGTGCTGCTGGTTCCGGCCTACAGCGAGGTGATGCCATCGGAGGTGAATGTCTCGACGCGGCTAACGCGGAACATCTCGATCAACGTTCCGATCCTGTCGAGTCCGATGGATACCGTCACCGAAAGCGACATGGCGATCGCCATGGCTCAGGAGGGGGGCATCGGCGTCATTCACAAAAACATGTCGATCGAGCGGCAGGCCCTCGAAGTCGAGCGGGTGAAGCGCAGCGAGAACGGCGTCATCGTCGACCCGGTCTCGCTGCCACCGCACGCCAAGGTGCAGGAGGTCATCGACCTCATGGAGAAGCGGAACATCGGGGGTGTTCCGATTACGGAGAATGGAACGCTAAAAGGAATCATTACGCGGCGCGATCTCCGCTTCCTCGAATCGAAGGAGATGCGGGTCGATGAGGTCATGACGAAGGACAAACTCGTCACCGCCCGCGAGGATACGAGCCTCAAAGACGCCGAACGCATCCTCCGCGAAAACAAGGTCGAGAAACTGCTCCTGGTGGACGATCAATATCAATTGAAGGGGTTGATCACGATCAAGGACATCGACAAGAACCTGCGCTTCCCCAAGGCCAACAAGGATCAGCGCGGGAGATTGCGGCTGGGGGCAGCTGTCGGGGTGCATGACATTCAACGGGCAGCGGCTCTGATCCAGGCAGGAGTCGATTTCCTGGTGGTGGACAGTGCTCACGGGCACTCGAAGAACGTCATCGAGACGGTTCGCGAACTCAAGCGGCAGTGGCCGCAGATCGACATCATCGCCGGAAACGTGGCCACCGCCGAGGGGGCCCGCGATCTGGCGAAGGCTGGGGCTGACGCCGTCAAGGTCGGCATCGGACCGGGGTCGATCTGCACCACGCGGATCATCTCGGGTGTCGGGGTGCCTCAGCTCACCGCGATCTCCGAGGCGGTGGCGGGACTGGCCGGAACGGGTGTTCCGGTGATTGCGGATGGCGGCATTCGCTACAGCGGAGACATTACCAAGGCACTGGCCTCCGGGGCCTCTGCGGTCATGCTGGGCGGACTGCTCGCCGGTGTGGACGAGAGTCCGGGGGAGATGATTCTGTTCCAGGGGCGAACCTTCAAACGGTATCGCGGGATGGGATCACTTGGGGCCATGGTCAAGGGAAGCAGCGAGCGTTACCGGCAATCGCTCGCCACAGACGAAGACAAGCTACGCCCGAAACTGGTGCCTGAAGGGGTCGAAGGACGCGTCCCCTACAAAGGTCCTCTCCAGAGTCTGCTGTACCAGTTGGTCGGCGGGCTCAAGGCGGGGATGGGTTACCTGGGCGTGGGCACGATCGAGGAACTGCGGACCAAGCCGAAGTTCCTCAAGATTACCGCGGCCTCGGTGAGGGAGAACCACCCGCATGACATCGCCATCACTCAAGAATCACCCAACTACAGCGTCGCGCACAGCCACTCGGTCGAGTGACCGCACGTGGTGGAAGCGGTGCTTGGCCGGGGCGTTATGCCTCTTGGTGTCCGGGGCGATCCCGGCCAATGATCAAGAGGTCGGCAAGCCGCTGGATCGCTTGAAGCAGCGCTCCGCCCGGCAGCGTTGGCGCGAACTGCGCGGCGAGTGGGTGCCCGCTCCGGATGCGGTGCCGACTGCGCCGGAGGGACTGCCGCGAGTCGAAGCGAAGCCGATGGCACCGATCGGTCGACCGCTGATCGCTCCACCGCTGATCCGAGAGCAAGCACCAGCCGAGGTGCCTCTCATCACGAATTCAGTCCCTGAACCGATCGACATTCAGCCGGAAGCCGAGAGACCCGTTGTCTCTCGCCCCGGTGCTAAGCCTGCGACCGATCCGCTGGAGCCGACGCCGCATCCGGGTTCGTTCGGTGATGTTGAGTTAGGACAGCGAGTCCAGACGCCCCGCGAACGGACGATACTGACTCTGCCTCATTGGCCGTTCGCGGATGATCTCGATCTCGTGGACCAGGGCTTGTTGGAAGAGACTGTCAACGAGCCAGTGCCCCCTCTTATCCCCTTATCGCCCGCCGTCGCGGGAACACCCATGGCTGGTACTGCTGACGCAGTGATCAGTCCCGAAGTGGATGCCGCTGATCTGCCCCGACTTTCGCTGCCGATCCAGGTGGCGGAAGTGCCCTCTGAAAATCGGTCACTGGCTGTTGAGCCCGTTCCGGAATCGGAAAAGGAAAAGGAGCCCACTCAGCAGCTCAAGTCGATCCGCGACATCCAGCCGTTCTACGACTATGCCTCGCACGGTGGAGATCCAAACGCCGTACTCTGCCCTCCTCCGGCCAATGCCGATCCGAAAGTGGAGTTCGGAAAATGTCCGAAGAATGCCCCGCTGGCTCTTCAGGGGAGCCTCGATCGGAACGCGGGGATCACGCCCGTCTACTGGCAAGCTTCGAACGTGACACATCACCCGCTGTACTTCGAGGACTCGGGGTTGGAGCGGTCCGGACACTCCTTCTCCGATGTCGTCCAGCCGTTCGTCTCGGTGGGCAAATTCGGCGCTCAAGTCGTCGCGCTGCCCTACACGATCGCGCTCGATCCGATGTGGAAGCACGAATCACCTCTGGGCCACTACCGCCCCGGCGAGAGCGCGCCGAAACGTCACCTCGCCGTGCCGATCAACGGACGCGCGGTAGCAACAGCAGCTGCGGCCTACACGGGGATCATCTTCTTGATTCCTTAGGCGACCGGCCAGACTTCGCGTTCCTAAAGACTTCCGAAGTCTTCGGAGACTTCGGAAGTCTGACGGATCGGTTTCCACGGGCCGCACGCCTGAACGTCTCTTCCGATTGATGCAGTCATGGGTGAGCCGACAGGATGGCTCGACTGCCCTCCAATCGGAACCATCTCGTGCAGCGCTGGCAAGTGTCAGTCGGCAGTTTCATGCAGTCCCTGTTGCGGATTCACGAACCCGTGAATTCTGACCTTGAGTGTCGACTGCGTGTCGCATAGGGTTGATTCTCTGGCCCGCAATTTTGCGGTCTGGAACGATCCTTTGAGACACTGGCTCTGATGTCCTATCTCCGCACACATGGCGTTCGCATCGAGGACACCCGCGTTTGGGTGACCCATCGGCGATTGGAGTACGGACCGTTCGACTATGACTGGATTCCGAACCTGCGCGGCATTGTGCTGACCTTTCGCGGACGCAAGTTTGGTGAGATCCTCAGTGAAGAAGAGATCTACGCCGATCTCAGCGAGTACCGACTGCCCCTGCGAGTGGTCGAGGTGGCTGTCCTGATTCTCGGCAATGCCCTCTACTCCGGGCTGCACGGGTTTAACGAAGACGAACGCCGCGGCATGCTGGAAGACAGCTTAATCGTCGCCGGGTGCGACCGCTTCCTGCCGCTGGATATGGAATGAGCCTCGTCAACAAACCGATCACGTGGCCTCTAAACGTCCTGGGCGATGGAGTCCCGATCCTGAGTGTCCGACTGAGACGCCCATAACAGCAAGTGACCTCTCCACGGCGGGCGGACATCATCCCAGTGCGATGCATTCGACATCACCAAATTCGGGATCTGTTCGGAACTCACCTCAGTGAGTATCTCGTCCAGCCCCCCGGTGACGAAACGTAACTGCGAACCTTGGGGTATCGCGCGGAAATCGGTACGGGAGAGACGCACAAAGACCTCTCGCCGTAGCCGGTCTTCCTCGTCTTTTGATAAGTCAGCCACAGAGTGCGTCAGCGGATGCACGATCAGCAATCGGGCATTCCACGCCAAGGCGAGTTCAACTGCGAACGGCAGGTGGACAGCTGCCTCGTGCGACAGATCATCGCAAAACACGATCAGCGGAGGCTCGGCGTCCAAGCGGTCGGGCTCTCGTCCCGCGAACCAGACCGGGCACCCCGCCTGCTCGATCCACCGACGGTCCGCCATATATGCGACTGTCGCATCGGATGCTGGAGCCCCCGGCACGATCAGCAAGTCCATCTCGCTGTCACAGGCCGACTCCGCCCATTCCTGGCCCGGATTCCCGAACCAGGCGGCCTGCTCGATCGTGATCGCCTCGGCAGCGGCGGATTGCCAGAGCTGCTTCACTTGAAGTTCGGCAGCCGCCATCCACGCGTCAACCGGCCCGCAATCGCTGGCCAGCTCAGGAGGAACAGCCACCGCCGCAAAGGCGAGTCCCGAGTGAGTGACCCGAGCCAGCTCAATCGACAACCGCACCACGTCTTCCGTCTCGGCGGTCCAGTTCAATTGACCAGTGGCAGGGTCCAGCACAAATTCGAGGCCCGTCAGGATGCGGTGAACAGAAGACATGCGACGCTCTTCGTGGGCAATCCCCGGGACCATAGCGGCGTGTGGACCACTCCACGAGACGCACCGCCGGTTCTCATTACGCGGGTGTTCAATGAATCCCTTCCGTGGGATAGGTTTCCAGAGTGTCATCATCCGCCATGACAGGCTGGAGGCCTATCCCACGAGTCAGACAAGTCTGACCAACCCCATCACGCAAACGACAGCGCGTGCTTCAACCCGTCGACCAGATCGTCCGGATGCTCAATCCCGATCGACACGCGGATCGTCCGCTCCGAGATCCCAGCTGCGCGGCGGGCTTCGAGGGACATTGAGGCGTGCGACATTGTCTCCGGGTACTCGACCAGTGACTCGACGCCGCCCAGCGACTCGGCGAGTTGGAAGACCTTCAAGTTCTCCATCACACGTTCCGCTTCGGGGCGACCGCCCTTCACATCGAAGCTGAGCATCGCGCCGAAGCCCTTTTGCTGCTTCTTCGCCAGGGCATGCTGCGGGTGCGTTTCGAGGCCGGGGTAGTAGACATGTTCGACCTTGGGGTGCGCGACTAGGAACCGGGCCACCGCCATTGCCCCCTTCTGGTGAGCTTCCATCCGCGGACCGAGCGTCTTCACACCGCGCAGGACAAGCCACGCATCAAACGGCGAGCAGGCCAGCCCGAGAGCGTTGGTGATGTAGCTGATGCGATCCGCATGCTCCTTGGTTCGCGTGATGACGCACCCGCCGACCACATCCGAATGCCCGTTGAGGTATTTTGTGGTGGAGTGAACGACGACATCGACGCCGAGTTCGAACGGCCTCTGTAAGTACGGCGAGAGGAACGTGTTGTCCGCAATCGTCAGCAGATTCGCGGCCTTGGCAATCGTCGTGATCGCCGCGATATCGATGATGTTCAGCAGTGGGTTGCTCGGGGTCTCGATCCAGATCCCCTTCGTGTTCGGTCGAATCGCGGCCTGGATATTGGCCATGTCCTGCATGTTCACGAACGAGAATTGCAACCCCTGCTCGGTCAGCACATTCGCGAACAGCCGGTACGTCCCGCCATAGATGTCGTGCCCAGCGATGATGTGATCGCCCGGCTTGAACAGGTACATCGAGGTCGTGATGGCCGCCATCCCGGTACACGTCGCCCGGCAGTCGATCCCGCCCTCCAGCGAGGCCAGGTTCTCTTCCAGAGCCCGTCGCGTCGGGTTCCCGCTCCGTGTGTAGTCGAATCCCTTGTTCGTCGTCAGCGTGTCCCACGAGAACGTCGACGAAGTGTAAATCGGCGTCGTACAGCTGTTGAACGCCTTGTCCTTATCGACACCAGTATGGACGCAGCGAGTTTCGAAGTTCATGCGAGAAATCCTGGGTTTGTCCGTAGCGATTCCCACGCGGGAGACTCTCGGGCGCGGAGGATGCGAAGGAGCAGTGTATGACTGGCCCGAAGATGAAACAATCAGGACCGTATTTACATCAAGGAGTGACGATCTGAACATGACAAAGAATCGCCAACACGGATCCGCAACTGTCCGGTTCAGGGTGTCCGGATTGGTTGAAACACTCCGTCATTCTTGAGGTTGTGTTGAATTCGGAGCGCGCACGATCTCCACTCCGTCCGTGAGAGTCGACCGTTTGCGGCATGGGCCGGTCCAGTGGGGAGGGCGAAGGTTCTCGGCGTAGATGGTCTTCTCGCAGAACCCCCTGATGCGTAGCCCCTGGCTGGACGAACGGCTGGCCCGTTGGACCGGAAGAGGGAAGCCAGTGGCGATCGTCGCCTCGGAAGATGCTTTCATTCCGCTGTGGCGGCTCGCGGCTGCTGCCAGCGACGACTTCACTTCGCATCCCACGACACCCCGTCCCAGCGGATTACCTGTTCCAGAAACCCGCAGACACCAGTGGTGAAGGTCTCGAAGAGAGCCTCCCCCTTCTCAGCTGTCGCTTGGGCGGGCGAGCCAATGTGGCCGGGGACGGTGCGGTCCTTGGTCGTCCAGCCGCGATAGGCTTTGCCGAACCCGTAGTCGAAGGGGACGGGGGCGATCTCGGTGTGCGGCTGAACCAGATGCGGAGCGATGCGCAGGATCATCGAGGTCTCCCACTCGCAGGCGTGCCCCATCTCCTTCTGGACCAGATCATCATGGCAGGTCTTTGGGCTGCCAAAGTCCCAGTACGTGGTGAACAGCAGCAGCAGATCTTTTCGTTCGCGGTGATGCTGTCGCAACTCGAACACCGACTGGCGTCCGGGGATGTCGTTTCCGCCGTGCCCGTTGAGGAACACAATCCGCTTGAATCCATGCCGCAGAAAGTTCTCGGCCAGGCCCCGCAGCATGTTGAGGTACATGCGCGGCGGGCTCGACAGCGTGCCGGGAAAGTCAATGTGGTGATCCGAGTTCCCCAACCACTGGAGCGGGGCAAACAGCACTCGATCTTTCACACGGGCATCGACCCGGCGGACGACCTCACCCAGCAGCATACTGTCCGTGAACACCGGCATGTGATGCCCATGCTGTTCGAGGGCTGCCACGGGGAAGATGATCGGGATGTCGCGAGAGAGACCGTCAACGGTCTTCCAGTTCAGGTCGGTCAATTGCATTGGAAACTCGCTGGGAGAGGGGAGGTTATTGGTTGATGATGCATTCGCCCAATGGCGGTATCCTGCCTGCCCCCTCTCCCCCGCGATCGACATCATCCCACAAGGGGACGCGTTGCGGGGGAGAGGGTGGGGTGAGGGGGCCACATCCCTCGCTCAGGCCCCCTCACCCCGGCCCTCTCCCCCACAGCGAAGTCTTCTCCGAAAGCAGTGCCGATTGTGGGGGAGAGGGGGCAGACAGCACAGACTACCGCCAATTGGCGAATGCACCCATTGGTTGATGGCCAGAGGGGGGCTCTTGTCATGTGGGGGCTCCCCCATCCCTGCCGGGATGCGTTGGCCTTACGGCAGATTGCTGACGGTGATCGCGCGGAACGAGGCATCGGTGCCGGGGTCGTGGCCTTGCAGGCTGAAGTGTCCGGCGTCGAGGCGCTGGCCCTTGCGGGGGTTCGGGTCGGGTTTGCGGGTGTCTTCCCAGTGGACGACCGCGTAGCCGTTGACGTAGGTGGAGAAACGTGGGCCGCTGGCGATGAGGGTGACGGTGGCCCATGCGTTGTCGCTCGCCACGATCCGGCGGGCGTTGATCCGACGGAAGATGGCTCCGGTGCCTGCGTTCTTCGGCGGTCCATAGTCGGAAATCCGAGACATTTCTAAGAATCTTATGATCTCCCTCTGAGCTTCCAACTCCGATTGGGGTTGTGACTTCCCAGTTGTGACTGCTCCTTGTTCGCTATCGACTATCGCATCGGGAAACGGAACCTCGAATGGTGCATTCGGATCCACTTCCTTTTTGGTGTAGCTGTTGTCAATCTGCATCTCATACCCATTCGACTTCGCCTTCTCGGTGCCCGTTTCAGACCGGAAGAAGACGCCGGTGTTGACTGCATCAGCATTCGTGCGAGCCTGAGCCTGCAACACAAAATCCTTGTGCTGGCTCTCCGATTCCAGGAACCCCTCGCCCCCCTTCACGCGGATCGTGCCGTCTTCAACGGTGAACTCCCCTTTCGAGCCGGGGACGGTCCGCCAGCCGGTGAGGTCGGTGCCATTGAACAGCGGCTTCTGGTTCAGCGGTTGGAGGGCGATGTTCTTGAACTCGATCTTCCCCGCATTCTTTTGCAGACCGATCAGACCCGAACGGCGGGCCTCCGGACGGGTGTCGTCGTAGATGCAGACCAGATTGCCATCGATCGCGATGGTGATCTTCGTCCCATTCGCGGCCAGCAGTAGAGTGTGCCAGTCGCCCGACCCTTGGATCGGTTTGTCGGTCTTCTGCAAACCGACGATGGCTCCCGTCAGATAGCCCTCGGGATGTTCATCGACGATGTTGACCTCGTAACAGTCCTTCAAGACATCCTTCGGCTCCCGCAGTGACCGCAAGAACACCCCGCTGTTGCCACCAGCTGCCATGCGGTACTCGCAGCGGAACTGGTAGTCCGCGAACGGGGTGTACGTCAGCAGCAACCCCTTCGGCCCAGCATCGGCTGTGATCGTTCCGTCCGCGACCGCCCAGTTGACCTCGGCGGCATTCGACTCCCAACCGAACAGCGAGTGGCCATCAAACAGCGAAATCCAACCCTCAGCGACCTCGGCCTCAGTCAGCGGGTTGAAGTACGGAACCACCGGCCCCGGAGGAGCGACATCCTTGAGCGGATCATTCTTGGCCACAGGCTTGGCAGGCTCAGCTGCAGCGGGCTTCGCCTCGGGGACCACACCAGCGGTCGCCTTGTCCGGCTCCTTCACAGCTGCGAGGACAGCTTCTACTTCGCGAACGGTTATCTTCGATTCCTCAATCACCTGTTCCGGTGTCTTCGGAGCGGGCGCGCTCGGTGGACAACCAAGCAACACCACCAGACCCCAGCAAAGTCCCCAGCAGCGCAGGCCAGTGAACGGGCCAGTCAGGAATCGAGCAGGTGAGTGCAGCATCGGTGGGTGCCTGTGAAAAGAAGCCATGTCAGTTCCGCGAAGTCTAGATATTGGGATCGTCGGATGCGCCCCTGGGAGGGCGAAGCCAGTGCTGTGAACACGATTGTGGTGCAGTCGTTCGCTGTGGGGCACGTTTTTTACGTGCCTGTAGCTCACATCGCTCCGCGATCGAGATTCCTCTCGCCGAACACTCTTTCGGACCGCGTGTGCGTGGGTGCTCCGTCAGGCGGAGTGCGAGTCGCGGAGCGACATCGCCTACGGTCAATTTCATCAATCCGGATCGGCCTGCGATTGGCTCTGGAAGATCAGCTGAAGGTTCTGCTCCTCCTTGAGCATCTTGGACTTGAGGTAGATGTTGTCGCGGACTTCAGACTTGGCACCGGGGACACGCATCAAAAGTTGGACGACGCTGTCGACGACCTTGATCGGTTTGGAGCGTTTGATCTCCTGCGGGTTGCCGTCGTCATCCAGGATGTACATGCCCTCGGGGACTTTCTGGGTATAGCCATCGGTCCCGACGACCGACCCGATGAGATCACCGATCAGGTAGGTCTTCCGCCGGGGATCGACCCGAATTTGAATCACGATGAAGTAGGCTTGCCCTTCCCGTGGTGGATCGCCAGGTTCGCCGAACTCTTCACTCTGTTTACTGCCCACACTCTTAACGATGATCGGTCGCGAGAACGCTGTGAACCGCCCGGCTTTGACGGCGTTGCCCGGCTCGCGCAGCAGGTAGCCACCGACCGCTCCCGCAAGGTCCACGGTTCCGTCTCCGTCTTCACTTCCCGAGGAGCCCGCGGAGTCCGCGAGGGCTCCGTTGATGGGGATCGAAAATCCGGAAGTCCCCTCATCGAAGCGGGGAGCTTCGAAGTCTTCCAGTCCCGTCGCCTTCTGCGTCATCAAAACCGGCGCGTCGATAAAGTCACCGAGAGTATCGTCCCCCTCAACGCCCTCGACCACCTCAAAGATGGGTTCGATGTCTTTGCTTCGCGACATCTCGCGACTGATGGGGATGGCCAAGAGTGCCAGCAAGAGCAGATGCACCAAGAGTGAAATCGAGAAGCTCTTCCCCTCGGGGCCGAGAAGATATTCACGCCAAGTCGGGGGAGGGGGCGGCTCGTCCTTCGATGGTATACCGAGCGGAATGACGACGGAAGCCACCCGTGGACGCCGCGGAGGAGCCGTCGAAGAATCCGCAGTTGGCGGCTCCATTTCCGACATTGAGGTGTCCTCATTTGAGAGTCGGGGATGACAACAGCCCACCGGTGGCAACCGGGGGGCTTTCGGCTCTTGACTCCCGACTATTTCGGTCCAATCCCCTTGGCCAACTCGGCGTCCCACTCGTCGAGTAATGGCCAGTCGACCGCACACGTTCCGAAGTCGGCCATGTGCTGATACTGTGTCAGCCGCGCAATCGTCGAGTCGAGCAGCTTGCGATCGTTGCGGAAGATCGGCCCGTGGCTCGGCAGCAGCCACTCGACATCCGTGTCCCGAATGCGGGTCAGTGATCGAATGAACGCGGGCAAGTCCGACCCGTGGTGAGCATCGATGTTCCCCACGCAGCCATCTCGGTAGATGTTGTCACCCGAGAACAGAATCTTGCCGAGTCGAAACGCCAGTTGAGCGGGGGCATGGCCGGGTGTGTGCCAAACATCAAGGGTCAGTGAGCCGAGCTTCAGCTTGTCCCCTTCGTCGATCGTCTTGTCGAAGCGAATCTTGGGGAGGTCGATCGAGATCCCCTGTGCGGTGATCTCGGCATAGGTCATGATCCGCTCCCCTTCAGCGAGGAGTCCGGCCGCCTGCGGATGGCCGATGACTTGAGCCTGGGGCATGATCTCCTTGGCCCGCTTCAGTCCCTGGATGTGGTCCACATCGGCATGCGTGGCGATGAGATACTTGCACTGATTGAGCGGGAAATCCATGTCCCGGATCAGGCCGATCATGTCATCGAGCGTGTCCTCATACCCGATATCAATCAGCATCCACTCCCCGGCATCATGCACCAGATACACCGAGCATCCCAATCGCCGACGGGCCTGGAGGTTCATTTCGATGACGTTCGGGAAAACTTCATGCCGGGCCAGCATGCGCGCGGGTACTCAGTGAGAGGATGTGGAGGTGCGGAAAGCTTCAGGATATTCTAACGGGCCGAGTCTCGACACTCAAACAGAGTTACCAACCGGTGGTTGAAAGCGTGTGTCCCTCGAAACCACCGGGTCACTCGTTCATGCTCAAGCAGGATCACGAAAGATGGGTTTCTGGCATGGATAATCTGCATTCGAGACGCCCCGACTGGAATGCCGTCGTCAGCCCCATTTCCCTCACAGCCTTGAACCGTTCGGGCAACTCGATGATCCTGATCCCGCACAGATTGCTGACGACCACTCTTATGGAGCTGACAGATGCGCCCACGATTCATCGGGTATATCCTGCTGGTGTTGATCGGAACCAGTCCCGCTCGCGGTGACGACCTCCCCGCGTGGCTCGACTCTCAGATGCCCGACCTCGTCAAGGTCTACCAGCATTTCCACCAGTACCCCGAACTCTCGTTTCACGAAGAGCAGACAGCCGCCCGACTGGCTGTCGAATTGAAACAAGCCGGGTTCGAGACCACGACGGGTGTCGGCGGACACGGTGTGGTCGCCCTGCTCAAGAACGGCGATGGGCCAACAGTCATGTTTCGCAGCGATCTCGATGGACTGCCCGTGACGGAAGAAACCGGCCTCGCGTATGCCTCGAAGGTCACCACGAAGAATGACGAAGGGGTCAGCGTCGGCGTCATGCACGCGTGTGGGCATGACATTCATATCACGAACCTGATCGCGATTGCTCGCTACACGGCGTCGCATCGCGACCAGTGGCGAGGGACGCTGATGCTGATCGGCCAACCCGCTGAAGAGCGTGTCGATGGGGCCGTGGCCATGCTGAAGGACGGCCTGTACACCAAGTTCCCCAAGCCGCAGTTCGCTCTGGCATTACATGTGGACTCCGAACTGGCTGCGGGGCAAGTCGGCTTCCGCGCGGGGTATGCCCTCGCGAATTCGGATTCGTGTGACATCACCCTGAAGGGGCGAGGCGGACACGGATCGAAGCCGGAAGCCTGCATCGATCCCATCATTCAGGCCGCTCAGCTAGTGGTCGACCTCCAGTCGATCATCAGTCGCGAGGTCTCCCCCCTCGAACCCGCCGTCATCACCGTCGGTGCCATCCACGGCGGCACCAAACACAACATCATCCCCGACACCTGCCACCTCAAACTCACCATTCGCAGCTACTCCCCCGCTGTCCGTCAACAGCTGAGAGAGGCGATTGAGCGCAAGGCCAAAGCCGTCGCCGCCAGCCATCGCGCTCCAGAGCCCGAGGTCAAGTTCGACGAAGGGACCTCAGCTGTCTTCAACGACGAGGGACTGGTCGCCCGCGTGGTCGGCGGCTTCGTAGCCGAACTCGGCAAAGACCACGTCGTCCCCGCCGAGCGCGTGATGGGGGCGGAGGACTTCGGCGAATACGCCACCGGCGGGGTGCCGATCTTCATGTTTCGCCTGGGTACAATCCCAGCTGCAAAACTGGCCGAGTACAAACAGGCCGGAACCCCGCCGCCCTCGCTGCATTCGTCGAAGTATTTTCCCGACCCGGAGCAGTCACTGCGGTCTGGACTACGGTCGAGCGTGTCCGCGATCAAGGAGCTGATGCCGAAGCGGTGAGTGGGAGTGCGATCGCGAGTGGTCAACAACATGATCAGCGTGATCGCGTGGTTGCTCTGCTAGAGGAGGTTCTGCCGCCATGGGACCCATCCCAGCGAACCTCCTGAGCCGTTGACACTCCGGTCGACCCTTCAAGTTTTTCCAAGTCACATGCACATGGCCGGTCCCCCCGTCGAGTGAATCTGCCGTATTTGTCTAAGCGTCGTTCTGGAAATCGGAAACAGCAGGTCGGGGCTGTCGACGGCTGCATCCTCTCTGACCACGGCTAAGTCACTGGCGGGACTGTCGCCGGAGATGAATCATCAGGTGTGGGAGGTGCTTGTGTCGCAGCCGGTTGTCGTGGGCGGCGAGCGTTCCGCTGGATCTGCGGGGCGAGTCCTTCGCCGGTGCGAATAGCACCGATCGCGATGGCACCTTCCAGCGCCAGACCATGCGTTACAACATCCGCCAGCAGTTCCCCTGAGCCGTGTGGGAGACCCTCGAAGGCAGGCCAGCCACGTCACCACTTTGACAGTCACACCGAAATTCACGAAGATACATTCGTCAGGGCGATTAGCTCAGTTGGTTAGAGCGCCACTCTTACACAGTGGATGTCGTGGGTTCGAGTCCCTCATCGCCCACCTTGGCACTAGGTGAAACACTGGGTATCCAGTGTTTTTCCTTGCGGCCCAAATTTGCTCGCGGCTCGCTGCGAGGTCGTGCGGACGGTTGCTGCGTCGGAATCTGCGTCGGATTTTCGATACCCGACGCACGCCAAAGTCTTCTTCCGTTGTTTGCAGGTAGTGCCGCTGAGCCACGGTGATCGAATTGCCGATCCAATCGCAGACCGTCTTGATGGGATGAACCTTGGCGAGA
>JAYSUV010000342.1:0-13020 GCA_043718945.1 Planctomycetota bacterium
CCAGTGCTGTGAACATGATAGCGATCCTCGTGGGGCACGTTTCCTACGTGCCCGTGCCTGCGCGGCGTCTCTGACTGTCGCTCCGCGACTGAGATTTCGTCCGCCAGATGACCCCTGAGGGCCTCATAGGAGACGTGTTTCGGCAGGCGGAATGCGAGTCGCGGAGCGACATCGCCTACACTCCAATCATGTTCACAGCACTGGCCTCGCCCTCCCGGACGAGCGTGGCCCCACCCCAATTCTGAGCCTTGACGGGCACTAGGAACTGGTCCGAAACAACTTCCCGATTTAATTTTGAACAGAAGGACGCAAAGGAACGTCGAATGGAACCCTTTGCGTCCTTCTCATCAATTACCACGGGGCAAACCGGGCAGTTGCTTTGGACCACATCCTTACTGACGCCCGCGGATGTTTGGCGAGTTTGCCGCTTGACATGCCACATCCCCAGTGATACTGTACTACAACGGTGAAACAGTGATTCACTGCGAAGTTCATTCTTCGGTCTCCCTCACTCATGGTCCACCCATCACTACTGACTGACTCGTCAAAGACGGTGGACTTGGGGGCGGCAGATCCCTGACGACTTCTGCGACCGAACACGGCTCCCATCCGCCCCGCTTCCGGAGGTTCCCATGCTCAGGCATATCGATGCCCTGAACGGCATCCCCATCTATGAACAGATCATTCGGCAGGTGACCATCGCCGTCGCCGACGGGTCGCTGATACCGGGGGAGCATGTCCCCTCGGTCCGCGAACTCGCAGCTCGTTTGGCGGTCAACCCGAATACGGTGGTCCGGTCGTACCGCGATCTCCAGGGGCAGGGCATCCTGGTCCAGGTTCGGGGCACCGGGCTCGCGATCGCTCCCGAAGCCCTCGCCAAGTGTCGCGACCAGCGGCTCTCGCTGATTCGCGAAAGTTTGCGCTCCGTTTTGGAGGAAGCCTGGCGTAACCGAATCTCGATGGCCGAGCTGCGTACGCTCTGCGATTCCGAATTGTTCCGTTTGACCGAGGAGGCCCTCTAACATGACTCCAGCCATTTCTCTGCAAAATGTGTCGAAGCGGTACGGCTCGATCGTGGCCCTCGACAATGTGTCGTTCGAGGTTCCGGCGGGGAGCGTGTGCGCCCTGCTCGGGGCCAACGGGGCGGGTAAGTCGACCGCGCTCAAGATTCTCCTGGGCCTCGTCTCGCCCGATTCCGGCACCGCCAAAATCGGCGGTCTCGATAGTCGCCTCGACGCTCTCGATATTCGCCGCACCGTGGGGTACGTCCCCGAGCGGCCCGCCCTTTACGACTGGATGACGGTCGCAGAGATCGGCTGGTTCGTCGCTCCGCTCTACCCAAGCGACTACCAGCGCGAATACCAGAAGCTGCTCGATCGATACGCCCTGAATGCGAAGCAGAAGATCAAGGATCTCTCGAAGGGGAACCGCTCGAAGGTCGCTCTGGCTCTGGCCCTGGCACATCAACCGAGCGTCCTGATCCTGGATGAGCCGACCTCCGGCCTCGACCCGTTGGTGCGGCGCGAGTTCCTGGAAAGCATGGTCGATGTGGCTGCGGAAGGACGCACGGTCATCATCTCCAGCCACCAGGTCCAAGAGGTCGAACGCGTCGCCGACCGCGTGGCGATCCTATTACACGGCAAGCTCGTCTGTCACGAACGGCTCGACGATCTGAAGCAATCGGCCCGCGAGGTCAGCGCCATCCTCGGTCCCGGTGCGACCACGCCGCCTGACATCCCCGGCGAGGTCCTCGCTCACCTGCCGATGGGCCACGAACACGTCTGGCTGGTCCGCGACATGAACGAGCCCGAGTGGCGCTCCCGCTGCCAGGCATCAAGCACCATCACCGAGGTCCGGCAACCCGATCTGGAGGATCTGCTGCTGCTCCTGCTGAGGGAGTACCGCAAGCGCGAGCACGGAAAACCCGAGGCTCGAACTCCGAAACTCGAAACCGGAGCGACGGCCTGACTACTCCCCTCTGCACCCTGAAGGGGTGAAACATCACAGCCCAGGGTCGCGACCGGAGGGAGCGCACCCTGGGTGGAGCCGAACACCCGGGATGAACCCTGAAGGGGTTCTACACCGGGCGAGCGGGTGTACAACCCCTTCAGGGTTGATGATCTCGGGCGACATTTCCCAGGGTGCGCTCCTGCGTCGCGACCCTGGGCTGTGATGTGCAACCCCTTCGGGGTACTGCCAGCAATTCGAGCGACCGCCGAGCTTCTCACTTTCAGCCTTCCTCCTTCAACATTCTACCTTCCATCCCCCTCCCTCGGAGGTCCTCATGTTCAACATCATCACCCAACGTCTCCTGTGGAAAGAGTTCCGCGCCCAGCAGCTGGTCTGGATCGCCATCGCGGGCGAGCTGGTTCTTCTGCAGCTCTGGTGGGGGATCAAGGGGCATGAGTATGCTGACTTGAATCTCTTCTCGATGGCTTTTGTGCTGACCGGCGTCTTCGCGATGACGACCAGCGCGTTGCTGTTCGCCGGGGAGTCCGAGGCGAAGACTGATCTCTTCCTGCGGCAACTCCCGATCACTCCTCGGCAGTTGATTGGGGGAAAGCTGTTGTATGGCGGGTTGGCGGTCGCTGCGTTTCTGGGGTTCGCCCTCCTCTCGTCGCTGCTCGCGGGGCAGATGGCGGGTAAGTACGGCGGGGACTCCTCATCGCCGATGGGTGACCCGTCGGTCTTCGCGTTATCAATCGTGGGTCTCGCGGCGTGGGGCTTGTTCTACTCGCTGCTGACTCGCAAGGTACTCTGGACCGTGATCGGAGCGGCTCTGACCGAGATCACTTCGGGTGGGATAGTTCACTCGATGATTTTGGCGGACTATCACTTGCCGGACTGGGTCTTCTACGCGATCTATACGGGGATCATCGCCGTGGTCGTGGCAGTTGATGCCAAGATGTTGCTGAGGTGGAGTACCAGTGAGGCATCGACCCGGTCCACCATGATCTCCACCACATCGGAATCGGGGTTAGTGACTTACGCCCCGGAAACGCCGTTGCCGTGGCTGAGTGCTTACCGCTGGTGCGGCGGCACCGGGATCGTGGCGGCGATCTTCGCATTGGTCCTGACCTTTCAGGAACTCAATCACCAGCCCCAGGGAGTCGACACGAGTGTGGCGCGACTCATCTTCGCGGGGTCGACGATCCTAGCCTTGATTCTCAGCTTCACGATCTCTCGGCTGCGCCAAACGGGGGAGGCGTTCCTCCAGATTCCCTCGTCAATCAAGGGATTCGTCCGGCAGCCGACCTGGCGACGGTTGAGAGAGATGGCTGGCCTGTGTGGGACTTGCGGACTGGTCTACGTGTTTGGTTTCACGGCGTGCTTCTACCTGCTGGCCCCGGCGATCTGTCTGTTTGTCGGTCAAACATCGATTCAGAATGATTGGATTGGTCCGCTCATGGTGGCCGCGGGGGCCATCTCCACGATTTTGTTGGGTGACCTGTGGATTCGATCGGCGGACAGCCGCAAGACGACCGGTTGGTTATTGGCCTTACAGATGATCCACGCCATCCCGCATCGTGCGGCCCGGCGGCTCGGCCCGCTGCTGTGGATCGAGATTCGCCGTGCAGTCCCGGTGCTGCTGGTCGGCTGGGTCTTGTTGACGCTGATTGGCTGGTATCGCTTGGACATGCCGGATCACGCCGCCTTGAGCTACCTCGCCATCGTATTCGCCGCGCTGGTGTGCGGGTTGCTGACATTTCTCCCGGATCGGTCGCACGGGACGCTCGCCTTCCTCACCGAGCGTGGGGTCTCGTCGACGAAGATCATGCTCAGCAAGGTCTTCGTCTGGGGCGGCACGCTGCTGCTCATGCTCATCCCACCGTTGTTGCAGGGCCGAGTCTGGGAGATGTTGGACAATGCAAGTCAGAAAGTCCCACTTATCGCCGCCGGGCTGTATGCCCCCCAGGGGCCGTACGTCAATTGGATTTCCGTCCCTTCGCTATGGCAGCACCTCTTCGTCCTGCTCCTCGGCACATTCACGATCGGCGTCCTCGCTGCGGCCTGGGTCCGGCGGCCCATTCTGGCAGGGATCGTTGGCTTCTCGCTGATGCTGCCTTGGTGGGGCTGGGTCTCGATGCTCATGGTGACCTATGCCCCAATCGACTTCACCGCCTTGGCCCCGATCGTGTTGATCGGACTGGGCATCCTCTGGACTGGCTCACGAACTTTGCTGGAGCAATCGAGTTGGCGGTCCAAGATCGGCCAGGTCGGCTGGGTGCTGGTGGTGGGATTCATCGGCCTGCAAGGGTTCTTCCACTTCCGGGCGAATGAAGTCCCCGTGATCGCGGACTATATGGTGGTGTTCAAGGGATTACTCAACGGCCAGCCCAGCCCGCTCGGCAATCCGGTCTCCTCCTGGAAATACCCGTTCGACGAATCAATCCCTCATGCAGCGCAGCTTGACGCCATGATCGACGATGAGTCCAAGAAAAACGCTCTGGTCCAGCCACCGGGGTTTTGGGGTGCTTCGAACGCCTTTCAACAAGGGATCGCCAGTCTCCAGCTCGACGAGGAGACGTGCGACCTCGACGCCGCGTTCGAGCATCTGCGCAAGTGGCATGAACTGACGGAGCAGATGGCGTACGCCTCGCGCGATGAGGACGGTTGGGTTGATGCTCTCTACGGTCGTCGTGTCGTGCTGAGTGCCATCCGGCAGTGGGCGAACCATCCGAAGCAGACCGCCGAGCGAATCGAGGCGGCGATGACCAAGCTTACCTCGAACCAGATCGGCTTGTCCGGTGGCACTGTCCTCGCTCGGCAGTACGCCGATACCCGCCGCTCACTCGAAACGGGGATTAACTCCGATAGCATTCACCACCCGGGTCTCTACAAAGCCTCTCCCGTCGCTCAGTGGCTCCTCTCCCGCACCGGCGAGAAGGAGCGAGTTCGCCGTCTGATTGACTACTACTTCTACCTGTCGGCGGGTTCGCACGTCTCACAGCCCGTGACAACGGGTCAGGAGTTCGATCACTGGATCGGCACGACCCACGCCAGCGCCGCCACACTGGGCGTCTCGCTCCCTTGGCAACGCCTCAACGTCCGGCACCGAGGCCAATTCGAACTGGCTCTCTCGGCGGAGACAGCGACCCGACTGGTTCTCCATCTGCAGGCCTGGCGGCTCAAACACGGCTCATTCCCCGCCAGTTTCGCGGATGTGATCACTGAGACAGGGCCCATCAACGCTCACGACTTTTTGACCTTCGAAGTGTTCCACTACGAACCCCAAGGCTTCGACCGCGACCTGCTGGCTGAGACGAACATCCTCATCCCGGCCCTGCAACCACTCCTCTACAGCGAGGGCCTGACCGAGCCGCGCGGGGTGCAGTTGGACGACTCACAAGGCTTCATGAACCCGCAAGGAATCCCCACGATCACTGTCCGATACCAGGCTAGCAATTTTCGCTCCAATCAACCTTCGCACAACTCGAACTCCGTCCCACCGGTCATCGGCAGACCCGCCAATCCCCACACCATCCGCTTCTCCGTCTTCGGCCAAGTCACCGACGAAGACAGCCTGTACCGACTCAATCACACTGGCCAAGCCGCCGAGGAAGGACACGGCGAAGGGGCAGCCGCTGGGGGCGGAGCCGCCATGTCCAGCGACATCATGATCGATTCCGCCCCGACGGCTCCACCGACCAACGAATCAGCCAGCCCGCCACCGGGGACTCCCGAAGTTCCCGCCGCATCCCCAACGGGACAGGTCGTCCCAGATGCGACACCCTGAGAGACTCCTGGGAACGGTGCTTCTTCAGACCCGCAGGCTCGGTCGTTCTCATCGCGAAGGCAGAAGGCCATGGCCTCCTCCCTAGGTCCAACGGGCTGGCCATTCGAGCCCTCACCGAGCGACAGACCGTAGCGAATGACCGGGCTTTCAGCCCTCGAATCACCGATAACACCGATGGATGAGTCTGGCCTGCGTAAACGCATCGTCATCTGGGCGGGAGTGGGAAGGCGTTTCTGTTCCCGGCCTCGTGGGTGTGTGTCGCTGCTCCACGAGAATCCCCCCCAGCCGGAAGCGTCAGCGCCCGGAGCGAGTCGCGTGAGACATGGCAAAGAAGAGTGCCTCACGCGAAGGCGCGAAGAAACAGAACCCGTCCAGAACGTTCCCCCTCCTTCCCTCCTTCCCTCCTTCGCGTGAGGCATTCCTGCCCGGGGATTCTCGGAACAGCTCCCGGATAGACCACCACCCCAAATAATGCCGACTTTTACGCAGGCCAGGGTGGACCTGCAGCCCGGTCTGGGAGAACTGTTAGCCTTTCAGGCCGAAAGAGTAGAAATCGCTGGGTTTCGCACCTGGGAAGCCCTGTCATTGCCGAGATGTCGGGCCATGCACATGAGGCATCATTCGGCTGTGTCGCCATCGGGCTGACCCGATGTGCCTTCTGGCTGACCGCTGACCGCTCTTCCCCCGCTTCGCCCTCCCATGCTAGATTCCCTCTCACGGTTCAAAGTCGGACAAAGGAGTGTCGATGATCTCTTCCATCCCTGTATCCATGAGGGCGCAGCGCTCGCTGCTGGCCATCGCGTTAGCCGGTTTAATCAGCTTGAGCATCCACTCAACTCCCGTCCATGCCGCCACCACGCTGCATGAACCCGAAGGCTCCGAACGCACCATCCAGACAAGTGTCTCGGTCACGACGACGGGCTCCGTCTTCACCGCAGGCGTGGCCGAGAAGAGCCAGAAGCATCCCATCGTGGCCGAGGCCCGCTTCCGCTTCCGCGAACGGCGACTCCCCTCCGGAGGACGCGACGCCGGGGCCTTCCGCGCTGCCCGCGAGTTCGAAATCGCCCAGCTGGAGACCACCATCTCCGGTCGGAAGACCGATCAAGTTTTGCCGGAGAACAACCGGGTCGTTGTCTCCTCCGGAGCTGCGACGGGTGTCTGGGTTTATTGCCCCAGCGGGCTGCTCTCGCGCGAATCGATGGACTTACTCGAACTCCCCGGCGAGCCGCTCGCCCTGCAAGCTTTGCTCCCCACTGAATACGTCGAGGTCGGAGCGAAATGGTCACCCAGTCCGTGGGCGATTCAGATGCTGGCGACTGTCGAAGCCGTCCAGAAATCGGAGATGAATTGCGAACTGCTCTCTCTGAAAGCGGACATCGCGACGATCCAGATCGATGGCAGCATCCTCGGCCAGCGGTACGGAGCCAACACCGACATGAAGGTCTCGGGCCAGCTCACCTTCGACACCAAATCCCAACTCATCACGACCGCCAAGTTGTCTTACACCATCAAGGCCAACATCGGCACCGTCAGCCCCGGCATCGACGCCCAAGTGGAAACGATCGTCACGCGGCAACTGACGCCCACCACGGGCAAACTGACAGACGCACTCTTGGATACGCTCCCCGTCAGCCCGCCGCCCGAAGTCGAGATGCTGGTCTTCGATGCCGCCCCGTGGAAGGTGCAAATGCTGCATGATCGCGGCTGGCACCTGTTCCAGGCCGTCCTCGAAGGGAACAGCCAGGTCGCCATCTTCCGCCTGATGGAGAACGGGAGCCTCATCTGCCAGAGCAACGTGGCCAAGCTCCCCACCGCCGCAGTTGGCAAACACGCCTCGCTCGATCAACTGGAAGCCGACATCCAGAAGTCTTTAGGGAAGAGACTCACCTCCCTGAAACCCCGCGAGAAGATGCCCTCCGAGGATGGCCGTATCATCTACCGCGTGGTGGCCGAAGGGCAGACCACGCTGGCCGGAGACAAGGGGGCCGTCGAAGTCCCGATGCAATGGAACTATTACTTACTGGCGGCTCCCAGTGGGCAACAGCTGTCGTTTGTGTTTTCGATCGAGCCGAAGTTGCTCGAACAGTTGCAGGACCGCGATCTGCAAATGGTGCAAAGCGTACGGTTCACGCGGTAGTACCAACCCGCTGCACAGAGAGAGAGTCCCACTGCCCCTTCGTCGGCATTGCGGGCGGACAAGTCCGCCAACGACTCCTCGTAGCGTGGGCTTTAGCCCACGCGAGTGCGTGGCCTTCCAGCAAACGTGGGCGAAAGCTCGCGCGACTTCGACTTCTGTCGACAACCTCACTATTGTCATCCATCCCGCCGTAGGAGTCCCGTGTCCTGATCCCGATCACCCGAACCGCCATGCCTGCCCATCGCCTCTCCACCGGACTGCCACGCCTTGATGAACTCCTCGGAGGCGGTGTTCTTCCCGGCGCGCTGACTGTGGTTCTGGGAGCGACCGGCATCGGCAAAACCCAGCTCGGCATTCACTTTGCCAATGCGGGAATGAAGCAGGAAGAGGAGCGCGGGATCTTTTTCGACATGACCTCGCGCGGCGATTCGCAGAGCCATGCCGACTATGCGCAGCGGATGTTCGACTGGACGATCACGGAGCAGTCGCCTGATATCCCGCTCTTGATGCACGAGATCTGGGACCGCTCCAAAGTGCGTCGCGACTCGCTGCATGTCTTCAAACAGACGGGCAAGCGGGTCACGATGTCCGACCTTGATGATGATCAGAAGATCGAATGGAAGGCCGAGCTGAATCGCAAGCTCGAACAGACGATCGCCTTCTTCTACGGCAACTTCGTGCAGGGCGTTCGCCGCTGCGTCATCGATGGCATGGAGCCGACCGACCGGGCCAGCGACTCGTTCCAGTTCGAGCGGTTCGAATACATCTACCAGCAAATCCTTCGCAAGGAAGCCGAATGGGTGGCGCGCGATTTATTCCGCGCTCACTACCGCGAGAACGCCGAAGTCATCGCGAAGCACGCCTACGATCACGCCGACATCGGCTGCCTGCTCCTCTGCACCACGCATGAGACGATGCTCGACGCCCTGATCGAGCGCCCCATCGAGAGCGGCGACGTGCTGAGCAACGCCAACACGATCATCCTAATGGGCAAGACCAAGACCGACGGCAAAATGGGTCGGGCTCTGTACGTCGCCAAGCATCGCGGAAGTGCCTGCCGGGAAGAGATCGTGCCGTTTACCATTGACGCCAGCGGGCTGGTGCTGGGCTGAAGAACACGGAATACGATCTCGCTGAAGAGAACCGGCCATGACGCCGAACGATCGAGTCATCTTTCAGAAGGCAGGCATGATCCTGGGTTCTCTGTTCGGTGTCATTCTCGCGGGCATGACCTGGGAGGATTGGTCCTACCGAAGCCTGCTGCTGATCGCGCCGGAAAGGGTGACTCTCCGCCAGCTGATCGATCAGGGTATTCGGGAAAGCGTCACATCCTCGTGACCGACTTTCGCTGGGGCAGCGGGTATGCCACCCAGGAACAGAGTGAAACGTGGCTGCGAATCTGTGTCCCCATGTTTCCCATCGACGATCCCCAGCCCCAGGAGATTCTCGCGGTGGTCGAGTCACGGGATGTCCGTCACATCCGAGAGTTGCCGGAGATCTATTCGCTGGAAGAGCTGGATGGCGTGCTTGATCGTCATCGCGGGTTGGGACTGATGAACAAGATCCTGTCTGACGGTCACCAGAAAATATCTATCGAGGCCCCGCTGGTTGTGCGACACTTTCAAGAGCCCCCCTCTTTGAACAGGATTCAGATTTGCCTGGCCGGCTCGATTCTCTGCTTGATGATCGCTGCATACAGTTACAGGCTATTTCGCAGAGGGCGGCGACAGACAGCTGGGCTCGATGCAATCGATGAGGGACACTGAGTCAATGTCTGCACATCACCACGCCTTTCGCTCCAACATCCTCGACGGAGAAACATCATGGTCAGCCTCTTGCTGTGTTCGACAAGTGCCTCCGTAGCGTGGGCTTTAGCCCACGTTTCGCGGAAGAACTCACACTCGCGTGGGCTAAAGCCCACGCTACGGGGACATCTATCGGCAATGTCCTCCCGATGTCGGTCTCTGGTCGACCCGCGACTGATTCTCTCCGTCACCGTGCTGAGTGCCTTAATGGGGGGCCACTCTATTGAAGCAGATGACGCACCGATCAAGACCTTAATCCTTCCCGGTGAAGCGTTCCTCGTCGAAGGTCGCCCCGCCTTCATCTTCCTCCCCCCTGAGGACAAACGCTCGAAGCCCCAGCCGTGGATCATGTACGGCCCCACCCTGCCTGGCTATCCCGACTCGCACGAAACATGGATGCACGAACAGTTCCTCGCAGCGGGGGTGGCCGTCGCGGGCATCGATGTCGGCGAGGGGTACGGCAGCCCCGACAGCCAGGCGAAGTTCTTAGCCCTCTATAACGAGATGACCGAGAAACGCGGATACGCCCAGAAACCCTGCCTGCTCGGTCGCAGCCGGGGCGGTCTGTGGGTGAGCAGCTGGGCCTGTGCCAACCCGGACAAGGTCGCTGGCATCGTGGGGATCTATCCGGTCTTCGACTTCCGCACCTACCCCGGACTCGACAAGGCAGCCCCGGCGTATGGACTGACCAAGGAGCAGTTGGAGGCAAAGCTCAAGGAGCATAACCCGATCGAGAAGGTCTCCGTCCTCGCCCAAGCCAAAATCCCCGCCCTCTTCATCCACGGGGATCAAGATACCGTCGTACCGCTGAAGGAGAACTCCGCCGAATTCCAAGCCCGCTACAAGTCCGCTGGCCAAGAGCCCCTCGTCCAACTGATCGTCGCCGAAGGCCAAGGCCACAATTTCTGGGAAGGCTTCTTCCGCTGCCAGCCACTGATCGACTTTGCGATCGAGAAAGCCAAGCTGGGGGCGAAGCCGTAGTGCTTAGATGTGTAGCAGAATTCGTAAGAATTCTTGCCCCTCCGTCCCAAGCTCTGTTTGGGACGGAGAAAACCTCTCGTGCCGTTGGCACACCGGTAGGCTCCAGTGCGGGCCAGCCGGTGCGACTCCGATTGCGCTACCTTACATAGTCGCTCCCTGGTAGAATGAGTGAAAGCAGTTCAGGTTGGACCGTGCGTTTGATCGCGTCTTTTTTGCGGAGACCCCCAGCGTGAAATTTACTGTGACCATCGATCGTGATGAGGATGGCGTGTGGGTTGTGGAATGCCCGTCGATTCCAGGTTGCGTGAGCCAAGGGGAGACCCGGGAAGTCGCCTTAGACAATGTGAAAGAGGCGATCGCGGCTTGCTTGGCCGTTCGTTCCGAACAAGGGATGCCACTGACAGTCGAAACACGACAGGTGGAGGTCGTCGCGTAATGGCACACTTGCCACGGTTGAGCGGGCGAGAAGTGGTGAAGGTCTTCGAAAGCTGGGGTTGGGTCAAGGTCCGGCAAAATGGAAGCCACATCATCCTTGTCAAGGTTGGCCAATTCGTGACATTGTCCGTTCCTGATCACAAGGAAGTCGCTGCCGGGACGCTCCGCAGCCTGATTCGATATGCGGGGCTGACCGTGGAGATGTTCGTCGAGGCTGTTGGATAGCTCGCGATGAGACCCGTGATCGAACGCTCACGCGGCAGCGGAATAGCAGCAATTGGCCCGCTTGACCGAGAGACCGAGATGCCCGAGCCACTCTCCAAATCGCAGCAACGCTTGCGCGGTCGCATGCTCGCAGAGCTTAGTGATGAACAAATTCGCGATTGGATCGATGCTTGCCATAAGATGGAGAACTGGGTTAAAGCCTCCAAGGCTCGACGCGGATGGCGATTGAGCGGAATTGAAGCGGGTAACGAACTCGAACGTCGTGCATCCCCACTACGTCCTTCATGATCGTCGCGGATCCCCGCCGACAGTCGTTGTGAGTGAATCGCAACTGTCCTTTGATCTTTGTTCTCCTCTCGGCAACCCCCAAAAACGCTGTAACCGCGTTTCAAGAATCCCTCATGTAGATCTAGCCGCTCTCGCGACCGACTGTATGCGAACGGCGACACTCTATGAGGTACGATCCACCCATGGCCACTGCCGCACCATCGCCGATCTGCCCCCGCTGTGGGGCTCCTGTGAATCCTGCTCTCGCGGGCGGATCGTGTCCGGCTTGCCTGCTGCGAGCGGTGGCACTCGGGACAGCTGCGGACTCACTGCCCTCGCTGCCGTGGGTGCCGCCATCGGTGGTGGAGCTGGCCCCGGCGTTCCCTCAACTGGAGATTGTCGAGCTGATCGGCCACGGCGGGATGGGAGCGGTGTACAAGGCGCGGCAGAAGTCGCTGGGGCGCTGGGTGGCGCTCAAGATCCTGGCTCCGCAGCACGCGAGCAAGGCCGACTTCGCCGAGCGGTTTTCGCGCGAGGCCCAGTTCCTGGCGGAAGTCAACCACCCGCACATCGTGACTGTCCACGACTTCGGGCAGGCGGGGGAGTTTTATTTCCTGCTGATGGAATACGTCGACGGGGTCAGTCTGCGGCAGGCGATGGTCGCGGGGCGGCTGTCCCCGGAGCAGGCCCCGGCCATCGTGCCGCCGATCTGTGAGGCGCTGCAATTCGCTCACGAACGCGGCATCGTCCACCGCGACATCAAGCCCGAGAATCTGCTCCTCGATAAGGAGGGGCGGGTGAAGATTGCCGACTTTGGGATCGCTCGGATGATGCGCGCCGCTGACGTGTCAAGCCCGTCTCCCGAGAGGAGAGGGGAGCCAGAAAGTAGGATGGGCAATCCTGCCCGTCCCACTCCGGCAGGCAGCGTCGACGAGTCACAAGAGGACGCCGAGCGACGGAAAACCCACACCTCACGCAAAGGTCGAGTGGACTCAGTCGACCTCACCCAAGAATCGGTCCTCGGCACCCCGCGTTACATGGCCCCCGAGCAACGCGACCGACCCGCCAGCGTCGACCATCGGGCGGACATCTACTCGCTCGGCGTCGTCCTCTACGAGATGCTGACCGGCGAACTCCCCGGCCCCAGCTGGCAGCCGCCGTCCCGCCATTCCGCAGCCGATGTCCGTCTCGACCAGATCGTGCAGCGAGCCTTGGAGCAGAATCCGGATCTGCGCTATCAGTCGGCGACGGAGCTGCGGACACAGATTAAGACTTCGATCTCGAAGATGGAGCTGAGGTCGGTCGATCAACTCCTCGCTGACACTTCGAGTCCACCATCGCAGACCTGGCAACGAATCTCGTTCGACTCGCTGGCGGAGTCTCTTGGTGTTCGCACCGTCTGGAGCCGCCGATTCCTGCGTCTCTCATGCCTC
>JAYSUV010000343.1:0-13012 GCA_043718945.1 Planctomycetota bacterium
GATCGGCAGAAAGCACTCGCCAGTTTAGCCGCGACGCGAAGTCTTCGAAGCGGAGCGTCACCGCGTGCGACACTACGGCCCCGGTGCAAACCGCAACCGGCGATAGCGCAAGCGGTGGCCTTCGGCTTGCAGGCCGATCAACCCGCTCTTCAATTCTCCGGGTTCGCCCACGGCCACGACCTGCCCATTGATCGAGGCTGTGATTGCTCCAGCCTTCATCACGATCTCGATCGAGTTCCACTCGCCGACCGGCTGGCGCGCCGACTCCCGCACCTCGGGATGGTCCTCGTACACCACCTTGAGTTGCTCGATCTCGGCCTTCGAACCATTGGGTCGCAGTTGGCCCATCTCGCTGTGCTTGCCTTGGACCTCGATCGACTTCGGCCAGATCGCGTGCGGTTCTTGGATGAACAGCAGCACGCCGGTGTTGTGAGCCGCGAGCTTCACGGGGTCAGTCACCTTCGGGTCCGGCTCGAAGCGGTAGTCGAACCGCAACGTGCCATCGCCGTAAGGTGTCTTGGTATGCAGATAACACTTGGGCTTGCCGATGCAGAGGAACTCATCCCCGACACTCGACCAAGTTCCCTGAGTGGTGTCGTCTGCCGGAAAAACTGCCATGTCCGTGAAGGCAATCGCAGCAAACCCAATCTCAGCTGCATTCACTGAAGGAACATCGGCCACTGCCGGAGTTGCTGGCGGCGAAGCGGTGACCGGCGGAGGCAGCGGGGCACTCGGACTGCAACCCGCCACTCCCCACACGCAGAGGATGAGCCATCGTTTCATGTATCTCACCCTCGACGCGTTGGACGTGAAAAGTCTCATTCCCCCTCATACCGGGCATCACCGAACGCCAGCATCGGCATGAAGATGAACCCGAGGAAGGCCAAGCCGATACCGAACAACTCTGACTTCCCGAAGCTCTTGGCAAACGCCATGAAGATCAGAATGATGACGATGAAGTTGATGAGGGGAATGAACAGCAGCAGGATCCACCACAACGGCTTGCCAGCGATTTCCAGCATCACAATCATATTGTAAATGGGGACGATGCTGGCCCAGCCGGGCTTCCCGGCTTTGGTGAACACGGTCCAAGTGCTGGCGATCATGAGGATCACCAACCCCAGCATGCCCAGCCCCATAATTGCGCCCAGCGGACCAGCTGCGGCATTACCCTGTTCTTGAGCGAGCATCAACGGAAAACTCATCATGACCCATCCTTTGTGTTGAAGTCTGTGTAACCTGAACCAAATCGATTTGTACCCCGGCATCGGTAAGAATTCAAACCAAACGTTGCGACAGACGACAGACCGTGGGCTAAAGCCCACGCTACGAGGCGAACGTGGCTACGGGGGAGGTGTCCCTACACCAGTGGCCAGAGTCAACTCCGTCAGCCGCAACTGCCCGCAGGCGGCATCAATGTCGGCCCCCTTGCGCTTGCGGACGGTGACGTTGACTCCGCCATGTTCCAGCATTTCGGCGAACATCTTGGTGCGCGGCTCAGCGGGGGCGGACAAGGCGATCGGAGCCACTGGGTTCATCGGGATCAGATTGACGTGAGCGACATGATTCCGCAACAGCTTGGCGAGTTGCTTGGCCTGCTCGGGGCCATCGTTCTTGCCCGCCAGCAGCACGTACTCATAGGTCACGCGACGACCCGACTCGACGAAATACTCTTCAGCGGCTTCCAGGATGGCCGTGATCCCGGTGCGTTTGTTCGTCGGCACGATCTCGGTGCGGAGCGTGTCATCCGGGGCATGTAGCGAGACAGCTAAGTTATACGGGACCCCATGCCGGGCGAGTTCTCGCATCTTCTCCGGCAGACCGACTGTCGAGATCGTGATCCGCCGGGCACCCAGCCCCATGCCGCCTTTCTCATTGAGCGTATCGAGCGCGGGCAACAGCGACCGCAGATTCGCCAGCGGTTCGCCCATCCCCATCACGACCACGTTGGTGATCCGCTCTTCTTTACTCAGCAGTCGATCCACTCGCAGCACCTGCTCCAGAATCTCGCCGGTCGACAGGTTTCGCTTCACTCCATCGAGGCCGCTCGCGCAGAACACGCAACCCATGCCGCAGCCGACTTGCGTACTAATACAGACGGTGGCACGATCGGTTTCCCGCATCAGCACGCACTCGACCAAGTCACCTTCCCGCATTTCGAGCAGGAGCTTCTCGGTGCGGTCGTTCGAGACCTGATGCCGAACAATTCGCCCCGACCAGAAATCAAATTCCTCCGCGAGCTGCTTGCGGACAGCTGCGGGGATGTCGTGCATGTCAGCGAAGTCGTTGACGCGTTTGCCGAAGATCCATTGGCGGATCTGATCGGCACGGTACGAGGGAACACCGTGCGCGTCGCACCAGGCCAAGAGCCCGTTGCGGGTCAGGTCGGTGATTAACTTACGAGCGGGAAGGGCAGGGGTGTCTGACATGGATTTCCGGTCTGGCAGACCCTCTGAACTTCAGCCCTCTCAAGCAGAGGCCATCGCTTCGCGGTGTCGTTCGTTGTACTTCAGCCATTCGGGCAGGCTGACAAGAAAGTGATCACCAGTCTCCAGATCGAGGAGACCAATGGCGTTGGCCGGATGATCGTCTGACCGCACGAGTCGGGAACGGGACGTCAGCTGGTTTTCAAACACAGAAGGCGTCACGAACTGTCGAGACGGTAACGGGGTCGACTGAGATTTTGGGTGCGGCATCTGACCACTCAGGCTCGAAGGATCGATCGGGCTTACTCCGCAAGCCTCATCGATGACAGTTTTCTGGCAAAGTCCCTTGCCGTAGAAAACACCACTTGACCACACACTCCACGGTGCTGAGCCTCGATGGGGAACTTGACGCCCCTTCACTTGGCTCATCTGCAGATTCTACCACCCCTCACGAGTCAGACCATTCCGCCAAGAGGTGATTCTGCGATTTCCGGAATCTGGTCAGGAAGTCGGTTGACAGGTTGCAGAATGACCACGTCCGAGAATCGCTCGAAGTCCCCCAATCAGAACCGGTGGGAGTGCAACACCTCGCCACGGACATCGCAGGCATCGGCTTCGTCCATCGGAGAGCATTCCGGTTCTTTGCAGATGCAGCTGCGCTGGCGGAGCGGGAGCGTTCACAATGCCGAGGTGGGATGGCCGCAAGAAACGCAAGAAACGCAAAAAGGAAGTTTGCGTTTCTTGAGTTTCTTGCGGCCTTGATTCCTCGCAACGGCGGCGGCCTGTCGACACGCAGAGGCCAGCCAGCGCGGGTGGCGCGGCCAGCAGCGGATGGCGAGGTGACACCCCAGTTGGCGGGCCTGAGCCCCAGGCGGCTTGTCTTCAGACCTGACAGACCTGCACAGGCGGCTGCCAGATCACGGGGGGAAGGGGCACTGGCTTCTTCCCCCTTCGTGACCTTCTGTTCAAGATCCGAAATGGGGAACAGAAGCGAACGAAGGGAACGAAGGTCCATATGCAGGCGGGCTGCCTCACTGGTAAGGTGTTTTCCTGGACCGGCGTCGGGCTGTGTGTCGAAGGGCTGGCAGCTTCTGGTTCTCATCACCGATCAATTGCTGGCGCAGGGGACTAGCGAGCCTATTGATAATGGTTGTGGCACGGACTTCCAGCCCGTGATTCCTTGGGTTTCAAGCATGGGCAAGATGCCCATGCCACAGTTATCAACGGACTGCTAGGAGGCATTCGAGCAAGTGTGTCACGCTCGCTCCTGTTCTCCGTAATGCAGATCCACATCCTTATGCCCCAGGCTCAACACGGCATACAATCCAATCGACGCCAGTAGCGTCGCAGAGGTCGCGGACAGCATCACGGTGAATCCCCATAAATCGAGCAGCCGCCCCAACACCGGTGAGGTCACCGCCATTCCCAAATCGGCAAAGGCCAGGATCATCGTGGTGCCGGTCCCGCGATACTGCTCCGGAAAGGTCTCGGCCCCGAGCGATACCACGCAGGGAAACAGCAGCGCATGCCCGAACCCGATGCAGAGCGACGGGCCGACGAACTGCCACTCCGACTGCACAGTGATGAGCCAGGCATGCCCAATCGCGTGTCCGACCAGCCCCAACAAGATCAGCACCCGGCGGCCCCATGTCCGGCTCCACTTGCGGGTCAGCAACCGCACTGAGAATGCAGCCACTGCATAGCCGGTGAAGAACACCTTCACCCCCGCGAGGTGCCGCTCCGTCGCCAGTCGGGTCAGAAACACCATCGTCACCGCGAACCCCAAGCCCATCATCAGCGCGACGAGGACCACGGCACCGGGCCAGTATCGTCGCAGCAGCACATGCGCGTGCGGCGTCACCTCGGGCGTGATGTGGCTGTCGCGCTGGGTCAGTGTCAGCACGAACACCAAGTACAACAGTCCGAACGCGATGGTCGCTCCGAACAGCATCGTGAACCGCTCCATCCCCTGCGCGTGGGAGAACATCCAGTCTCCCAATTGAGCCCCGACCACCATGCCGACAAACCCGCTCGACCCCAGACTGCCGATCGCCTCGGTCCGCCGATGAGCCGGCACTCGCAGCTGGATATGCAGATTCGAGCAGACAAACATCGCCGAAATACCGATTGCATAAGCCGTGCGCGCGAGGTAAATCTGCGGACCCAACTCCCGCGTCCCCCACAGCCCCAGGCCACCGATCAGAAACAAAGCTGTCCCCAGCATCCACAGCTTCCGTACGCCAAAGCGGTCGATCGCCTGCCCCAGCCAAATGCGGGAGATCAGCGACCCAGCCAGGGCGATGCCCACGATCAGTCCCGTGTCAGACTTGGTCCCCTTCAGCAGGTCGACAAATTCGGCGAACCGGAATGTCAGAGTATTGGCGGCGACCAAAGACATGTTCGCGGCATAGGCCAGCCAGAACGAGCGATTGTAGATCGCTGCGGATTCAGACTCGTACGGGCTAGACGGGGAGGACATGCCGGAGCGGAACGATCACGGGGAGCGGGGAATGAAGCTCGACAATGTATCAGCAATCCCGTTTAGCCGCGACGCGAAGGCTCTGCGGAGCGGAGCGCGGTGCGTGCCTTCACACGTTCCCGGTGCGAGTTGGTCACACAGAGTTCGGAAATTGATTGCCGTGCGAGGCGAAGCAGAGCTTCGGGGATATGCGGTCCCAAGCGGAGCTTGGGACCGAGGGAAATTGGCGGACTCAATATCAGTCACCCGACGCGTCAGCGAGGGCCGAGCGCAGCGAGGAGTCTCACCAAGCATCTCCCGTAGCAGCTGAGTGACTGATGCGTATTACGAGGGCTGATCTCTCGCAAAAAATCGAGAGACGCACGCCCTCGCTGACGCGTCGGGTTACTAGATTCCCTCGTTACCAAGCGGGGCTTGGGAACGAGGAAATCAACACCGCTTGGAGTTCCTCTCGGACACTACACCGCGGCGCTGTGGCTACCGGTGGTAATCGATCACTTCACGAAGACGGCGGTGAAGTGACGCTGGACGTTTCAGGCAGAGTGGCCCTGGGTTGGGATTCCACGTTCAGCGACTGACTTCTTTTGGCTGCGCCCCTACGGTATGGTCCAACGCGACCCCGGAGAGGCCACGCCTTTGACCGTATTGTCCTTGACAATCGTCGGGGTATTTTTAGGATGTTCCAAATGCTTCCCCCCATTCCTGCTTGCCGGAGAACGTGAATCATGACATCTCATGAATGGGCGCAGGCACTCGCCGAAGTGGTCGCTCCAGATGAAGTCGATCTTGCGCCATTGTGGCTCGATGCTTATCTCAAAGGAGGTCAATCCAAAGCAGACCTCTTTGCCACGAGTCATGGCGTGGCCGGGGGGTATTCACCGAATGAGGTGCTGGCCATGGTCCCGCAGGTTTTCGGTGCTCTCGCAGGTGCCGGAACGCTGGTGATTGCCGTATTGGGATCCGAGCATGTCAAGCTTGTGGTCAAGTCCCTCAGCGCTTGTCTGGACATCGGACAGTTGGGAACTCGGATTGTTGGGGGAGGCAAAGACGGCGACAAGTCACGGACCGACGACGTGCCCGAAGCGGATCGGGTTCTGTTGGAGAGAGCGTGCTGGACGATCGCTGATGAACTGCTACGACGTGGGGTGAGAAAATCCGATAGTGAAAGAGTGGCCCGTCGCGTCATTCTGCGCCTCTCGCAACAGCCTGAACATGCCACGCAATTCGTGCAGACCCTCGTGAAAGCGGGTGGCGCATGAACGGATTGACCTCTTCGGACGGGATGACTCATCCAGACGCAGTTCCACCGCCATCGCTGCCGGAACCCCGGATGGATGCGGGCCCGCCGCCGTGGCTCTATTTCTGGATGGTGATGTGGCTGGTGTTTGTCCCACAGGCGTTGATTCCGAAATGGAATCTCACCCAAAAATTTATCGCCATCGAGACGACATACAATGCTGACATGATAAAGCGAGGGGGGGCCACAAAACCCGTGAATCTGCTTTTCCATTATACAGGTTTCGCTGTCGAGAACCTCGCAACTTTTATTTTGTTGGCCTCAATTCTTTGGTCGCTGGCATGGCGATCCCGCATGCAGTCACTGCAACGCATACATGGGTTTCAACGAGTCGGCCCTGAATCCGCAATCTGCGCGGACGGGATACGTCTGCTAAGCGAGATGTCACCGCGAACAGAGGTCTACTGCAACTGGAACATGTCCCGACTGACGGCGTACGTCATTCCGACGGGCTGGCTCAGTTCCGGCGTGGTGTTGTTCGGAGGTTTTGCCAAGCTGTTTCGGAAGGATCGGCCAGCCGCCGAGGCAATTCTGATGCACGAGGTCGCGCATCTTCGCCGAGGTGACTATCGAGTCGTAGGCATGGCCGACTTTTTGCGCAGTCTCCTTTTTCTTTCGATGCTCGGGTCAGTCTTGGTGCTGGCATTTTCCGCTTGGCAGGTCTATCAGAACACGAAAGTTCAGTCGCAGTCCCATCAGGAATCGCTTAACCAATCGACTCAACTGGCAGAGATGCAACCACCCACTCCTGAGTTTCAATCGAAATGGGATGAGGTAATGCGTCCCATAAGAGAGCAACACGCGAAGGTGATGGAAGACTCCTACCTTCAGGGTGTCCCTCGCAGCAACAGTCGACTGGGCTGGGCGTGGTTCTATACTCAAGGGTTGTTGTGTGTTCAACTGGCGTTCCTGTTTAAACTTGCAGCCTCACTCTCGCTTCCGGTCGCATCCATCTGGTGCGCGGAGCTGCATGCGGATCGATTCGTTGTGCAGTCGGGTTATCCGGGGATGGCACTCGATCACCTCTCGGCCCCGGAGAGTCGGCTTCGACGCTTGCTTCAAGCATTGACACACCCACCGGGATGGCTCAGGCGGATGTTCGGACGCCCAGATGCGTTAATGCCCCTCCTGCTCTTGTATCCGTGTGCGATGCTGATCCGGTTAATACTGCTTCTAATCTTTGCTTTCTTCCTGCATCAGACGCCGGGAATGCGCCCAGTAGACGTAGCGGGTTGGATCAGCACTTTGGCGGGACATGGACGCACGTTCCTAGTGGATGGAATTCAACATTGGGTTCTGATCGTGGCACTGTTGCTGCTCTGGCCGTGCCTCGCTCCGTACTGGGAGCGGTTCTTCGCGGGGCGGAGTGATGTCGTCTCGCGCAAGAACTATTTTCAGTATGTTCTCGCAGCCTTCGTTCCCGCGATGCTTCTGGGGCTCGGAATCTACTTCCGAGTCAAGGAGTAGTCCCCTCGATAGGGCGATGAAACTGAGGGCCGCTCATGCTGCAGGGGGGCATTCACTACTGACAACGAAACCGTCACAAAAAGTCGTCGGCCTGGCATTCTGCTATCCTTCGCCATCGCTCAACAGACCGTCGCAGATCAAAACGCTCGACGGACACCAATCAGGGATCGATAAAGGTGAGTGTGATGGAGTCTTTCAGTCTCTCGGCCCACGGGATTACCGTGCAGAACGTCCTGCGGAACCCAGCTCCGTCTGTGTTGTACGAGGAGGCGATTCGCCATGAGCCGGGGACGACGATTGCCGATAGCGGGGCATTGATCGCCTACTCCGGCGAGAAGACCGGGCGGTCGCCGAAGGACAAGCGGGTCGTGCGGCACCCGCTGACCGAGGGCGATGTCTGGTGGGGGCCAGTGAACTTCCCACTCGATGAGACCACGTTCAACATCAATCGCGAACGGGCGAAGGATTACCTCAACACCCAACCGCGACTATACGTCATTGACGCCTATGCCGGGTGGGATCCGAAGTACCGGCTCAAGGTTCGGGTGATCTGCTCGCGTCCCTATCACGCGCTGTTCATGCACAACATGCTCATCCGTCCGAGCGATGAGGAGCTGGCGGACTTTGGCGAGCCCGACTTCGTGATCTTCAACGCCGGGCGGTTCCCGGCCAATCGCTACACGACCGGCATGACCTCGTCGACCAGCGTCGATCTCTCCTTCGAGCAGCGCGAACTCGTGATCCTCGGCACCGAGTACGCGGGCGAGATGAAGAAGGGGGTGTTCACGATCATCAACTACTTGATGCCCAAACGGGGCGTGCTGTCGATGCACTGCTCGGCGACCTGCAACCCGGCGACCGGTGACAGTTCGGTCCTGTTCGGGCTCTCCGGCACTGGCAAAACCACGCTCTCCGCCGACCCGAGTCGCCAGTTGATCGGCGACGATGAACACTGCTGGAGCGACGACGGCATCTTCAATGTCGAGGGGGGCTGCTATGCCAAGGCGATCTACCTCTCCCGCGAGCGCGAGCCGGAGATATTCCAGGCCCTCCGCTTCGGAGCGGTCCTCGAAAACGTCGTCTACGACCCCGCCCATCATCACGTCGACTTCAACAGCTCCCGCATCTCGCAGAACACGCGCGGGGCCTACCCGATCGAGTTCATGCCGAACGCCAAGCTGCCGTGCGTGGCGGGGCATCCGTCGGAGGTGATCTTCCTAACGTGCGATGCGTTTGGCGTGCTGCCACCGGTGTCGAGGCTGACTCCCGAGCAGGCGATGTTTCACTTCGTCAACGGGTACACCGCCAAGGTCGCCGGGACAGAGCAGGGGGTCAACGAGCCGACGGCGACGTTCTCGCCGTGCTTCGGCGGGCCGTTCCTCGTCTGGCATCCGAATAAGTATGCCGAGCTTCTCGCTCAGAAGGTCCAACAGCACCAGGCCCAGGTCTGGCTGGTCAACACCGGTTGGACCGGCGGGCCACCCGGCATCGGACAGCGGATGAAGCTCGCCGAAACGCGGGCGATCATCGATGCCATCCACTCCGGCGAGTTGCGGAACGCCCCGACTGAAACCGCCCCAATCTTCGGCCTGCACCGCGTGCAGCGCTGCCCCGGAGTGCCGGGCACGGTCCTCAACCCGCGAGAAGCGTGGGCCGACAAGGCGGCGTACGACTCAGCTGCGACACGTCTGGTCGCGATGTTCCAGCAGAACTACGAGGCCGTCCAATCGGGCCGCGACCTCGGGGCGATGGATGGATAACTCATGTGAAAAGCCCAGTGGTTGCAACCACTGGGCTTTTCACATGTCACGTCGTCGCCGCCGCGATGGCCTCGTCCCGCGTCGCATAGTGCGGCCACAGCTTGAACAAGCTCATGTTCTGCAACACCCCCAGCATCTGAGCATTGGCCGAGCAGATACACCCCTTGTTTCCCCGTGTCTTCACCTCGCGCAGCATCGACACCAGTGCCCCGATGAACTCGGACCCGAAGTAATCCATCTTCTCTAGGTTCACGACCAGATGCTTCGCCCCCGGCTTCATCATGTGGCCGCGAATGGCGTTCGTCTCGGAGTGCAGATCGTTATAGCGAAAGCCATTCCCGTCACCGGCGGGCGTGACGATGACGACCTCGCCGATCTGTTCGACCGAGAAAATCTTGAGATGGGTAAGCATTCCGTGCGGACTCCTGAAGGGAATCCAGATTGTAGCATGCCCCCCAACCGGGGGAAGAGAGGCGTGTCGCGCTGAACACGGCTGGGCGGCTGGCCACTGTGTCACACTGCGGGGAATCGCAATTCAAAGAAAAATCTCACACAAAGGCACAAGGGCACGAAGTGTGGATCAATGGGCAGCATCCGGTGATCGATGGACCTCGCTTTGTGCCTTCGTGGCTTTGTGTGAGACATCCCTGCCCGAGTCAAAGTCACAAATTAGCGAGTCGTGGCCGCGCTAGCGATGTCGCTGGGACTCCTTCATACTGGGGACCGAAGCCTGAACGACCGAAATCTGCGAGCGAGCGACCACACGTGAACGGGACCGACATCTCCGACGACGGCATTGAGTACGAGTTCGGTATTCCGTTCCCCGGTCGAATTCGGGAATCGGACCAGTGGGCCAAGGCGGCTCTCAAGAAGCTGCCCGAGGGGCTGTTTCACTGGGACGAACTGTTCGATCGTCCCGGTCCGGTCCTCATCGACATCGGCGTCGGCAACGGGCGATCGGCGCTCACGCATGCCTACCGCCAGCCAGAGTGCAACGTGCTGGCGGTCGATATCCTGCCGGTCGTGATTCGTTACGCGACTCGGAGGGCCAATCAGCGCGGGTTACATCAGCTGCGAGTCGCGGTGATCGGGGGCCGAGAGTTGCTAGAGCGGCACGTCCCCGCTGAGTCGGTCGCCGAGATCCACTGCTACCACCCCCAGCCGTACTACCGCTCGGACGAGATCCGGCTGCGACTGGTGACGCCGGACTTCTTGAGGCTGGTCTGGCAAGCCCTGGCCCCCGGTGGGAAGTTCGTGCTGCAGACCGACCACCCGGCGTACTGGGCCTACATGCGTGAGGTCTGCTCGCACTTCTTCGAGTGGACCGACCACCCCGCCCCCTGGCCCGACGCTCCCGAGGGCCGCTCCCGCCGCGAAATGATCGCCCGCAGCAAGGGCCTCACAATCTATCGCGGGATCGGCACCAAGCGAGCCGACCTCGACCCAGTGCAGGCGACCAAGCTCGCGGCCAGTTTGCCGCTGCCGGTGTTTAATGCGGATCGACGGTTGATGGAACTCGATTCGATTGAGAGTGGTCGACGACGATAAAGAAGCCCAGTGGTGGCAAGCGAGTGGTCACTCGACAACTCGACGACCGAGTCCGCCCCAAGGCGCAGACGCAAATCCGCCTGATAGCATCCCTGTTTCCCGAAGGGAATTCAGCCCATAGCCGGTGGTCGAGCGCAGCGAAAACCACCGGACACAGGCTCCCAATGCCCGTTTATCCCGGAGGGATTACAGCCCTTCGAGCGGTGCTGGCGCTCAACATCACTGGACTCCCTCCGGGAGACAGAAACTCCAGCGACGAGATCCGGTGGTATCGCTGCGCACAACCACCGGCTATTGGCTATGACCCCTGCAGGGTGAAGAGTTGTGTCAGAGACCAATCGGTGGCAACCCTTGGGCTTTTTACACACGCTGGATCGCTCGTTCCACACGAGAGATCGACCGTTCGCAGCCCAGGAGTTCCAGGCACTCAAACAGACCCGGCCCGGCGGTCTTGCCGGTCAGGGCGAGGCGCAGCGAGTGGACTAGCTGGCCCATCTGTAGACCGCGCGACTCGATCCAGGCGTGGATCGCCGGATCGAGCGCCTGAGCTGTGAAGTCGGGAGTGGACTGGAGTAGGCCGACCAGATCTCGCAGCAGCGGGACGGCCTGCGCATCGTCACGCACCCGCTTTTGGAAGCCCTTCTCGTCGTAGGTCAGGGCCTCATCGGCCACGAAGTATTCCTCGTACCCGAGGATGTCGCTGAGGAGTTTTAGCCGTGGCCCCAGAGCTGAGACAAGTCGAGCCACGAATGCCTTCTGCTCAGCGGTCGCGGGCGACGCGATCTGTCCCGCTCGCTCCAGGTACGGCAGGCACAACGCCACCTTGTCCTCCAGCGATCGCTGACCCATCCAGTATTCCTGGTAGGCCAACAGCTTGTCCGGGTCGAGGCCCGCCGGTCCCTTCACCACGCGGTCGAGCGTGAAGTGCTCGGTCACGAAGTCGAGCGACATGTTCTCGGTCTTGTCATCCAGCGACCACCCGAGCCGAGCGAGGGCATTGAGGATCGCCTCCGGCAGGAACCCCATCTGCTCGTAAAACTCGACCATCACCGGGTTGAGGGCCTCCGACACTGCCAGCCCCAGCTTCGGCAACACCGCATCGCCCATCTCGAACAGCTTCTTGAACTGTGGGTTCGTGCGGTACTTGCCGATCTCGCGCTTGCTGAGTTTCTTCGTCGTGGCTGGTGCGGCCACGTAAGGAATGTGCGCGAACTCGGGCGGAGTGGCTCCCAGTGCCTTCAGCACCAGCATCTGTACCGCCGTGTTTGTCAAATGCTCCTCGGATCGAATGACATGCGTGATCTGAAGACCAACGTCATCCACGACCGACGCGAAGTTATACAGAGCCGACCCGTCCCCGCGCTGGATCACCGGGTCGGGCATCAGGTTGCAGTCCCACTCGACAGCGCCGCGAATGTGATCGTGGATCGACACCTTCTCCCCGCGCGGCACCAGCAGTCGCACGACGAACGGTTGGCCCTTCGCTTCGAGGTCGGCGATATCGGTCGCAGAGAGTGCCAGCGATTGACGACTACTCACGTATTGCCGTTTCTCCTTTTCAGCGGCGTCGCGGTCGGCCTTCGTCTGCTCGGGCGTCTCGAAATCCTTATACGCCTTCCCCTCGACCAGCAACCTCGCAGCTGCGGCGCGATACTTGTCGCTGCGCTGGGACTGGAAGTATGGAGCATGCGGCCCGCCGACTTCCGGGCCTTCGTCCCACAAGAGCCCCAGCCACTTGAACGCTCGCAGGATCGGCTGGAGTGCCTCTTCCCGGTTCCGCTGCTGATCGGTGTCATCGATCCGCAGGATGAACTGGCCTCCATGCTTGCGAGCCCACAGCCAACTGAACAGTGCGGTCCGCATGCCGCCGATGTGCATGTAACCAGTGGGCGAGGGGGCGAAGCGAGTGCGGACGGGCGGCATGGGGGGAGAGCTTTCAGCAGTCAGCGATCAGCAGTCAGCCAGAGGGGAAGTTGTGAGTGATCAGTCTTCAGCGGAGACGCGATCGGCACTGTCAGACAATCAGAGTCGTCTT
>JAYSUV010000344.1:0-13010 GCA_043718945.1 Planctomycetota bacterium
GGCGGCGATGAGCTTGAGCATGGGAGTGTCTTTCGTGCGGTGGGGTCGTGTTGGTCGTTCGAGGTGAGCGTCACTTCGATGAGAATAGGTCATGCAGCCCCAGTGCCAAAGACTCGAGACTGTGATCAGAATTCTTGACACCGAGGACGGGTGGACCTCGTAACGACCGCTCCTGAAATGGCTTACATTAAGTCGGAAAACATCACCCGGCTGTCAAAGGAATGAACACCCACCCGAGGCCAATGAGGCGTTTTCGCCACAGGAAATGCTGGGTTCGAGCGACCTCGCCGGAACTCGTGGAGCGGCCATGAGTTCCACCGTGATGCCGAATCGCCACCACGAGGCGTTGTGGCGACGTGAACTTTTCTAGAGTGTGAAGGGGTCATGAGGGACAACGAATTCTTGCCGCAGATGAACACGGATGAACACAGATCCGCTGGAAAGAGAAACTGGAAAGTCATCACTCCCCATCGGTGTTCATCCGCGTTTAACGGCGGCAAACCTCTCTGGCCTCGGTTCCCTGCCGAGTGGCCGCTCGCTCCCGTACAATGCGTGCATTCGCCCACCACGTCACGAAGGCTTGGATGTCCGCCCACTATCAGATCCTGATCTCCAACGACCAGTCCGCTGTCGCGATCTCCGAAGACGAGTTGCGACGAGTGGCGACACTGACCCTTCAAACCGAGGGAGTCGTCTCGGCGGAGATCAGCCTCGCGATCGTCAATGACCCAGCGATCCACAAGGTCAATCGAGACTACTTGCGGCACGACTCCCCGACCGATGTGATCAGCTTCCTCCTCGACTCGGGTACTGCCGATCCCCCAACTGTGCTGTCCATCGACGTTCAATCTCGGCGAGGGGCAGGCCGATGGCTCCACGGCGATGTGATCCTCAGTGCTGAGACCGCCCTGCGCGAAGCCGCCGAGTACGGGTGGGAGCCGCAGTCGGAGATTTGCCTGTATCTGGTCCACGGACTGCTGCATCTGTGCGGGTATGACGACCTCACTGATGATGAGCAAACCGTGATGCGCACTCGCGAGCGGGAGATCTTGAATGAGCTGGGAATGACTCCGCGATATGAAGAGGACTAACCGGACTTCGCCACTTTTTCGAAGTTGTCTCTGCATCGACGAGAGCGGCAGGCGTCAGCCTGTCGAGACGCCCGCCAGAGGACCGACGCGTGTTATCGCTCAACGTCTCGGCAGGCTGACGCCGTGCCGCTCTCGTCGACCGGACACCCCGCTTTATTTTAGCGCGAGGCCCCCCCAAGTGGCGGTTTCCAACTCGATGCATCTTCTTCTCCGCCGAAAGTCCTGTCCGAGATCAGGCAGGCCTGAGTCAAACCTGTCGTCACACGAGCAACGGTTTCTGGCACGCGGCCCTGGCTGGCGCGGCGGGCTAGGAGCACGGCGGCTGTCGGGTCTCAGTACTGAGCGATAAGATTTTGCCGCCCCCCCCCTGCCCCACTCCCACTCCTCGCACCTATGCGGCTGGAACCCTCCTCCATATACTTCACAGCAGTGGTGCGAGCCACCTTAAAGACAGGCCCTGGGTGTCATCGAGTTGTCGTAGCTCGGTGCGATGTCCCTCATCCCTCCCCGTCAGACGATTCGTATGCCGCCGACGATTCGAGGTCATTTTCTGGTTGCCGGTCCGCGTCTGAAGGATCCCAATTTCTTCAAGGCAGCGGTATTGCTCGTCGAACACAACGACGAGGGAGCGATGGGCCTGGTCATCAATCGCCCCAGTGCCGTCACCGTCAACAACGCCCTCGCCGGGCACTTCGACCTCCCCAAAGCCAGCGGGTTCGTCTACCAGGGTGGGCCGGTCGAGCAGACCGCCTTGTTCATCCTCCACAACTCGCAGTCGCTCGACCCCGACGAAACGCCGATCATCCCCGATCTCTTCATCGGCAGTTGTGCCGAGGTCTTCGAAGAGGTCGTGGCGACTTCGCTGCTGGATGACTCCATTCAGTACCGCATCTTCTCCGGCTGCTCAGGGTGGGGAGAAGGACAGCTGGAGAGCGAACTCGCTCGGGGCGACTGGTTCGTGGTACGAGCGACCTTGGAGCATGTCTTCGCCGCCGACCCGTATACCGTGTGGGACGAGTTGATGGAGCAAGTCCACAAATCGCACCGCATCCTGCCGAATCATCCGATCAACCCCGAGTGGAACTAGTCGGCTCAGCGCAGTTCATGGAAGGAATTCACTCATGCTCATTCGCCGTCAGACGGATGTCTTCGTCCGTCGTGTGTTTGCGTTCGCGATGTTTTGCCTGGCAACAACCCCACTCTCTGCCGACGACTGGCCGCATTGGCGCGGTCCGAATTCCAACGGCATTTCCACCGAGACCGGCTGGGGCCTCGCTGGGGGCAAGACCCTCAACTCGATCCTGTGGAAGACCAACGTCGGCACCGGCTACTGCACCGTCTCGGTTGCGGACGGGCGACTGTATACGATGGGGCACCGCAACGGAGAAGAGACACTCTTCTGCTTCGACGCCGAATCCGGTGAAGAGAAGTGGAAGCACACCTACAAGGCCCAACTTGTCGCCAACCTCCACAAGGGCGGTCCAGCTGCGACGCCGACCGTGGAGGGCGATGTCGTGTATGCGGTCAGCCGCGATGGCCGGTTAATGGCCGTGGCCGCTGGGACCGGCCAGCCGCTTTGGGAGCAGAGCCTCACCGAACAAACGAAGACCAAGGTGCCCGAATGGGGGTTCAGTTCCTCCGTCGTGATCGAAGGGAATCAACTCCTGGTCGAGTCCGGCGGCATCGCCAGTTTCGACCAGACGACCGGGAAGCTCAACTGGCATGCCGGGCCGCACAAAATCGGCTACGGCTCGCCTGCGGTCTTTACCCACGACAACTATCGCTACGCGGTCAGCCTCAATAATCAGACAGTGCAGGTCGTCAACCTCCTCACCGGAAAGGAAATCGCCAGCAGCGAATGGCGGACCGACTACGACACCAACTCGACGACCCCGATCGTCAGCGGTGACGAGATCTTTATCTCCACCGGCTACAAGCGCGGCTGCGAACTGCTCAAGTTCGATGGTCACAGCCTGAAGCAGCTGTATGAAACCAAGACGATGTCCAACCACATGAACAACAGCGTGTTGTGGGAAGGACACCTGTATGGGGTGAGCGGCAATTCGCATAACCCAAGCCAGTGTGCCCTGCGCTGCATTGAGTGGAAGACCGGTGAGCAGAAATGGTCGCAGCGCGGCTGTGGGGCCGGGTCGTTGATCCTGGCGGACGGCCAGCTGATCGTGCTGAGCGACCAGGGAATGTTAGCGGTCGTCAAGGCCACGCCTGCGAAGTTCGACTCGATCGACCAGCAGCAAGTCCTCTCCGGCGAGTGCTGGACCAGTCCCGTACTCGCCAACGGACGAATCTACTGCCGTTCGTCGGATGGGGATGTGGTGTGTTTGGATGTGAAGTGATCGCATCGCAGGGCTCTCATCGAGTGCGACTCCGCAAAGCTTTGGTAGCTTGTGAACTCTCAGTACCCCTTCGGGGCAGGGGTCAAGTGCCGATGTCCCGCAGCCGGAGCTACCCCACTCAGGGATGACATCCCTCTCGTCAGGCCGGATTTCATCCCAGGCGATGGAATTGTCTTGGTTGATGCGTCACACTCCGTTCCCGGTTGTGAACGACTTCCGTCCATGACTATCAGCTGCCCACCTGAGTCTCCGTGCCTTGCCTCACATGAACACACTGTTGCGTCTACTTGGTCTGCTCGCTGTCACCTGCTCGTTCAGTAGGTCTGCGATGCTTCTGCGAGCCGCAGACTCGGAAGCCGTCGACCCGCGCCGGTTCGAGGCCACGGTTCTGACCACTGGTCTGATCCAGCCGATGGAGTTGGAGGTCGCCCCCGATGGGTCGATCTACTTCATTGAACTCGGTGGCAAGCTGCGGAAGTTTGACCCGCAGACCAAGGAGATCACGCTCGTGGGTGAGGTCACGATTACTACCGAGCAGGAGAACGGCCTGATCGGGATGGCTCTTGATCCGCACTTCCTGGAGAACCACTGGGTGTTCCTCCAATACTCCCCGCCGACTTATCCGGGGCAGCACATCAGCCGGTTTACTCTAGTCGATGGCAAGCTCGATCTGACCACAGAGAAGCTGCTGTTTAAGTTCGAGGAGCAGCGGAAGGAATGCTGCCACCACGCCGGGTCGTTGGAGTTCGGGCCGCGCGGGGAGCTGTTTATTGCGACCGGAGACAACACGCATCCGCACGCTGATTCGCAGGGATACGCCCCGATCGATGAGCGGCCCGACCGCGCTCCGTGGGACGCGCAGAAGTCCGCAGCCAACTCTCGCAGTGGCAGCGGGAAGATCCTCCGCATCAAGCCGCTGGCGGATGGGACGTATGAGGTGCCGGACGGGAATCTCTTCCCGAAGGACGGCTCGAAGGGGCTGCCGGAGATCTACGTGATGGGGTGCCGCAACCCGTGGCGGATGTCGGTCGATCAGGCCACCGGCATTGTCTACTGGGGCGAGGTCGGTCCCGATGCCGGGGGCGACAGCGATCGCGGACCGCGCGGCTACGACGAGATCAACCAGGCCCGCGCAGCTGGAAACTTCGGCTGGCCGTACTTCATTGCGAACAACCTGCCGTACCACGATGTCGACTATGCCACGGGCAAGATCGGACCGCTCTTCGATGTGACGGGCCCGATCAACGAGTCCCCCAATAACACCGGGGAGAAGCTGCTGCCGGTGCCGCAGCCCGCGCTGCTGTACTACCCCGGCGGCGAGTCGAAGGAGTTTCCCGAACTCGGCAGCGGGGGCCGCACCGCGTGCGCCGGACCGGTCTATCACTACAACGAGTCGCTGGCCTCCACGACTAAGTTCCCCAAGTCGTATGATGGAACGCTGTTCATCTTTGAGTGGTCGCGGCACTGGATTAAAGCTGTGCATCTCGACGGGGAGCAGAAGGTCCAGCAGATCGAAGCCTTCATGCCAGCGCAGAAGTTCGTGCGGCCGATCGATCTGCAATTCGGCCCAGACGGTTCGCTCTACGCGATCGAGTACGGCGAGACGTGGGGCGTGAACGCCGAGGCTCGGCTGATCCGCATCGACTATCTCCGAGGGAACCGGCCTCCTGTGGCGGTGGCTTCTGTGGAGAACAACATCGGGAAGCAGCCGCTAGCCGTGTCGCTCTCCAGCCAGGGGTCGACCGACAAGGATGTCGATGACGTTCTGAAGTACGAGTGGCGCGTGATCCGCACCACCGATCCCGAGCGAGTCGCCCAGGTCGTCTCCACCGAGGCGAATCCGACCGTGACCTTCGAGGAGCCGGGCGTGTTCAATGTCGAACTCGTCGTCACCGATTCGACCGGGGCCAGTCGGGCCGCATCGGTGCCGGTCCTCGTCGGCAACGCGAAGCCATTACTGAAATTCCTTGAGCCTCAGCCCGGCGACTTCTTCGACGCCGAACAGCCGATCAAGTACCGCCTCTACGTGAATGACGCCGAAGACGGGACCAACGATCCGGACGAGGCCGATGCCAAGGGGCTCAACGACATCGATCCCGATTCACCCACGCGGGTCTCGCTGAGTGCCGCATATACCGAGGGACCAATCCCGCGCGCTGAGGGCTCAACTCCCGCCGTAGAGACCGGTCCGCGCGGTCTCCAACTGATGCGCAAGACCGACTGCTTCAACTGTCATGCCGTCAACCAGAAGCGAGTCGGGCCGACGTATCTGGATGTGGCCAACAAGTACCGCGGAGTCGAAGGGGCGCTCGACGCCTCGATCCAGCGAGTCCTCAAAGGGTCGACCGGCGTGTGGGGCAAGATCCCGATGATCACCCACTCGCAGCACACTCCCGAAGAGGTGCGCGAAATGGTCAGCTGGGTGTATCAGCTGCAACCGGCGGGACTGGTGCGAATCTTCCCGGGGTTCGTGGGGGAGATCCCGGTCATCCAGGAGGAGGTCAGCCAGCCCGGGCACTATACGCTCGAAGCGAACTACACTGATCGTGGAGCGGGCGAGGTTCCTGCGAACAATGCCAATGCCGTGGTTCATCTGCGGCGACCTCTTGTGGAAGCGGAAACGGCGGAAGAGGTCCACGGGCCGCTGGTCCTCGGCTCCGGGACCGCGAGCGGGAGCAAGTTCATCGGGGCGATCAACCACGATCACTACCTGAAGTTCGCTGGCCTCAAGCTTGACCGCATCCGGCACATCACGCTGCGAGTGGCCTCTGCCGGGGCGGGCGGAGCGATTGAAGTCCGCCACGGTGCGATCGACGGCGAACTCCTCGCGACAGCCCCCGTCGAGGTCAACGGTAACTGGGAACAGTTCTACGACCGCACTGTCGAAATCCCCCAGACCCAGGGGCGACACGACCTGTTCTTCCGCTTCGTGAATGACAAGCAGCAGGGCGGACTGATGAACCTCGATTCGATTCACTTTCTGCCGTGAGGCGAGCAGTGCGGGTAGGCTGCCAGCAAATCTCGATTGCAACGGAGTTGAAATCTCAAGGCGGCTGGGGCAAACTGCCAATGATTGCTTACAACCAGTACCACACGACGGGAGTTCTCCAATGATGAATCGTGAAGGAACGAACCGCTTCCCATTGGCTTCGGCGGGGAAGAGGCTGGCGGGTGGCGTGGCTGTGTTATTCATTGGGATCGCGAGTGGCAGTTGGTGGACGACTCCGTCCGGTTCGGCGCAGCTGGACGCCACCTCGAACATCGGTGGGTACTTCCAGGTTCCGGCTGCTACGAAGAAACCGCCAGTCGCTGCTCCAGCCGATGCGGCCCCGGTGGAGGGGCCGGATGCCGAGCACCAGGCCATGCTCCTCCAAGACATCGAACACGCCTTGTCATTGCTCAAAGAGGACAAGGTCGAGCAGTTCATTGAGGACTACTACCCGATCGATGTGGCCCGAAAACTGCGACAGCTGAACCGGGTGACGAATGCGGCCAACGACCTGCGGCGCACGAAGTCTGTGCTGAAGCGATTTGAGTCGAAACTGATGAAGTGTCAGACCGGCACGATGGAGGGCACCAACCATGATGTTCTCTTTATGCCCGCGGCAGAGCCTGCAGCCGCCGAGGTTCCCGCGACTCCGGCGGCACCGGACAAGCCAGGAGAGACCGCCGTCAAAGGCTATGGCGGGGATGTGAGCAAGGCACTGCAACTCGCCATCGCGGATCTCAAGGCCAAGAAGTATGACGCCTTTATTCAGCAGATGCTCCCCGTGTCCGAAGTGGATCGGTTGAGCGAGAACGAGCTAGTTCAGGAAACCGCTCTGGTGTTTGAGCAGAATCCCGCTCTGGCGGTCGCCATGATCGCCGATCTGGAAGTCCTCGCCAAGTTGCCTCTCAAGGCAGTCGGCGACACCGTGACGGCCACACTGGTTGGACGCGACAAAAACGAATCGAAGCGCGAAGTGCGCTTCCAGAAGGTCGGCGGCTCCTGGAGGTTCTACGACCAGGTGACAGAGACACAGACCCAGATCGAACAGCTCTCCGCTCGGGCAGAGAAGATGCAGTCCAACCCCGCCGCCTTCGAACCGATCCTGAAGTTCGAACGGATTCGCGAACATTGGCGGCTGGTCGAACTGCCGTAGCAGAAGTCGTCAGACTTCTGGACTTCTGAACCCGCAGCGTCCAATCCCGATTCACGGAAGCCTTCCTCTCGACCATTTCTTCTGCTTCGTGGGAGACTCATATGTCACACAACAAAAAACGCTCTTGCCCCGGTTTCACCCGGATGGAACTGCTTGTCGCAGCTGCGATGGGACTCCTGCTGGCGGCCAACGCGGCACCTGCAGTCATGCAGTTCCGCGAAGCGGCCCGCCTGACACAATGCAAGAACAACCTCAAAATGCTGGGGCTGGCGCTCCACAACTACCATGACACGTACAACTCATTTCCGCCGGGGTATGTGGTGCGCAATTGGGACTCCTCATCACAAAATGGATTCGGCTGGATGTCGGCCATTCTGCCTTATGAGGATCAGGCACCGCTCTACAACCAACTGAACTACAATGCGGGCAGCTTCATGGAGATCAAGCAGCCAGAGCAGAAGAAAGTCCTCATGACATTAGTCCCGCAGTACCGCTGCCCGTCCGACGTGATGCCGGACCTCAATGTGAATCGGGGCGGCTGGCCGACCAGCAACTACTCGGGGAACGCTGGGCATCTCGCATTTCCACGACTGGCGGCGGGGCTGGTCACTGATTTCTGGCCCGGTCAAATCCCCTCTCCACATGACAATCGGACGCGGTCCGGGATCATGGGCCCCAACTCCAAGATTGGCATTCGAGATATCACCGATGGGACATCGAACACGATCATGGTGGGCGAACGCAGCGTGACCAGCCTCGGCGGCATCTGGCCGGGGATCACCTCCGCTACGCACGAGAATGACGCGCTCACCGAGACCAGTCATCTCTCCCGACCGAATGCCGGACTGACCTCGTTCTCCAGTTCGCACAAGGACGGCCTGCATATCCTGCTGTGCGATGGAGCAGTCCGCTGGATCGAAGACAGTATCGACTCCCAACCGACCGATGACCCGTTGCAGCCGAAGGGCATCTACCAAAAGCTCGGTTGTCGCAACGATGGTCAGTTGATCTCCGGCGAGTTCTAGTCCTCCGATTTGACCAGGCTCCCCCATGCATCGCACGATGGGTACAGGATCTGAATCGCCCGTTGATCGTCGTGGGAAATCGCAAGGTTTTACTTCGCAGGGGAGCGTGTCGGGGATATGATGCCAGATGTTCCCTAGCCTTGGAGGTCATGATGAGTACGATGCTGGACGAGTTGAAATCGACGGTCTCGGGCTTGCCCGTGCCAGAACGGGCAGAGTTGGCACACTACCTGTTGAGCACGCTGGAGTCCCCGGATGAGGGGGCTCCTGCCGAGTGGTTGGCTGTCCCCGAACAACGGATGAGTGAGATCTATTCCGGACGGGTGGTCGGCATCCCCGCTGAAAAGGTTCTGGAGAGTCTGCGGAGACCACGTCCGTGAATGCGATTGACTTTCACCCGGACGCGGCCCAGGAAGCCAACGACGCGGTGGATTACTACGGTGCATTACAGATTGGTTTAGGGGACGACTTCCGAGTGGAGTTGAATGCCGCTTTGGTTCGCATGCGTCGGAACCCGGAATTGTAGGCCCTGGAATCTGGTTCGATCCGAATCGGGATGCTGCATCGGTTCCCGTACTCGGTCTATTTCGCGGTCTTGGGTGACCGAATTTGGGTGGCAGCCATCGGACACCAGAGCCGTCGACCGGGGTATTGGATGCGACGACGGGTTGGCATGGACTGACGTTCCGAAAGGGAGGCCACAAAATCGAGCCTGCCTCATCGCCACTGGATTTCCCCAGTCAAATCCCGCGTACGAAAAGCCGCTACGAACGATCTTCGCCCTGGTCGCCACCATCGGCGAAGCCCTCCATGAGGCCACACCCACTGATGCCCAAGTCTGACTCAAATGGTGCAGAGATTCGAACCCATTCATGGATGAGTGATCTGCTTCAGCCAACCAGTTCCCGCACCGGCCTCGCATCGTCTGGAAGGATCGGGAACGGGCGATCGTTCACGTCTCGCACGAACTGGTGCGGGTCGATGCCCAGGTTTTGGTAGATCGTGGCCAGGACATCCCGGTAGTGGACTGGACGTGTCGCCGCGTAGGCTGCCGAGGCGTCGGTCGAGCCAATCACTTGGCCCGTCTGGATCCCCCCGCCCGCGATCAAGGCCGTCTGCACCGGGGCCCAGTGATCGCGTCCGGCGTCCTTGTTGATCTTCGGCGTGCGACCGAACTCGCCCCACACGACCACCAGCACATCCTTGTCGAGTCCCCGCGCTGACAGATCCTCAATCAACGCCGATAGCCCGGTGTCGAACGTCGGCAGATGCTTCCTCAGATGATTGAAGTTCTGACCGTGAGTATCCCAGAACCCATACGCCACCGTCACCACACGGACCCCGACCTCGACCAGTCGGCGGGCCATCAACAGTTGATCGTTCCACAGCGGGCCTCCGTCGCCGAGGTGCTTCGCGGAGCCCTTGCCGTACCGGGCTCGTACGAGCGGGTCCTCCCTCTCGACATCGAGGGCCTCGACCAGCTTCGATGAGGCCAGTACATCGAACGCCCGCTGGTAGTTCTGCGACATCGCCCCTACGCGATCCGCTGCGGTGCGAAAGGCGTCGAGCTGTTCCAGGAGGTCGCGACGGCGTCCGAACTGGCTCGCCTCGATGTACCGCAGCCGCATACTGGCGATGTCCTCGCCATCGGCTTTCACGGGGTTGAATGAACTGCCCAGGACACCCGCGTTCGGACTGTTGTAGGGGCGATGCTGCATCGTCGGGAACAGGTCGATGAACGGCGGCGTCAGCGGATCGGTCGGCCCCTGCACGCGGGCAATCATCGACCCGAAACTCGGTCGGCCATTCCGCCGCGTTTCGTCCATCGTGTAGCCGGTCACACTCTGAAAGCTGGAGTGCTCGTCGCGCTGACCGACGATCGACCGGATGAGCGTATACTTGTCCGCGCACTTCGCGAGCTGAGGCAGCAGTTCGCTGATCTCGATCCCCGGGACGTTAGTCGCAATCGGGTTGAGTTCGCCGCGAATCTCCTTCGGCGCATTCGGCTTGAGGTCAAATGTATCCTGGTGCGGCAGCCCCCCCGACAGGTAGACCATAATCACCGACTTCCACGGCAGCTTCCTCCCTTCCGCAGTCGCCACCGATTCCGCCCGCGCGATGTCGGCCAGAGAGAATCCCCCCGCGCAGGCCAGCCCCCCGATCTGGAGAAACGACCGGCGACCGATTCCGTCGCAGTATCGATGTCGGGGGCCAAGCAGCGTGAGCATGCGGTGGGACTCTTCGGGAGGGAGGTGGCGAACGTGGGACAGTGGACTCGTCGACCATCCCGGATGCGTCCAATGACCCCAACCGATTTTACGGGCATAACCCAACCGGCCTCAATGACGATCGATCAAAATCCAATGATTTGTTCAGGGTCGAGATGCACCAGAAAAATGATGAACCGGACCTGATGTTCCGCACCACAGCGGTGTCTTGTTAGCATTCTTCCGTGTCGCTGGGGAGTAAGTTCCCTTGTGATTGGCGACCGCTACCCGACGTACCGCAGGTAATCGCATGAAAACATCCATCGGACTCTTGATCACGGCTGTGTTTTTCATCACGGCTCGCCCCGTCGCAGCTGAGGTCGTGAGATTGGACTATGTGATTATCGTCTCGCAGAAGACACGGGCCGATGAGGGGTGGAACCGCGTGGTCGAGACGCTCCAGACCAAGCACAATGGACAAGTGATCGAATACGACGCAGCCATCACCGAGACACTGCCCGCGCTGGTCAGACTCTTCCCCAGATACGTCTGTTTCGTCGCCACTCGGGACGAGGCCACGCGGGAGTTCGTGGCTCAGGTTCACCGTCTCACGCGGCAGCTCGATGAGGATCCATTCACCGATTGCCTGTGGGGTATCTTGACCGGTTACGACGCAGCGAACGCCCTGCGGATTGCCTCGGAACAGGAGTCCTTAGTCGTCAAGAAGGTCGCCTCGGGGACGGAGATCGCCCTCGACCGCTGCTCTGAGGGAGTCTGGTTCAGTGAGTTGAAACCGGGGCTGCGTGTGCGAAAGACCTCCTCGGGCGAAACGACCTCCGAGACGGGCGAGGCCGACTCCACTCGTCAATTGGCCAGCACACTGACCACCGAGAAGTCGCAGCTGTTCATCACCTCGGGGCATGCCACCCAACGCGACTGGCAGATCGGTTTCGCCTATCGCAATGGTCAGTTCGTCTCGAAAGGCGGGCAGCTGTTCGGGGTCGATGTGAAAGGGGAACGCTTCGCGATCGAGTCGAACGAGCCGCGCGTCTATCTGGCGGTGGGGAATTGCCTGATGGGGCACATTGATGGCCCGGACGCGATGGCCTTGGCGTTCCTCAACAGTGCCGGTGTGCGGCAGATGGTGGGGTATACCGTGTTGACGTGGTACGGGTACGCGGGGTGGGGTTGTCTCGACTATTATGTTGAGCAGCCCGGACGCTATACGTTGGCCGAGGCGTTCTTCGCCAATCAGCAGGCGTTGCTCCACCGGCTGGAGACCGTCGCCCCCGATCTGCTGAAGGAGAACCCCTCGCCGGGCCAGACGGTTCGCAGTGTCCGGCTCTCCCAAGCCGCCCGCGCAGCCGGACTCACGGCCCAAGACATCGCTGGCCTGCTCCACGACCGCGATGTCCTCGCCTTCTACGGTGACCCCGCGTGGTCCGCCCGGATGGAGAAGGGAGAGCTGGCCTGGGAGCAGAGGCTTACGGAAGTGGATGGCGTCTATACGTTCCAGGTGACTGGCCAAGCAGGCGATAAAGCATTCGCCCCCGTCAACACCAACGGCTCCCAGCGCGGTGGTCGCCCGATCATCCAGTTCCTGCCGAAGCGACTGAAGAACATTCGCATCATCAGTGGTGCCGAGTGGAATCCGGTGATCACCGACAACTTCCTGCTCATGCCACTGCCCCCAAAGTATGACGAGTCGGTGGAGTACCGCGTGACGTTTCGCGGGGAGGGTGGCGAGTGAGTGGCCTCACGATTCAGCCTTTCACCGGGCATACGGACGAGCCAAGCTCAGCCCCGGCACCACGCGATAGTGTTTGACATTGAACTCATTTAGCGTCGCGGTTCGCCCCACACCACACGTTGCAAACATTGATTGCAACTGCTCGACAGGTAACAACAATTCCGGTACGCTGATAATCTGGTTGCTGCCTGCCGACTCGACTGGCTTTGCAGAATTCTTCTCCACGAACAGCTCCGCTTTCGTACAAATGTCAAATCCTGCCCAAACACTCACTGAATCGCAATACAACCTCAGCCTAGAACCATTGGGCGACGAGGCGAGTGAGTACGCAGATCTTTCGGCGGCCCGTGGATCAAATTGCCTGCGCAAACTGGAGGTGCGACTGCGGGAGCATCTCGACTCTGCCTCTCCGAGATGTCATCTGGCATTCGTTGGTCATCG
>JAYSUV010000345.1:0-4402 GCA_043718945.1 Planctomycetota bacterium
CCTCGGGAGCCTCGATCCGCATCGTCTGGATTCCCGACTTCTCTGCATCGGTTCTCATTCGGTCCAGCAAGACGGTCTTCCCGACCCCCCGTAACCCGACCATGAGTACACTCTTGGCGGGACGCCCGGCGCGTACTCGTTCTAAGGCCACTCGAACCGTTTCACGGATTTCATCGCGTCCTGCCAATTCAGGAGGAGGCGTGCCAGCACCAGGAGCATAGGGGTTCTTGATCGGGTCCATGGACGAATGTTATACGCATATTACCGAAATTGCAAGACGGCGATAATATGCAAAAGAATGGTACAAACAGTGTCTCTTCGATATCATCCGGCCATGCGACCGTTTCGAACTTTCTGAGACTTTCCTCATGTGTGGAATCGCCGGGGCAGCTTGGACTCGTCGCTCGGCGGCGATCGACTCGGTGGTTCTCCGCCGCATGACGGACCTCATCGTCCATCGCGGACCGGATGCGGAGGGGCAGCACATCGCGGCGGCCTCGGGCAATGCGGAGGCGGGGGTGGCGCTGGGCTTTCGACGCCTCTCGATCATTGACCTCTCGACCGGCAATCAGCCGCTCTCCAATGAAGACGGCAGCGTGTGGGTCGCCTTCAATGGGGAGATCTACAACTATGTCGAGCTTCGCGAGGAGTTGCTGGCGAAGGGGCACACGTTCGCGACGCACTCCGACACCGAGGTGATCGTTCATGCCTATGAAGAGTACGGCATCGAGTGTCTGCAAAAGTTCCGAGGGATGTTCGCATTCGCCCTGTGGGATGATCGGAACGAGCGGCTGGTGCTGGCCCGCGACCGACTCGGCAAGAAGCCGCTGTACTACCGGCAGGAGTCCGACTGCCTCAGTTTCGGCAGCGAACTGAAGACCCTCCTTCAAATTCCCGGTGCCCCGCGCGAGGTTGATCCGCAGGCGATCGACTTGTTCCTGACGTACCAGTATGTGCCGCATCCGCGCACGATCCTCAAGGGCTACCGCAAGCTCCCGCCCGCTCATTACGCGATCTACGAGCAGGGCCAGCTCTCGGTCGCCTGCTACTGGACACCGCCGTATCGGTCGGACATGACTCATACGTTCGCCGACCCTTCGCTGGCCGAATCTTCCCAGTGGAGCCCTGCGGATTGGCAGGCCAAGCTGCGCGAGACGCTGACGGATGCGGTCCGGCTGCGGATGCGGTCGGACGTGCCGCTGGGGGCGTTCCTATCGGGCGGGATCGACTCGACGATCATTTCGGGATTGATGCAGTCGCTCTCCTCTCGACCGATCCTCACCTTCTCGATTGGGTTCACGGAGGAGAAGTTCGACGAACGAAAATATGCCCGAGAGGCGGCCAAGCTCCTCGGCACCGATCACCAGGAGTACGTCGTCGAGCCGTCGGCCCTCGACACGCTGCCCGATCTGATTTGGCACTACGACGAGCCGTTCGGCGACAGCTCGGCGATCCCCACGATGTACCTCTCGCGGGTCACGCGCGAGAAGGTCACGGTCGCCCTCTCCGGTGATGGCGGCGACGAACTGTTCGCCGGTTACGATCGGTATCAGGCCGCCTTACTGGCGGGGAAGATCGACCGGCTTCCGAGCTTCGTGCGGACGATCTGCGGTTGGCCGCTGTGGCAGAAGTTCCCGGCTCGGGTCGAGCAGAATTCGTTTCGGCGGCGAGTCAAACGCTTCCTGTCCGGCATGGCGCAGTCCCCCGAGCGGCGCTACCTGCGCTGGATTGGGATCTTCGATTCCGAGACCCGCTCACGACTCTACTCGCCCCACTTCGCCGCGAAACTGAGCGGATTCGACTCGGCGGAGTTCCTGCTCGATGCCTACCAGCTGTGCCCCGACCGCGACTTCATCACGCGGACGACGGCTGTCGACGTGCAGACCTACCTGCCGTGCGACATCCTCACCAAGGTCGACATCGCCAGTATGTCGGCCAGCCTCGAAGCGCGTTCGCCGTTCCTCGATCACCACGTCGCGGAACTGGCCGCCCGCATGCCGCTCGATCTCAAGTTCGAACGCGGGCGAGGTAAGAAGATTCTCGTCGACACATTCAAAGACCTGCTCCCCGCGTCGATCCAGACCCGCAAGAAGATGGGTTTCGGCGTCCCGATCGACCACTGGTTCCGAGGCGAGCTGCGGTCACTGGTCGAGGAGTCGCTCCTCTCACCGCAATCGCTCGCTCGCGGCTACTTCAACCCGCAAGTCGTTCGCGAACTCGTCGAACAGCACATCAGCGGGCAGTTCGATCACAGCTACCGACTGTGGAACTTGATGGTCTTGGAACACTGGCACCGGACGTTTATCGATCCGGCCGAGCCACCGACCGGACCGGTGCAGTGTCTGGGGTAAATGTCTTTCCTCAATCAGAAGAGCGGTCGCTATGACAATGCCAGGAACGCAGCTGTCGGATCAGCATCGAATGCGATGACATCCAAGACGTGATCTCGCAAAAGTTCCACAACTTACTGTGTCGAGCAGTTTCCAAGCCGCACCCAGACCACCTTGGGAGGCCATCCCAACAGGAGGGCTCGCTGCTGGAAATCCGTGTCTTTCGAGACAATCAGAAAGCCAGATGCTGCGGCATATTTCCAGATGACGGGATCAGATGCCTCCGCCATTCCCACATCTCGAACATGCTGCAAGCCGGGGAACTCCACAGCCAGAAGGTTGACGAGTCGATGGGACAGGTTCTGGTCAAACAGGAGTTTCATCTGTGAGGCAGCACCCGCAACCTTCGCTCGCGATCCGCTGCAAACGTCAGGCAGGCTCGAAGATCCTCTTCCGTCAAATCGGGGAAGTCGGCCAGAATCTCTTCATTCGTCATTCCCGACGCTATGTATTCTAAAACATCTTGCACCGTCATACGCAAGCCACGGATACACGGCTGGCCGCTTCGCTTGTCGGGCTGGATCGTAATGAGATGTGAATAGTCCATCTGTTTACGGTAATCCAGAGATTGGTGAACGTCAACAGGAGTCTTTTCAGTCGCACTCGTGTTTCGTCTCGAACGCCCAGAAGTTGCCACTTCGGGGCTTTTATTGGCTTAACGCTCCTCGACCGTTGCCCGGACAATATAATCCAGTTTCGGGAATTCAGATTTCAGGTACGCATTCCCACGACGGTCGATGCGGTCCTGCTGCGGATCTTCCTTGTACCCGTTGTGGAGGGATTCCACGATCTCCTGCCCCTCCAGGACTTTCCCGAACGGGGAAAACCCTCGGCGGTCGAGAGTGGAATTGTCGGCCATATTAATGAAGAACTGGGTCGTCCGGCTGTCGGGGCCACTGGTCGCAAAGGTCACATAGCCGCGCTTGTTGGACTGGATCACCGGATCATCGCGGAACTTTTTATCCTTCCATTCCTTATTGAGGGCCGGGTCGCCGTTCATGCCGACCTGGGCCATGAACCCCTCCAGCACACGGAAGAATCGGCACTCGTCGTAGAAGCCGATCTCCACGAGTTCACGAAATCGCTTCGAAGCACGGGGAGCCCATTCGGGATGGACCTCAATCAGGACATTCCCCTGGGAGGTCTCCAGCCGCACCAGGTAGGTTTGCTGATCCGAACTTGCGACCTGTTGAATCTCGGTCGATGAGGCCGCCTCTGCCGTGTCCTCCGTCGACTTCGACTTCTGAGACACCGTCCGCGAACCCGTGCAGCCCACGATCACCAGACCGAGCAGGCCGCCCCAGAGAATCAATCGCGACATCGACATGGACGCATCCTGAAAGTCAGTCGTGGACAGTCACAGTATTCCGGCTTCAGAGCAAGGACGCTCCTCCGCCGAGACCCAAGTGGAACTCACCAGAGCAGTTTCGCCAGACGACGGTCATGTACCAGAATGCCCAAAAACAGACAAGCGGAGGTCGCGATCTGACCACTTCACAGGGTGGCGACCTGCCAGAGTCGCCGATTATGGGGCCTCCAATCAGTGGCAGATAGCACCAACACGGCACTCGGCGCTGATGAATTCGGCTTTCCCCAGAAATGTCTCACAGGCAGGCACGAACGCACAAAGGGAAGCGGGTGAGACTCAATACCTCCCGAATTTTATGGTGCCATTGCGTCTTTGTGTGAGACAATCCATCTGAGCCTCTGCGGCAGGCCGAGAGTGAGTCAAGACTGTCCCGCGAGAAGTGCCCGGCGAATCCGCATGGACAAGTAGTGCCTTGTCAACGCGAAAACTTGGGGGATGTGTGGCCAGTTCGATCGGGAGAGTGAAGACAGAACTGTGAACACGATGGAACGTAGGCGATGCCGCTCCGAGGCTGTGATTAATTCGAAACCAAGCCTGGCGAAGGCCGCCAGGGGGCGCTACAACTGCGAGAGGGACGCATCATGGCAGACGGCACCCCTTCGCCCCCCCTTCGCCCCCCCCGGGCACCCCGCCCACCCCGCCC
>JAYSUV010000346.1:0-4380 GCA_043718945.1 Planctomycetota bacterium
TCCGCTTCCAGTGCATTCACCGGGAAGCTCACCGGGTTGAGGCCACCCGGATGATCCACATGGAATCGGCACCCGCCGATCGATCGTTGCTGCCACAAGTCGACAATATCGAATGTCAGGGGCGTATGAACAGGGATCGTCGGATGTAAACAGCTGGGCGGTTGCCAGGCTCGGTATCGAACCCCGGCAACGAACTCGCCTTCGACAGCGGTCGGATGCAAGGGAACCGGTCGTCCGTTGCAGGTCACGGCGTAGCGTGTCGAGGTCAGACCCGACAGATGAATCTGCAAGCGTTCGACCGACGAGTCGACGTACCGGGCGGTGGCTCCTCCGGCGGGTTCCTCGCCCAGCACATACCACGGCTCGATCGCGGTGCGAACCTCCATCTGCATCCCGTCGTAGTTCACCGTGCCGATGACCGGGCAGCGGAAGTTCCAGTGGGTCTCGAACCAGTCCCACTCGAACGGCATCCCCGCCTGCCGCAGATCTCTCAAGACATCTTGCAGGTCGGCCTTCAGCGGAGTCGGCAGCATGAACCGGTCATGCAGCGCCGTGCCCTAGCGGATCGGTCGCTCGCGGTAAGGAGTCTCCCAGAACCAGGCGATGAGCGACCGCACCAGCAGCTGTTGAGTGAGACTCATGCGAGCGTGCGGTGGCATCTCGAACCCTCGCAGTTCCACGAGGCCGAGCCGCCCGGTCGAGCTGTCGGGCGAGTACATCTTGTCGATGCAGATCTCCGCACGATGCGTATTCCCCGTCATGTCGACCATCAGATTGCGGAATATGCGATCGACAAGCCACGGCGGAACGAGCTGCTTCTCCGGAATCTGTTCGCAGGCGATTTCGAGTTCGTAGATGGCATCGCGACAGCCCTCGTCGACGCGCGGGGCCTGGCTGGTGGGGCCAATGAACTGACCCGAGAAGAGGTACGACAGCGACGGGTGGTTGTTCCAGTAGCAGATCAAGCTGCGGAGGACATCGGGCCGCCGCAGGAAGGGGCTATCTTGCGGAGTGGCTCCGCCCAAGACGATGTGATTGCCGCCCCCAGTCCCAGTGTGCTTGCCGTCGAGTTGGAACTTCTCGGTGCCCAGTCGAGTGTGATGGGCATCGTCGTAGAGTCCGACGGTGATGTCGGTCAGCTCCTGCCAGTTGCGGGCGGGCTGGACGTTGACCTCGATCACGCCGGGGTCGGGAGTGACCTTGAGGATCTGCAACCGATGGTCGATGGGAGGCAGGTAGCCCTCGATCACCACCGGTTGCTGCCGTTCCTCGGCAATCGTTTCCACCAGCCCGATCAGGTCGAGAAAATCTTCCAGCGTGGCCATCGGCGGCATGAAGATATGCAGCCGCCCGCCTCGTGGTTCAATACAGAGTGCGGTACTGATGATCCCCGGCGGGGCCTGCGGAGCCGGTGGGGCCACAGCTTGTTCGAGCGTGCGGCCATCCCGCTTCTCGCTCATGACCACCAGCTTGGCTCCCTTGTCGTTCTCCTCGCGGCTCTGGCTTTTGATCGAGGTCTCGGCGACCTCCTCAGCGAGGCGGGACCGCGCTCGCCGCCGAATTTCATGATAGTTCGGGAGGGGGTGCCGATCAGCCAGCGGATCAGCCGCGTAGAGCGTGTTGGCCTCGACGGTCCCTTCGGGCAACGAGTCCTGCGGCAGCCTCAACCCGATCGGTGAATCGCCGGGAATGAGGAACAGACGCTCCGAGCGGAACGGCCACGGCCCGCTCGTCCACTGCGCCCGCCCCTGCCACCACGCTCGGGTCAGAGGAAGGGCATACCCGACCGGACGACTGAGGCCGGTCTCCAGAATGCGAGCCAGCCGTTTGCGGTCCTCGTCGGAGTCGATGTCATATTCGCGCGGGTCGACATTCACGGGCAGTCGGCGTTCCTGTGCTAGAGTGTGCCAGACATCCTCATAGGCGGGCCGCATCCAGCGCCCCTCGACGCCCAGTCGATCGGCCAAGTCGACGAGGAACTCCCCCGCCTCTTCGACGGTCGCCTTCCCGTCCTGCGACAGATCGGCCAGTAACTTCGGATTGGTCCAGATCGGCTCGCCGTCCACTCGCCACAGGCAGCTATACGCCCAGCGTGGCAGCGGCTCACCGGGATACCATTTCCCCTGTCCGTAGTGCAGCAACCCACCCGGGGCAAAGCGATTTCGAAGGCGATGCAATAGCTCGCCCGAGAGCTTTTGCTTCTCGACTCCGACCGCAGCTGTGTTCCACTGGGCTCCCTCCATGTCGTCGATGGAGACGAAGGTCGGCTCGCCGCCCATGGTCAGGCGAACATCATTGGCGACGAGCCGCTGGTCGACCTGCTGCCCGAGCTTCTCGATGGCGGCCCATTGCTCATCGGTGTAGGGCAAGGTGACACGCGGATCTTCGTGGACCCGCGTGACCGACATCTCAAACTCGAACGTTGTCTCGCAGTCATCGAGCGGGCCGGAGATTGGAGCTGCGGTCGAAGGGTCGGGCGTCGCGGCCAGTGGGATGTGACCTTCGCCGGTGAATAGACCCGAGGTGGGGTCGAGTCCGACCCAGCCCGCTCCCGGCAGATAGACCTCACACCACGCATGCAGATCGGTGAAGTCCTGGGCCGGACCACTCGGGCCATCGAGCGACGGAATGTCGGCGGTCAACTGGATCAAGTAACCCGAGACGAATCTCGCTGCTAATCCAATCCGGCGCAGCAACTGGACCAGCAGCCACGCGGAGTCGCGGCACGACCCGCCTCGCGTCTCCAGCGTTTCGTCAGGTGACTGCACGCCCGGCTCCATACGGATGGAGTACTTGATCTCGCGGCAGAGCAACTGATTCAGATCGACGAGGAAGAAAATCGTGCGGCGGGGATGAGCGTCGACAGACTTCAGGAACTCTTCGAAGTGGTGGCCGGTCGGGGCGCACTCCAGGAACGGCTGCAGATCCTTCTTCAGTGCCTCCTCATACGTGAAGGGGAAATTCTCCGCACTGTCTTCGACGAAGAAGTCGAAGGGGTTGATCACGGTCAGGTCAGCTGTGAGGTCGACTTCGACGCGGAACTCGCTGGTCTGTTCGGGAATGACAATGCGGGCCAGGAAGTTGCCGAACGGGTCTTGCTGCCAGTTGAGGAAGTTCTTCTCGGGCGTCACCTTGAGCGAGTAACTGAGGATCGGCGTCCGGCTATGCGGAGCTGGCCGCAAACGGATCACCTGCGGTCCCATGCTGATCGAGCGGTCGTACCGATAATGGGTGGAGTGCCGCAGAGCGACGCGAATTGCCATGGAAATGTGTCTCGTGATTTATCGTGGGGATTGTGCTTGGCAAGAGAGTTTAGGCGAGCGGCCAGTGTCAGCTAACCGCCAGACTTCCGAAGTCTTCGGAAGTCTCTGGAGACGCGAACTCTGGCCACTCGCCTTACTGTTCGGATGGCAGGACTTCGATCTCGCGAGTCTCGAAGAAATCATGCCGAATCGCTTCCCCGAGGGCGTTCAAGCTGCCCTGGAAATTGTCGATAAACTCGTGCATTCCCATCTGAATGATGTCGTGGATCGACAGCCGCTGGAGCCGCTGGTGCAGCTCCTCACACAGCTTCTCTGACGGAGCCAGCGGATTGCCAAGCTGCCTGCCGGTGATCTTGTAGAGCGAGCTGCGTGTGTACGCCACGCAAAAGTGCATGGAGCGCGGGAAGTGGGGATCGAGGATCAGGAAGTCCGCCACCGATCGTGGCACAATCCGCCCGAAGCGTTTGCGGTACATGTGCAAGGCACTGGTCGATTCCAGCAGTGCCGACCATTGCAACACATCGAGTGCCGAACCGACGCGGGCTTCGTTGGGCAGCAGAATAAAATACTTCACATCCAGGATGCGCGAGGTCTTGTCGGCTCGTTCGATCAGCCGACCAATCCGTCCGAAGCTCCACGCTTCCCCGTGCGACATCGTGGCATCGTTGACCCCAATGATTTCGTGGCTGCTGCGTTTGACACGTTCCAGGAAGGTCGCCGGGTTCTGCAGCACCGGTCCGGGGTTCTTGGCGAACTCCCGCATACGGAGGTAAAAGTGATTGATCGATTCCCACAGCGAGACGCTCAGGACCTCTCGAATCGTACGGGCATTCTCACGGGCTTTAATCAAGCACGACAGGATCGAGTTCGAGTTCTGCTCATCAAACAGCAAGAACTGCAAGACGTTCGACGCTGTACATTCCCCGTACAACTCTTTGAACAGCTCCTCGTCTCCGCTGGCGAAGACCAGGGCGTCCCACTGTGGAACCCCGCCCAGTGACAGCGATTGGCTGACATCCACGAAGCGGGCGACGTTCTCGGCCCGTTCGATGTAGCGATTGACCCAAAACACAGCATCGGCGACGCGACTGAGCATGACTTCACAACTTGTTCGAGC
>JAYSUV010000347.1:0-4380 GCA_043718945.1 Planctomycetota bacterium
AGTCATACCGACAACGGACACGCCACCGGGTATCACTATGTCATGACGGGGCGGCGTCCGACGTTCGCCGATGGCGAGTACCCGATTCCCACGAACGAACTCTTCCCGTCGCTGGGCTCGATCGTCTCCCGTGAATTGGGTGCCTCGACATCTCGAGGAGCAGTCCCTCCGTACATCAACCTCCCGCAGGCGATGTCCGCTGGCGGACCGGGGTTCTTTGGAGCGGAGTACGCTCCGTTCGTGATCGACGCTGATCCGAGCCAGCCCGACTTTGAGGTGCGCGATCTGGGCCGCGTGGCTGGCCTGTCGACGCGGCGGTCCGATTTGCGAGAGCAACTCCTCAGCGGATTGGAGGGGACCGCTCCGCGAGTCGGCCGCGCGGCTGCGATGAGTACGTACTACCAGCGGGCCCGCGAGTTGATCACCTCACCCGCAGCTCGGCAGGCGTTCCATCTGCAATCCGAACCGGCCAGTGTGCGCGAAGCCTATGGGATGACTCAGATCGGTCAAAGCGCGCTGCTGGGCCGTCGACTGATCGAGGCGGGGTGTAAGTTCGTCGGCATCGACGCTCCGGGCTGGGATGTCCACTTCAACTGCTTCCCCAGCCTGCAAGGCGATTTGATCCCACCCGCTGACAAAGCCTTCGCCGCGTTGATCACAGACCTGGAACAACGCGGCATGCTCGACAGCACGCTGGTCATCATGATGGGGGAAATGGGGCGCACCCCCCGGATCACGGTCGAGGCGGGCCGAGACCACTGGTCGATGGCCCAGTCAGTGCTGTTCGCGGGCGGCGGCGTGAAGCCGGGACAAGTGATCGGCTCGACCGACAAACATGCCGCCTATCCGACAAACGATCCGATCGGAGTCTCCGACTTACTTCGCACGATCCACTCGCTGCTGGGAATTGACGCGGATAAAGAGTACCCCGATCCCCTCGGACGACCGGTCCCGCTCGTCAACGGCGGTCGGGTGATCTCGGAACTGATTGCGTAGTGCGCTGTCAAACCAAGTCTGGGACCTCGTAGGCGATGTCGCTCCGCGACTCGCATTCCGCCTGAGGGGAAACGGACTTTCGCAGGGTTTCCAGAGGTCCGAGCGGCGTCTGGCGGGCGGAATCTCAGTCGCGGAGCGACATGAGCTACGGGCTACGGGCTACGGGCACATCGATAACGTACCCCGCGCCGATCGGCTCGACCCCAATCGTGTTCGCAGCACACATCGTAAATAGCACCCCGAGGGATAGCCAGATTCCGATGACAACTTCCACGTTGAGCCAGTCAAACGCAGATTTCCGTGCCACGCTCTATGCGGCGATCTGGCTCGGTCTATTCTTCTCGGCAGCCACGACAGCATATGCCCAACTGCCGCCGGAGATCGGCTACATGTCCCCCTCCGGAGGAAGAGCGGGAGAAACCGTCGAGGTCGTGCTGGGCGGATACGACTGGACGCCCGACACTCAGGTGTTTGTGCATGATCCCCGCATCACCATGGAGATCGTCGGCCCCCTGTCCCAGGTACTCGTGCCCGACCCGCCCTATTGGTTCGGCTTCAAGGCGCGCGGCTACGCTTGGCCACTCGCGCGCGAGTTCAAAGCCCGCTTAACGATCCCGGCGGATGTGCCACCGGGGTTGATTCGCTGGCAAGCTGCGAACGCCAATGGGGGTTCCCCGCCCGGATTCTTTTACGTGTCGAGTTCCCCCTCCGTCACCGAGCAGTCGCCTCGGCCCGCTGTCCAAGTCCTTCCCGATCTCCCCGTCACGGTCGCGGGGCAAATCCGACTCATCGAGGAGATCGACCGCTATCAGTTCCGAGTGCCACGCACCGGACCGGTCACTTTGGAACTGTTCGCGAGACGACTCGGTTCGCCACTGCATGGGATGCTGCAAGTCGTCGATCCGCTGGGGAAGGTCGTTCTCGATGCCGCCGACACCGAGGGGCAAGACCTGGCCGTCTCGATGCTGGCCCAGGCCGACACGCCGTACGAGATTCGGCTCAACGATCACGACTACGCGGGCGACCGTTCGTACGTTTACCGGCTAGTCTTGACCGCCGGGCCGCAGGTGCTGGCCGCCTATCCCGCAGGCGGAAAACGCGGCGAGACCCGGTCCATCGAGTTCGTCGGTCGAGGACTCCAGACCGGGGCCAATCAGATCGAATCGGTGGTCCGCGATGTGGCCTTTCCCGCGACGCCCGATGTCTCCAACTTCCACTATTCTCTGTTGACCGACGGGGGGCCGGCCCACTCGTTTCCGCTGGCCCTGAGTGATCTTCCGGAGCAACTCGAACCCGCCCCGGAAACTCCACTGGTCGCTCCCGTGGCGGTGACTGGCTTCCTCGACCGTCGCTTCGGAACCGACACTTTCCGTGTGACGATGAAGTCCGGCGAAGTCTGGCGAATCGCTGCCAGCGCACGCTCCATCGGATCGCCGCTGGACCTCGACCTGTCAGTCCTTGGTCCGACGGGGGACTCGCTGGCCACGATCGATGACGGTCCGACTTCGGTCGATCCCGAGTTGCTCTTCACTGCCCCCGCCGATGGCACGTACCGCGTGGCAGTGACCGATCGATCGGGCCAAAGCGGAGGGCGTGAAGCCGCGTACCGCCTGACGATTGCACCGCCTTCCGTCGACTTCACGATCGCTTCGCCGACCCAACTGAGTGTCCCCATCGGCGGGACGGCCAAGCTGACGGTGAAGGCGACGCGGACCGGCGGGTTCAAGGCACCCATCTCGCTCGTACTCACGGCACTGCCCGATGGACTGACAGCTCCCCCCGATTTAATCATCCCCGAAGGGCAAGCCGAACTCGCGATCGACCTGACCGTGGCGGCTGACGCCCCCGCGAGTGCGCGGCTTTGTCAGATACAGGCAACCTCGAAGATCGGCGATGCAGAGGTTCGCCGACAGTGCGATCCGGTTCTGTTGACGACCACGATGAAGCCTCGGATCAAGTTGACCCCCGAAGGAATGGACGATGTCCGCAAGGTTCATCGTGGCAGCACGTTCCTGGCACCCGTGTTGATCGAGCGACTGGAAGGCTACGCGGGCGAAATCACGCTCGAGATGACCTCGAAACAACAGCGGCATCGGCAAGGTCTGGCCAGTGACGAGTTCATCGTGCCCGCCACCGCCACGCGGATCGAGTATCCGATTTTCGTCCCCGAATGGATGGAGACTACCAAAACCAGCCGCATGATCCTCAATGGCTCGGTCCAAGTCGCCGACCCGCGCGGCAACGTCCGGACATTGCTCCAGCGTCAGATCCTACGGATCGGGCTACTGCCCGAGGGGGCCTTGATGAAACTGAGCCACGCGCCGCAAGAGTTTGAGACCGCCCCGGGCGAGGAGCTGCGAATTCCCCTCTCACTCGTCCGCTCGCCAGACTTCACCGTTCCCGTCGAGGTCTCACTGGTCCCCAGCGAAACAGCCCCCCTCACGGCATCCCCCATCCAGCTCGCAGCTGACCAACTCGAGTGTGAAATCATCGTGATCATCCCCAGCGACGCGATTGGTGGTGATCAGACACTGACGTTCCGGGCCCGTGGTCTCAAAGACGGCCAATGGCCCGTACTCTCGGAAACCACCATTCGAATGACTATCCGCCCCAAGCCCTGACCCCTTCTCCCAGAACTGTGAGGTGTTCTCGATTGCCGCTGTAGTCAACCGGGATCGTGGACACTCGGAGAGGCTTTATCCGGACGAGTCGTACACGAACGTGGTGATCGCATTTGCCTCGCAAGCGTTTACATAGTCCGGCCCTCCCCGTCCGTGCGTGATGGATTCGTGTGGCAGAGGGCATTGGCGCTGGCGGTTTCCAGAACATCGCCGTACCCGCTGATATTCACAATCGTGTCGAACAGACTCGTGTTCGACACGAGGGTGGTGTTGGCCGCAGCCAGTTGCACCGAACGCCCCTCTCGACCCAACCCATCGCGGATCGCCACCATGCGTTCGCCCGCCGGGTTGGTGGTGAGCACAGCTGCGACATCGCTGTCGGCTCCGAGGGAGAGGCCGGCGATGTGTTCTGAGAACTTGGCAAAGCGTTCGTTGTTCACCGGATGGACGAGGTCGCCGAGTTCTTGCGTGAGGCCTGTGGCGATCCGTTTCAAGAGCCGATCGCGGTGATTTCCTCGGCGAAGTAGCGGTCGAGTGCGGCCCGTCCCCGCTTCAGCAACTCCTTCACGGCGCGCGGGAATCGCACCGCTGCGCCGGTCGCCACTTCGAGCAAATCGCGACACCGATTTAATAAGAGGGCAATGCACCGTTGATGGATCGTCCACTAGAACGCCTGGTACGCCGCGTATCCATTAAGAAGTAACGGACCGTGATACCCCAGCCAGAATATATACTGGAGTATATTGCGCCTTCGACTCCCGGT
>JAYSUV010000348.1:0-12915 GCA_043718945.1 Planctomycetota bacterium
AGGACTCAGGGCGTGCCACCCGTCCCGAGGCGATCCGCCCTGACTCCCAACGGGCGTTGATGACCTTTGATCGCCGCTCAGAGACCTCTTGACACCCGATTCCGGCGTGACAGAATCTATGCCAGTCCAGAATGCCTCGCCCCTCGGGAGACGCCTCCTGACGAGCATTCCCGCGAGAGGCGGAGTTTGCGACGGTGATCGACAGAAGACAATTCTGGATAACGCTGGTTATCTGACGGAATGCGAATGACTCAATGGCACGTTCATCACGGTGACATTCTTGACTACCTCGCGGATGGATTGCTCTGCTCAGCGAATCCCAACCTGAACCTTTCGGGCGGAGTTGGAGGAGCCTTTGGCTTGCGGTACGGTTATCAAATGCAGTCGTTCCTCCACGATTATCTGCGTGATCAATCGCTGAACTACATCGCACCGGGAAACGCCGTCATCGCTCCCCCCTTTGATTCACCCTACGTGGCCGTTGCACATGCGGTTTCGATCGACGCATTCTACGACACTGATGCAGATACGATCCTCAAGACCTTCGATTGCGCGATTAAGTGTCTCGCTTCAAGGGATTGTTCAACCATTGCCGCTGCTTGCCTTGGGTGCGGGTATGGACGGGTGAGTGTTGATTCGTTCGAAGCTGTGTCCAAGCGATTATTCCGTACGCATTACAATGGCGTAACGGACATCACGCTCGTGACGACCAACCTGGATTTGGTTTCGCGACTTGAACCCTTAGCACTCAAGTCAAGGGGCGGATAACAACCCGTTGCACCGGCAGCAAGGTAGGTCAGGCTGTGCCTGAACGATCAGGCACAGCCTGACCTACAGCTACTTTGCGGATGGCCCCGGCGCAGCGATCCGATGTGACTCCCACTGGTGTTCCTCATCACTGGTCGCCGCTCAGTCCCCATTGACATCTGATCCCGCCGTGACAGAATCAATTCCAGTCCAGAATGCCACGATTTTTCGAGAGACGCCTCCCGACGAGCATTCCCATAAGAGGCAGGGTTCGCGGCTGTGATCGACAGTGGCCGATTCTGTTGATCGCTGGTTCGGCCCTATGAAACCCACCACTGTCGGCGAGTTGTTGCACTGGTCATACGCGAACCTCGCGATGGCGCATTCTGCCCTCACGGCTAGCGTGGATAGCTATGGGCGTACGCAATTCATGATCAGATCTCGTCTGTACAAGGGCCTCAATGCAGGAAATATGAGCATTGGTCCGTTGGCCGATGACGAGCGCCTGAAAATGATCCTTCCGCAAGCATGCTGCTACTGCGCAAGTCGAGATCACCTCTCCGTTGATCACCTCATTCCGACAAAGAAGGGCGGGAAGAACGTTGGGGATAACCTCGTCTGGGCTTGCAGATCCTGCAATAGCTCAAAGTGCGCCACAGACGCGCTGGAGTGGCTGGCTCAACGGAATCAATTCCCGCCTTTGCTACTGCTTCGAAGGTATCTAAAGCTCGCAATCGAACTGTGTCGAGAGCGAGGTTTAATGGAGACCAAACTCGAAAATACGCCAGAACTGCCCTTCTCGCTATCCTTCGTGCCGCAGTCGTACCCGAAACCAAATCAACTCACGCTGTGGGTGGCGCATGTGCCCTAACCATTCGCTCAAGCGGACGGGTGGCACGCCTGAGCCTTCGAAGGGTGTGGCGAGTGCCGGAAGACCACGGCCTTCGCAAAGCCTCAGACCGTGCCACCCGACCGAAGCTCCGCTTCGCCGCTCGCTAGGAGTTCCCTCTCGTTTTTCGGACGACGGGTGGGGCAGGCGGCGTAGCAGAATTCGTCAGAATTCTGCCGTGATTCGGCAGCGATTCACACGGCAGAATTCTGACGAATTCTGCTACGCCTCATGAATTGCCGACGGGCTATTCCGCCTCCGCGACCTTCTTGACGGCTTTCTTCTTCACCGCCTTCTTCTTGGTGGCGGCCTTCTTCGTGGCCGTCTTGGTCGTCTTCTTCGCTGCCGCCTTCTTGCGGGTGGGCTTCTTCTTGCCACCGCCGGCTGCGGCGCGTTCGGCGAGGAGCGGGATCGCCTCTTCGAGGGTGAAGGTGGCGATGTCGGAGCCCTTGGGGATGGTCGCGTTGATGTCCCCGTGCTTCACGTAGTGGCCGTATTTCCCGTCGTAGATGCCGACCGGTTCGTCGTCCTCGGGGTGCTTGCCGAGGTCGCGGATCGGCTCGGCTCCGGCTTTGACGCGGGCCATCGCCAGCAGTTCCAGCCCGCGCGGCAGCTGGATCGTCAGCACGTCGTCGGTCTTCTGCAGCGACTTAAACTTGCGGTTGTGTTCGACGTACGGGCCGAACCGACCAATGCCCGCGTTGACGGGCTTGCCGTCTTCGGGATGCGGGCCGAGGTTTCGCGGCATGCTCAACAGCTGGAGGGCGAGGTCGAGCGTCACGTTGGCAGGGTCGGTGCCCTTGGGGATCGACGACCGCTTCGGCTTCGGGTTCTCATCGGAGACCTCGCCGAGTTGAACATACGGACCAAACCGCCCGGTCAGGGAGAAGACCGGCACCCCTTCGTCGGGGTGCATGCCGAGAGCTTCTGGCCCGCGCGCCTTCGCCTCGAACAGCTTGTCGGCCATCTCGTTATTGATGTCAGCGGGGGAGACATCCTCGGGCAGAGGAGCTGTGAGGGTTTCCTCGCCGTTGATGCGTTGCAGGTAGGGACCAAAGCGTCCGATGCGGACGGTGGCATTCAGTCCCTCGATGATGACGCTGCACGCCTTCTTCGGGTCGATGTTCGCTTCTTGGTGCTTGACGGTGGCTTCGAGGCCCTGCTCACCGGAGTAGAACTGACGCAAGTACGGCAGGTACTCCTGGACCCCGTTCGAGATATCGTCCAGCGACTGCTCCATCTGGGCGGTGAATTGCAGGTCGACGAGCTTGGGGAAATACTCCTCCAAGAGCTTGGAGACCGCGAACGCCTTAAAGGTCGGGATCAGCTGGTTGCCGGTCTTGACGACGTAGCCCCGGTCCTGCACCGTGCTAATGATGCTGGCGTACGTCGAGGGGCGACCGACCCCTTCGGCTTCCAACTTCTTGACGATCGTGGCTTCCGTGTAACGAGCTGGAGGCTTGGTTTCGTGGCCGAGTGGCTCGATCTTCTGGAGGCCGATCTTGTCGTTCTCTTTTAAAGGGGGCAGGGCGGTGTCGCGGTCTTCGAGGGCCGCTTCGGGGTCGTCGGCCCCTTCGACATAGGCTCGGAAATAGCCGGGGAACTCGACGACTTGGCCGGTCGCGCGGAACTCGGTGTCCGCAGCTGAGATCGTGGCCGATTCCTGCCGCAAGCGAGCGTCAGCCATCTGGCAGGCCATCGTCCGCTTCCAGATCAACTCATACAGTGACAGCTCACGACCGCTGAGACCAATCTGGTCGCCGGTCAGCATCTCGGTGCCCGCTGGGCGGATGGCTTCGTGGGCCTCCTGAGCGTTCTTGGTCTTACTGGCGAACACGCGCGGAGTCGGGCTCAGGTAGTCTTGGCCATAGGTTTCGGCGATCCGGGTCCGGGCCGCAGTGACGGCTTCCTGGGACAGGTTCACGCTGTCGGTTCGCATGTAGGTGATGTAGCCGTCTTCATAAAGTCTCTGGGCGACCTGCATCGTCTCCTTGGCCGAAAGTCGCAGCTTGTTGTTGGCGTCCTGTTGGAGGCTACTGGTGGTAAACGGGGCGCTCGGGCGACGGACGGATTGCTTAGAATCAACAGCGGACACCGTCCACGGGGCGTCTTTGATCCGGGCTTGGACATCCTTAGCCAGTGCTTCGTCCAGCAGGACGACTTTGCCTGCGACCGAGGTCTGCAAGTGCCCGGTGTTCTCGTCGAAGTCCTTCCCGGCAGCGATCCGCTTGCCGCCGACGGTGGCGAGTTCGGCGGTGAACTGCTTGCCCGCTGGGGAGGTCACGTAAGCCTTGATGTCCCAGTAGGTTCCACTCCGGAACGCCAGCCGCTCCAGCTCTCGCTGGACCATCACACGCACAGCCACGCTCTGCACCCGTCCGGCGGAGAGTTTCGGGGCGACTTTCTTCCAGAGCAGCGGGCTGAGGGTGTAGCCGTAGAGCCGGTCGAGGACGCGGCGGGTTTCCTGGGCGCGGACCAGATTCATGTCGAGGTCGCGGGTGTGCTTGAGGGCGTCCAGGATTGCCGGTTTGGTGATTTCGGAGAACACCATCCGCTTGACGGGCACCTTCGGCTGGAGCAGGTCGGCCAGGTGCCAGCCGATGCTTTCACCCTCGCGGTCTTCGTCGGTCGCCAGAATGAGTTCGTCGGCTCCCTTGAGGGCTCGCTTCAACTCCGCGATCGTTTTCTTCTTCTCGGCGGGCACCAGATAGAGCGGGGCGAAGTCCTGCTCGACGTTCACGCCCAGAGCCGTCCAGCCGAGGGCTTTCATCTCGGCGGTCACATCAGCGGCCTTTTGAGGCAGATCGCGAATGTGCCCCACGCTGGCCAGCACCTCGTAATTACTGCCGAGGAAGCCGCCGATCTTCTTGGCCTTGGCGGGTGATTCCACAATCACCAGGGTCATCTTGTTCTTCGACTTGTTCGACTTGTCAGACACCGATCACCCGATTCTTGAGAAGCTGTCAGCCATCAGCTGTCAGCTGTCAGCTGTCAGCCAGATTTTCGTGGGATAGGCTTCCAGCCTGTCAGGCAGGCCAGAAGACAGGCTGGAAGCCTATCCCACGGTCCAGATTCGAGTTGCCCAACAGGCAGTCTCCACCAGTCAACCATCTTCTGGCTGACTGCTGAAAGCTGACTGCTGACGGCTCTCCTCCGGTCCCTCTTGCGGGGGGGGTGGGGAGAGCTACAATGCGGCTCGCCACCTTCCGACCACAACAAGATGTGAGCTTCCTTACGGAATTTCGCGCCGGGTTGTCAAGTCACGGCCCCTGTGCCGAGTTGTGGTTCCAACGTGTCTGGCCGCGTCAAACCCCAGTCTTTTCTGCGGGATGATGCAGTTTGAACCGAGGAATTGCGACTCGGGAAAAAATCTCGATTGGCCTTCCCACGGAAGCCGGAGAGAGTCACTAGGTCTCTCACGCTCGAATTCCCGGGCGCGTCTTGCAGTCTAAAGGATCACGGATGTCGACCCCGTTTGAACTCCTCCGCCACCATAAGAAGGTTCTTCTGGCGGCTGTCACCGGCATCGCGGTGTTGTCCTTCATCATTACCGATACGACGACCAACTCGAACCAGATGTCCCCGGTCAGCATCGCGGCGATGGTGATCGGAAGCTTGGCGGTTGTCGGCTGGATCTGGGGAGCCAAAGACGGAAAATCGGGCGAGAACGCCATTCTGGGTGCCGTACTCGGTCTGGCGATTACCTTGGTGTTCATGTTCATGGGCCGGCCCTCCCCGGTCGTCTACGCCAGTACGGGGAACATCACCCAGGACAATCTGGAGCAGATCGGACGCCAGCGAAACCTCGCCAACCTGATGGTCAGTCGGGTCTATTATGCCAATCAGATGAATCAGATGTTGGCCAGATTTCAGCCCGACCGAGCGCAGCCACCGGTCTTTGGCTTTAACTCCCAGAGTCAGAATTACGATCTCCTGATTTCCGAGTTGCTGAACCGGGAAGCCGACGAGCTGGGAATTCAGATCACCGACGAAGCCGCGATGGCCTACCTGAAAAAGGCCGCTCGAAGTCAGTTTGACCGAGATGAGGACAAGGAACTACTGACCCAGGAGGTCTTCTCAGAAGCCATCAATCAGACGGTGGCCAGCTTCCCCGACGGCGGTAAACCGAACGAAGACGAGATCATCGCAGCCATTCGGTATGAACTGCGGGCGCGCCAGGCGGCGAACATTCTCCTCGGCGGTAACCGCATGACCCCCGCCGATGTCTGGGAGATGCACCGCAAGCTCAACACCCGCCAGTCGGCTCAGTTCGTCGGTCTGCCGGTGGCCGACTTTATCGACAAGTCAGCGCAGCCGACTGCCGCCGAACTGGCGCAGACTCTGGAGGCTTACAAGGGGAACTTCCCCAACACCACCTCCGAAGGCAAGCTGGAAGAAGGTCGCCCCAGCCTGTTTCTAAATCGCCGAGTCCGGCTGGCTTATGTTGAACCCGTCTACGAAGAGATCGAAAAACTGGTCGGCGAAATCACCGAAGAGGAGATCAAAGCCCGCTATGAAGAGCAGTACAACAAGGTGATGCCCGAACTGGGGCCGCATGGCGAATTGAACTTGCCAGATCTGCCATTTCTACCCAACGTTCCCAAGGCACCCGCTGGCACGCCCGATCCCGCTGCTCCCTCGACCGAGAAGCCCGCTGCCCCAGCGGCTCCTGTGGGAGAAAAGCCCGCTGAGCCAGCGGCTCCGGAAAAGAGCGAGAAGCCCGTTGAGGAAGCAAAGCCTGCGGAAGGCGAGAAACCTGCCGACCCAGCCACTCCTGCGGAGCCGAAACCCGAAGCCGCCACTCCAGAGGTCAAGCCTGAGGCACCGGCCACCCCAGAAAAGCCCGCTGAGCCTGCTGCCAAGCCGGAGGGGACTTCACTGCGTCCCCGCACCTCTCATCTGCAACCGGTGGTCTTGATACAGGATCAACCAGCAGCCGAGGCTGCAAAGCCTGCGGAAGCGGCTCCCGCAGCGGAAGCTCCTGCGGCTGAACAGCCAGCAGCGGAGGCCCCGGCAGCGGAAGGTGAGAAGCCTGCCGCACCTGCTGCCGAAGGCGACAAGCCAGCGGTTCCCGCAGCGGAGGAGAAACCAGCGGACCCCGCTGCCCCTGACGGTGACAAGCCCGAAAGCGATAAGCCCGCTGAGGCCCCGCTGACCGTGCCTCCCGTTGACGGCAACGAAGGCGATGTGCCCCCGCCTGTCTCCAAGGTCCGTCCCCTGACCGATGAGCTGAAGCAGCAGATTCGCGATGACCTGTTGCGGGAGAAGACGCGGCCGATCATGGAAGAGAAGATGAATGCCGCTCGCGACTTCATGAACGACTTGCACTTGCAGGTCGCGGACTACCTCGACCACCAGAGGGCTTTGAAAGATCCCAAGGCCGAGAAGACCGAACTCTCCAAGGACGCTCTCTCCCCGGAAGACGCCACGAAGAAGCTTCAGGAGTACGCCAAGAAGAACGGACTCCTCTATGCCGAGACACCGCTGCTCACTCTGGAAGAGCTGCTGAAATCCGAGGATCACCCCATCGGCGGAGCCATGACCGGCAAGCAGTCGCGGGTCGTGGACACGGTGAACAAGAGTCAGACTGATGATCTCTATTCGGCCACGACCGCGTTCAACTTCGACCTCCAGGGCAGCTTTGCCTTCTGGAAGCTGGAGGACGTTCCTGCTCACCAGCCGAAGGATTTGGAGGAGCCCGGCGTGAAGGAGATGACCACGCTGGTTTGGCGGACTCTGAAGGCCCGCCCCCTGGCCGAAAAGCGTGCGCAGGAATTGGCCGACATGATCTCGAAGTCCGACAAGCCCATCGCCGAAACCCTCTCCGAGCAGACCGTGACCGGGGCCCAGGACAAGAGCCTCTTCGTCACCGTCAAATCGCCCGGCGAGTTTTCCTGGCTCCAGCGCTCTCTGGCCCCTCAGCAGTTCGGTGGTGACAACGCCCCGCACCTGAGTGCGATTGATGGCGTCCAAGGGGCGGGCTCCACCTTCATGACCAAGGTCTTCAACGACATGCAGCCCGGCGACACAGCTGTCGTGCCCAACGAAGACCTGTCGGTCCTCTACGTGACTCACATCGACAAGCGGTCCCCCGCGACCGAGGTGGAAGCCGAAGTCATGCGGAAGCAGTTCCTCGAAAGCCAGGGCGATCTGACGGTGTATGCCATGCGTCAATCTGGTACTCACGACGGCCAGTTCGCCGATCGCCTGTTCATCAAGCACGGCGTGAAAATGTCGGGATCAGACGAGAAGAACGACAAGTAGTGCGAGCTCAATGACCATCACCAAAGCCCTGGGGTTGCAACCCCAGGGCTTTTTTTCATGCACAGAGTGTTACTCCGGATGTAACGCCTTTACCAGCCGATCCGGGAATGCTGCGAGTAGCGATCACCACCGCCGATAACCTCTGTGGATGATCTCAAGCGTCAAGGAGGACCGCGCGATGCCCACCATCGACCCGCAGTGGCAAATTGTTGTCGAACGCAGCCTGCAGGAGTTCCTGGTCTGGGTCGGCTTCGGCACGATCGTGGGCCTCACTGCCAAGGCGATTATGCCTGGCAAAGACCCCGGCGGAGCGGTGGCCACCCTGCTGATGGGGATCGTCGGCACAATCATCGGCTGCGGCACGCTGGCCTTCTTTACGCCGACGACCAAGATCACGCCGATCAGCTTGTGGGGATTCGTCGCTGCGACCAGCGGGGCGTTTTTGCTGCTGGCGTTCTACCGCATCCTGGGAGCCGGGAATCGCAAGCAAGTCGACGTATGGCTGGAAGGCCCCGTCTCCCGCCGCAAACCGGCAGTCCGCGAAGTCATTCGGATGTAGCTGTACGATCAACCAGCCCGACGCGTCAGCGAGGGAGAGCGGAAGCGACTTTTCCTTACGAATCCCTCGCTGACGCGTCGGGTTGGTAACGTCAATGCCATTGGGATCACCCCCCGCCGACCAGCGTGACGATCTCGAGCGTGTCCCCCTCGGCAAGCGCACTCTCCGCATGCTTGGTCCGGGGGACCAGTTCGAAATTTCGCTCCACCGCCAGAAACTTCGGGTTCTTCCCCAGCTGGAGCAACAGTTGGGCAATGGTCAGCCCGCTCTCAAGGGTGTGCTCTGTTCCATTGATGGTGACTCGCATATTCTTCTCCGACTCGGACCCGCCGGAAGTCTGCGGCAGATGTCGCTGCCCGTCAACTCACGGGTCGGAGATGGTCTGGTTGCGACATCATCCGGAATCGACTCAATCCAAGGCCAATCATGCGGATCGCCCTTATCGGTGCAGCCGGTCAACTCGGAACTGACCTGCAACGACAACTCTCCGGCGAGGTCGTGCCGCTCACGCACGCCGAGGTGGAGGTCACTCTGCCCGACAGCATCCAGGCGATGCTCGACCGGGTGCAGCCCGACATGGTGGTTAACACCGCCGCTTACAACCTCGTCGATCAGGCCGAGGCCGAATACGAAGCCGCGATGGCCGTCAACGCCTGGGGACCGAGGAACCTCGCGCTGGCCTGCGCACAGCGTCGGTTGAGGCTGGTGCATATCAGTACCGATTACGTCTTCGGACTGGAGATCGGAGTCAACACTCCGCGCCGCGAGACCGACCTTCCGGGACCGCAGGGGGTCTATGCCTCCAGCAAACTGCTCGGCGAATACTTCGTCCGCAGTCTCTGTCCGCAGCACTTCGTCATCCGCACTTGTGGCCTGTATGGCCAGGCAGCGACGAAAGCGAAGGGGAACTTCGTCCTCACCATGCTGCGACTGGCCAAAGAGAAACCGCAACTCAAAGTCGTAGCCGATCAAAGCTGTGTGCCCTCTTACACGCGAGATGTGGCAGAGGCGATCGCGGCCCTCGTCCAGACGGATGCCTATGGTCTCTATCACGCGACCAATAGCGGCGAGTCGTCCTGGTTCGAGGTCGCCCGCGAGGCTGTCAGACTCGCCGGGCTGACGACGCCGATCCTGCCGATCACGACCGCCGAGTTCGGGGCCCCCGCAGCCCGGCCCGCGTACAGCGTGCTCGATTGCTCGAAGATCGCGGGCGTGACCGGCTTGCCGATCCGTCCGTGGAAGGACGCACTGGCCGCCTACCTGCGAGAGATCGGGGCCATTGCACAATGAATTCCGATCCCCATCGATTACTGATCTTCGGTTGCGGTTTTCTTGGTTTGCGAGTCGTTCATCAATGGCAAGATCGCGGCGGTACAGTGATAGCTGTGACTCGCAGCGAGGAGAAGGCGGCTCAGCTGGCCGCACAGGGGATCGAGCTGATCCTGGGCGATCTGATGCGACCGGAGACTCTGACCGCCCTTCCCAGTGTCTCGCGTGTGCTGTACTGCGTGGGGTATGACCGCTCAAGTTCTTGGTCGAAAGAGTCGCTCTATATCAACGGTCTGACCCATGTGCTGGACGCGATGCAGGGCCGCGTCGACCGGTTCGTGTACGTGTCGAGTACCAGCGTCTACGGCCAGGACGACGGCAGCTGGATCGATGAGACCTCGACCACCGAACCGACCACGGACGGAGGACGGATCTGCCTCGCCGCTGAACAGCGACTGCGCGAGCGAGTCGAACACGCGACGATCCTCCGCATGAGCGGGCTCTATGGTCCGGACCGACTCCTCGCACGAGTCGACCAGCTGCGCGCGGGCGAGCCGATTGGAGGGAATCCCGAGGCGTGGCTCAACCTGATTCATGGGGACGACGCCGGGCGTGCGTGCGTGGCGGCGCTCACCGTGCCAAGTCCGGGGCCGCTCTATCTGGTGAGTGACGACCGTCCAGTGACTCGTCGAGAGTATTTCACCGCACTCGCCCTGCAAGTCGGGGCACCCTCCCCGATATTCTCGGGGGCACCGACTTCGCGGCATACACCGGACGGCCTGAACAAGCGCTGCCGGAATGAGCGAGTGAAACGCGAACTTCGACTGAAGTGGCAATATCCCGAGGTCGCTCAAGGACTGACCATCTCGTAGGCGATGTCGCTCCGCGACTCGCATTCCGTTGGTCTGTCGGTACACGAATGCGGCTAGGCGCTTCCGCAGGATGGCTGGCGAGGATTCGACCACACTGGGGATATCCTCGGCCACACCCCGTCATTCATTTCCGTCGGCCGGAACCAGAATCGGTGCATACAAATTGATCCAGTCACTCGCGTCGGCGTTCTCGCCGTAGTCCGTCTCGATGGTCAGCGAATTGGCCCCCGTCAGATCAAGCATCGTCTCCTTCGCCATCGCTTCTCCAGACCGCAGGGTGATGGTTTGTGGTGGCCGATCATCGACGATCAACCGCACCACAGCATACCCCTCTGGACCCGCTGTGGCGTCGAGACCGAAGCTGCACTGCCAGCGACGATAGTTCTTGTTCAGATCCCAGCGAACAGTCATCCCGCTGCTCAGCCCCAATCCCAGTGGACAGACGGAGGGCAGGGGGCTGGACTCACGATTCAGGGCGGGCCGCGCAATTCCTGCAGAGTGTCGGAGAGGCAACCCCCGGAGATTACGGTCCCTCGCGACTTCCAGGATCTCCCCCAGCCAGGGGGCATGCTTCTGCTCCGCGAGAGGAAGTCGCGAAAGTGGCATCGCCCCGCGCCCCCACGGCCAGATCCAGCGGATGTTCGACCACGGGATCGACAGCTCCAGGCCTTGAGCTCCCAGCAGATTGAGACGCCCCTCTGCCACCGTCTCAACCTCAGTCGCCGTCAGCCACGAGTCGTCCGCCAGCAGCACCACCCAGCCCTGTTTCGCGAGCGGGGGGACTTCAGCCAAGTCGGGGTTCAGGAGCAGGCCAGCCACCGCTGGCCACTCGAACGGCTGCTTCCCCTGCGATCCCGTCAGTTCGATCGAGCTGGTCCCGATCTCCGTCACCTCACCCGTCAATCGGTCCCCATTTCGCAGCACCACCAGATCCGACTTCTCGCGTTGACTGGCGATCAGTCGCCATTCCGACTCGTCGGTCCGCCAACTGGTCCCCGGTCGGAGGAACTGAACTCCGGCGATGAACTCCACTCCCAGCTTCCGTGTCCGTACGGGCTGTTCATCGGTGGGGACATGGAACTCCAAAACTTCCTCAGTCAATGTCACCGAAGAGACACCCACACGGTCCCCGTTGGTCAGGTGCAGCCAGAACCGCGGCCGCGGCGGGCGGGTCGTTCCGGGAGCGACGGAGATCTGCCACAGGGAAGACACCGGAACCATTCGGTCTTGAGTGCCGACGCGCATCCCCAGTTGTTCTTGATCGATTCCGAGCAGTGGTCCAGAGAGATGCTCCCCAGTCGTCGACCAGAGAGTGATGGACGGGCTGCGCGGCTCTCCGGCCAGCAACGGTGTCACCAGGCACAGAACCCACCCTCCCAGGCACAGTCCCCACCTACGCATGCGAGATGGGCCGATCAGACGCTGGGAGGTGCAGGCCATGACATCCGTTGGGGGAATTCCGTGTCGACAAGTTCCCCCAGTTCTACACGAACTGGGGAACTGTTGTCTCGCGATCATCTCACGGTTGTCACAGAATTCACACCCGGGGGCCGGAGTCACTACTCTCAATTCTCCACCGGGGTCGGCAGAGTCGTGCCGGGTTCGGTGATGCCGGTGAACAGTGGATCCGGCAGCGGAGGCGGCTGGTCTCCTGGTGGGGCAACGACACGTCGATCGTATCGACGGCGGCGACCTGTGCCTCGGCGGTGACTCTCCACAGATGAATCGCGGTGGGGTTCATCAGCTGGCGGAGATGCTGAATCCGTATCGTGCGCGCGGCCTCTCGGGTCGGACAGTCTGCGAGCGCTGTCAGCAGAGAGAGCGACAAGGTCTTCAGGTCGAGCGAGAAATGATCACCCGTGATCGCTGACAGCTCGGGGATTTCAACGGAGGGCTCTGGAGCGATGCTTGGGCCACCCCGCCACCCTGCAGAATCCACGAGTCCAAGTTTACTCCAGCTGAATCGTGGACTCCGCCAAAACTTTCATCGACGACATTTCCGGAATCCTTTGTCGATCCTTATCTGATTTGCATTCCTTCTCTGGTTTGAATGACGCGCACAACCTGAATGCGTATCTCCCCGGCTTGTTGGGCGTCAGCATTCCCCCAGAGAAGCGTAACGTCTTTTGGTCAAATGTGGCAATCTGATTGAAAGCACCACATGCATCGACAGGCTCCTCCTCACTCCCTTCACCAGGGACGTAAGCGAGGTACGAGATGATAAAGAGATGCAGATCATCCGGCTTGTCGTGATACGGCTTTTCGGAATTCTTGGGCATCGCCAGCGGCGGCATCTCAAATCCCCCAGCGATGAA
>JAYSUV010000349.1:0-4363 GCA_043718945.1 Planctomycetota bacterium
AGGCACAAGAGGGATTGAAGGGGGAGCATTCTCTCTGTAGCCTCATGTTGTCGCAACACTCAGATGCCGAATGCAGCTTCTGGTCTCCCCCGAGAACAATCTTCGTGCAGGAAACTCTTCCGGCCCCGCTGCCCCGGTAGAGTCCCCATCGACTCAACGGGGCCACCTCGCGGGAATTTGTCGATGTCTCGAATTCGTCAATGGAAGATCGCTGTAACGCTGATCTCTACGGTCATCGCAGTGATACTCATCGTGTGGATTGCTGGCCTGTTCACCACCATCGCCGAATGCCAGCGAACAGCCGCAGCCATCGTCATCAATCATTTGAGAGAGAATCAGGACCAATGGCCGAAGAGCTGGGACGACCTGAGTGACGACTTTGAAGGGGCGGCCAAGAAGAGAAACTTCAAGCTGACGTACCAGCAACTGCAGCGCCGGGTCGGAGTACAGTGGAACACTGAGGTTGAGTCGCTTCGATCAACTCAACGCGGCTCCGAATGGGAGCCGCCGTTCCAGGTGATCTGGGCACTCGATGGCTCCTCCACGATGGAAACATGGGACAACGAAGAGCCGAACCTAATGATCTGGGATTATCTGCACCAGTGAAGAGGCCAAAACTGGTTGTTGCCGCTAAACGACAGCCCGTGGCAGTGGTGCCATCTACCCGTGATTACTTTGTCTCCCCCTTCTTCGAGGGCCAGAGGGGCCTCAGCTTGCTTCTCTGAAATCTTTTCAGAATGACTGTTTAGTCCGTGAATCTCTGCCTAAAAACCCGGTGAACGTATTGAACGATTTAACCGAAGGCTCTCGTTCAGCCTTGCAAGGTCTCAAACAAGGGATGTGTAATGTTGAATTGGAAAATGATGGCCAGTGTGGCAGTCGCCGCCGTATTGGGGATGGCTCCGATCGCGACTCAAGCAGCTGAGAAAGACATCGTGACGACGGCTGTCGAAGCGGGGTCGTTCAAAACTCTGGCGGCTGCACTGACAGCGGGCGGACTCGTGGAGACGCTGCAGGGCAAGGGGCCGTTTACGGTTTTTGCCCCGACCGATGAGGCGTTTGCGAAGTTGCCAGCGGGCACCGTCGAAACCCTGCTGAAGCCCGAGAACAAGGCTCTGCTGGTTTCGGTGCTGACCTACCATGTGGTTCCGGGCAAAGTCACGGCCGCCGACGTGGTCAAATTGACCGCCGCAGCGACAGTGAATGGACAACGCGTGGATGTCGCTGTGAAGGACGGGGCCGTCAAGATCGACGCCGCCAACGTCGTCAAGACCGACATCGCCTGCTCGAACGGTGTGATCCATGTCATTGACGCCGTGATCATGCCGTCGACAGAAAACATCCCTGCCACCGCTGACAAAGCCGGCGTATTCAAGACGCTGCTCGCAGCTGCCAAGGCCGCTGGACTGGTCGAAGCTCTCTCCGGGGAAGGCCCACTGACGGTCTTTGCTCCCACCGACGATGCGTTCGCCAAGCTCCCCAAGGGCACGCTCGAAACGCTGCTGCTGCCAGAGAACAAGGGCAAGCTCGCAGACATCTTGAAGCTGCATGTGGTTTCCGGCCGCGTCTTCTCGACCGACCTGATCAAGGCCAAGGAAGCGAAGAGCTTGCAGGGCGGTCTGCTCAAGCTGGCCATCGTCGATGGTAAGGCTTCGGTCAACGGAGCTGGTCTGGTGACGACAGATGTCGATGCCTCGAACGGGGTCATCCACATCATCGACACTGTGATTCTGCCTGCACCCGCCCCGGCGAAAGTCGGAGCGGTCTTGCACGAAGAACTTCAGCAGGTGAGCCACGTTTGCCCCACCTCGGGCCGCGTGACCTACCAGATGGTTCGCGTTCGCCGTCATCGCTAGTCGATCCACTCGGACTGATGATGAGTCGTCTCGCCACTGATGCCGTGAGTGCATCAGTGGCTTGTTTTGTTGATAGCAGTCCAGTCGAGCCACCGCTGCCGCAACAGGTAGAATGCAACTCGACGCAAAGTGATGTTGTCGAACAGCTGGATGGGATCAGAGCCTCAGCACTTGGAATCCTCTATCCGTATCTCTCCGAGTGCGCGTACAATTCTCCCGACCGGTTGACCGCGCGGGCTAACCGTTCAGCGATGGCTTTGGACGTGGTGTCTCTGTCGAGGCGGCGTGCCATGACGGTTTCCGATGAACATGATCTACCCCCCGAGTTGTTGGCTCTCCAGAGCGAGATGGCCACGATTGCCCGGAACTACGGGCTCGACTTTCCCAAGACCATCTTCGAGTTCGTCGATTACGACGAGATGAGCATGATGGCAGCTTACGGCGGCTTCCCGGTGCGTTATCCGCACTGGCGATTCGGATCGCAGTATGACGAGTTGATGAAGGGGTACTCGTATGGTCTGCAAAAGATCTACGAGATGGTCATCAACACCGACCCGTGTTACGCCTATCTGCTGAACTGCAACGGGCTGACCGACCAGAAGCTGGTCATTGCCCATGTCTACGGGCACGGCGACTTCTTCAAGCACAACGCCTGGTTCCAGCACACCAATGTCCGCATGCTCGACCAGATGGCGAACCATGCCTCGCGGATCAATCGGTACATCGATCGTCATGGGTACGACGTGGTCGAGCAGTTCGTCGATGCGTGTCTGTCCATCGAGGACTTGATCGACCCGCACTCCGTCCACATTCGCCGCCGCCCCGATTCGAAACGAGTCGAAGCCGATCGTCAGAAGCAGGACCAGGAGCGCGAGGAAGACGAACACGGATTGAGCGAAGGGCGCGGCAAGTTCGAGGCGAAGGGGTACATGGACTCCTTCATCAACCCGCCGCAAGTCCTGCACGCCGAGCAGGAAGAACGCCGCCGGATCGAAACCGCCCGCACCGCCCAGCGCAAATTCCCCGAGGAGCCACAGCGGGACATCATGCTGTTTATGCTTGAGCATGCGCCGCTCCGCGACTGGCAACATGACATCCTGGCCATCATCCGCGACGAGGCGTACTACTTCGCCCCGCAAGGGATGACCAAGATCATGAACGAGGGCTGGGCCAGCTTCTGGCACTCGACGATTATGACGCGACACGGGCTGACTGATGCGGAGATTATCGACTATGCCGACCACCACTCGGGCACAATGGCCATGTCGGGCATGCGGCTGAACCCGTACAAGATCGGGATCGAACTCTACCGCGACATCGAAGACCGCTGGAACCGCGGCCAGTTCGGCTCCGAGTGGGAAAGTTGCGATGACGAAGAGGAGAAGAAGCACTGGGACCGGAAACTGGGCTTGGGCCGCGAAAAGATCTTCGAAGTCCGTAAGATCCACAACGATGTGACGTTCATCGACAGCTTCCTGACCGAGGATTTCTGCCGCAAGAACAAGTTCTTCAGCTTCGCCTTCAACGAAGAGAAGAAGGACTACGAGATCGCCAGCCGGGAGTTCAAAGAGATCAAGTCTCAGTTACTCAACAACCTCACCAATCACGGTCGCCCGTTCATCTCGGTGATCGACGGCAACTATAAGAACCGAGGCGAGTTGTACCTCAAGCACGACTACCAGGGGATCGAACTCAAGGCCGACTATGCCAAGGCGACACTGACGAACTTGCAACGCCTATGGGGGCGCCCGGTGCATCTCGAGACGATTGTCGACGACAAGAGCCAAGTCATGGGGTTCGACGGGACACGGCACGAGGTTGTCTGAGCCGGTGCCGCCAGACCTCCGCAGGAGCGTGCTCGCAATTGTACGCAGGATTCTGGCCAAACTGGCCGTCTGTGAAGTGGCTCCCACTGAGATGACACGGGGGGGGACAATCCCAAGTCATGCTCCATGAGGAGCCGATGGTCACCTGATCGATGGAATGTGTGATGCGCCAATGCGGGGGCGCAGCGTGGCCGGAAGTGGCGGCGGCGGCGGTGGTGTGGGAGTTTTCGATGGCGAGTGGTATGGAGGTCATGCAGAGGATGTTGGGGCTGATGATGCGGGTGTGTGCGGCGGGGTATCGGGCGTGGTGGGAGGCGACGGAACCGGAGCCGGAGGGGGAAGTGCTGCGATTCAAGACGGTGAGTGAGAAGGAGTTCTTCACCTTGTGTGGGCCGGTGGTGGTGTCACAGCGGCTGTTTCCGAGTGACCGGGGAGGTCCATCCGTGTCGCCGTGGGATGAGGCGTGGGGCATGGTCAGGCAGTGTGCGACGCCGGAGATTCGGGAGATCGCGGCCTATTCCATCGGGCCAGCCTCCGGTGCCCTCCTGCCCCCCCCAGAAAACGCCGTTTCACCAGGCCCGGGGGGGGGGGGACTCAATCCCTGTCAAACCGCTCTTCGGTCCAGGGGTTGCCGTGATTGTGGTAGCCCGCACGTTCCCAGTAGCCGGGAGCGTCGCCCAG
>JAYSUV010000350.1:0-1612 GCA_043718945.1 Planctomycetota bacterium
ATGTTCGCAGTCGTATCGGCCGCTCCCACGAAATCCAGCCGTTGGGTTCCCTCGTCGTTCAACCATTCTCTCAACCATGCCTGACGTTGCTGCATCGTCTGGATGGTCTCGATGAGATTCGGACTGTATCGCTTGAGGGGCGAATCGTTCTGGGTACGAAAGTCGGGGATTGGCAGCTCTTCTTTGGGAGGTGCATCGAGAAACATGGTCCCAAAAGGTGCCATCGTTCGTTTTGCAAAGTCTTCCAGTTGTCGAAACGTGGGCTGACGCTCCCCACGTTTCCATTCTTCAAGTTTCGGAAACTTGGGCAGCAGGTCTTCCATCGACAAACCAGAACGATCAATCGCCCAGCGAATCAGTTCAGGTTTGACAGCAACGACCGACACAGCAATTCGCCTGAATCAAGAACTTCCATGGAACCCATTCCATTCTATCTATCGGCAGATGCCATGACGACCGATAGCTTTCTCGACCTCACCACACAAGGAGGTCCGACATAACCCACTGTTATGAAATCAGTTCAGTCGCAAATCTCCTCAATCACCTCCCCATGCACATCGGTCAATCGTCGGTCAATCCCGTGGCTCTTCATCGTCAGCCGCGTATGGTCGAGCCCCAGCTGGTGCAGGATGGTGGCGTGGATGTCGTAGACTTGGGTGGGATGCAGACGGTCGAGCGGCTTGTAGCCCCACTGGTCGCTTTCGCCGACGGTGGTGCCGCCTTTGATCCCGCCGCCGCACAGCCAATTCGTGAAGCAGTAGGGGTTGTGGTCGCGGCCTTTGCCGCCTTGTGAGGACGGCATGCGGCCGAACTCGGTGGTCCAGAAGACGATCGTGTCATCGAGCAACCCCCGCTGCTTCAGGTCGCGAATCAGGGCGCTGGCTCCCCGCGCCATCCCCGTCGCCAGCGGGCCGTGGTCTCTCTTGATGTCCTCGTGCGAGTCCCAGTTTCGCCTCGGAAAACCGTTGTCGTTCCCCGACCAGATCTGTACGAACCGCACCCCCCGCTCGATCAACCGCCGAGCCACCAGACACTTCCGCCCAAAGTGGACCGTCTCTTCCAGATCATTGATCTCCGTCGGGAACACAGCTGGGACTGCATCGAGCCCGTACATCTTGAGGACGTGTTCCGGCTCGCCCCCGATGTCGAGGGCCTCGGGAGCGGCCAGCTGCATGCGGGCGGCGAGTTCGTAGCTGCGAATGCGGGCTTCGAGTCGGGCGTCGCCGGGGGTCTGGGTCAGTGACTCGGCGTTGAGCTGGGCGAGGACGCGGCGAGCGGCCTCATCGCGCTGACCCGAGATCGCGGGGACGCGCGAGTCGGGGAACAGATCATGGATCGGCGGGTTGCGACCGGGGAAGACGGTCACGCCCGCATGCTGCCCCGGCAGGAAGGCTGCGTCCCAGTTCTTGGTCCCGTTCGACGCGAACCCCCGATGGTCCGGCAGCACGACAAACGCGGGCAGGTTCTCGTTCTCGCTCCCCAGCCCATAGCTGACCCAACACCCCATGCCGGGGAAACCGGGGTTCTGAAACCCGGTCGCTTGCAGATAGGTCGCCTGGCTATGCACCCCCGTCTTGCCGACCACGTTATGCACGAACGCCATGTCATCGAC
>JAYSUV010000036.1:0-6547 GCA_043718945.1 Planctomycetota bacterium
GACAGGAGTTTTGGCCATGGCAGTGACAGCTGTGATCGGATTGCAATGGGGCGACGAAGCCAAGGGGAAGATCGTCGACCTGCTGACCGACCGTCACGACATCGTGGTGCGGTATCTGGGCGGGAACAACGCCGGGCATACCGTGAAGTTCGGGGGGCAGACGTACAAGCTGTCGTTGCTGCCCGCCGGGGTGCTGCGTCCGGAGATTACTTCGGTGATCTCCAATGGCGTGGTCATCAATCCCAAGGCCCTCCTCGGCGAGATGGCCACGATCACCACACGCGGGATTCCGATTGGGGAGAACCTCAAGATCAGCGACCGGGCGCATGTGATCTTCCCGCATCACATCGCCGAGGAAGCGGTCTACGAGAAGAACCGGGGCGAGAACAAGATCGGCACCACCGGTCGCGGGATCGGCATGTGCTACCGAGACAAGGCGGGCCGCACGCATGCCATTCGCATGGGCGACCTCATTTGCCCCGACCGGTTGCGGCGCAGACTCGAAGAGATCATCCCCCAGAAGAACACGCTCTTCTCGGCCCTCGACCCGTCGCTGCCGCCATTCGATGTCGACGCGATCTACAACGAGTTCGAAGTCTACGCCGATCAGCTGCGGCCGCATGTGATCGACACGACGACGTTCCTGCACAAGGCGCTGAAGTCCGGCAAGAGCATGCTGTTCGAAGGGGCGCAAGGGAGCCTGCTCGACATCGACCACGGGACATTCCCGTACGTGACCTCGTCGAACAGTTCCGGCTGCGGAATTCATCCCGGCAGTGGTGTCCCGGAACGCGCGATCGACAAGATGATCGGCGTGGTCAAGGCGTACACGACGCGCGTCGGCGGCGGCCCCTGCCCGACCGAACTGGTCAACGAGATCGGCTCGCACATCCGCGAAGAGGGCCACGAATACGGCACCGTCACCGGTCGCCCGCGCCGTTGCGGCTGGTTCGACGCCGTGGCCACTGGGTATGGAGCCAGGATCAGCGGAGTCGACTGCATCGCGGTCATGCTGCTGGACGTACTCAGCAAGCTCGACGAGGTCAAAATCTGCGAGGCGTACGAGATCGATGGCGAGCGGACCACCGACTTCCCCAGCCAGATCGAAGACCTGGCCAAGGCGAAGCCAATCTACCGCACCGTTCCCGGTTGGAAGAAAGACATCACCGGCGTCCGCAAACTGGCCGACTTCCCGAAAACCGCCCGCGCGTACATCGACACGATCAGCGAACTGCTCGACCTCCCGGTGACGATCGTCTCGATCGGCCCAGATCGCGAGCAGACGGTGTTTGTGGACGGGATGTGGTAAGCGGGCAGATCTCGGCATTCACTGTCGTCGACAGCAAGCATTCAGGATTGGTCGTGTGAAGTCATGATTGACTGGCTCAAAAATCTGCTCCAACGAACTCAGGCCCCTGAGATCGTTGGGAAGCCAGATGAGCCAAGAACGCCGCCAGTTGAATGTGTCGTTGAGATTGGTGATTTGCCGTCTCCCTCTGGAAAGTTGATTCTGGCAGACTCGTCAACACTTGCGTCGGTCGAGATTTCTAATATTGCTGTTGAGAAAGTTCGGCTGTCTGCCCTCGTGATGCAGAGCGAAGGTGTCATCGATGACATCAAGAAGATCTATCTCACATGTGGTGACACATCTGGGCCACTTGAATCGCGTGAAGTAGGGCAACTCTTGGTCGACTGTCACCGCTTCTTTGCTGCGGATTATAGTGACTTTGACCGAAATTGGACGCAAACTGGTCCCGAACGCCTGGGGCAGATCTCCTTGGCAGGTAATCCTCATGTGACGAAACTTCTCGTTCGTCAATTCGGTCTGAAGATCCGAAAGGTGAATCCAATATCAGCAGAAGTGACAACCCCGATCTCAGTGGAACTGGAACGCGACATCAATAAATATCTGTCGACCTTTCCAGAGTACGCCCAATTTCCATTCATGAAATTCCGAGTCGAGACCAACGGCAGTTTCACGCACGCTCAGAGTGTTCGATTTCCGTGGGGCTACGTTCCAATCGGCAACGATCCCAATCCGCAGATGTTCGTCTGTGAAATTGGCTGGGGAAGCTTCTCTGTGACAATTGAAGCATGTCAGGGGCAAACTCGTCGCGTCACCATCGATGCGGAGGGCTGACCACGACTCCCCTGACTGTCTCTGATTCCAACCCCACTTTCCATCTATCCCCCTAGTCCAGAAAACGGGGTCCACTTCAGGAGCGAGAGACTGATCCTGTGAGATGTCTTCAACGCCGTTTCACCGGAAATTTCAGCCCCAATTCGCCAACCGATCTCCCGGGCGTTATCATTAAGCGTTCCGCAGCCCCTGTCGGTCGGCGGAGACACTTCGGAGACTCACGGCAAAATGGTTCACACGGTGGAAGGTCAGCTGCTGGCACGGCCCGACGACTCGTTCGTGATCGTGGTGGCACGATTCAACGATCTGGTGACCTCTCGGTTGCTGGAGGGGGCGGTGTCGACCCTGCGGAGGCATGGAGCCTCGGAATCTCGGATCACAGCTGTGTGGGTGCCGGGGTCGTTTGAGCTTCCCCTGGTCGCGGAAAAACTGGCCAGTTCCGGCAAATACACCGCCGTGATTGCCTTGGGAGCTGTCATTCAAGGGTCAACGACTCATCACGAATACATCAATCACGCCACAGCTCAGGGGCTGATGCAAGCGGGTCAGCGAACTGGCGTGCCCGTGTTGTTCGGGGTGCTGACCTGCCCCACGATGGAGCAAGCTCTCGACCGGGCGGGCGGCAAGGTCGGCAACAAGGGGACCGAGGCCGCCTTGGCCGCGATTGAGTTGATCGATGTCCTGCGTAAGTTACCCTGATCGAGTCCGCTTGCGGCGTGTTCCTTCTCACTTTCTGTCCCGTTTGAATCACTCTTCGGTTGCTCTATGTCGCGTCGCAGCAAAGCCCGTGAACTCGTTGTCCAGATGCTGTACCAGGCAGACTGCAACGCTGACCTTCCGAAGACTGTTGTGCATGAGCAGATGCGGGAGCGGATCGTCGATGATCCGGAAATGTTCGAGTTCGCCTGGAAGCTGTATTCGGGGACCATTGATCAGCGGGCGGCGCTGGATCTGAAGATTGAAGAGGTCGCTCAGAACTGGTCTCTGGGTCGCATGGCGATTACCGACCGGAACGTCCTGCGTCTGGGCGCATATGAGTTATTGTTTACGGACGTGCCTCATCGGGTCGCGATTAACGAGGCGGTCGAACTCTCCAAGACATTCGGGACCAAGGACTCGTCACAGTTCGTGAACGGAGTCCTCGACAAACTGGTGCCAGCCGAGAAGCGGTCTCAACCCGCCCGGCAGCCCGGGGGAAGCTCATCACCGGACGAGTGATGCTCCCAGACGCTGACTCTGCCCCGATAGCACTTACTTTAGCTCACCAACCCGACGCGTCAGCGAGGGAAGCGCAGGGGAAAGTCGCCTACGCTCCCCCTCGCTCACGCGTCGGATTGGTCAAGTCAGTGCCATAGGACTCGCCCCACCCGACACTCGATTCACAGAGTTGATTCGACTCATCGTCACTGCGAGCAGCCATACAGTTGGCACCGAATTGGCAATCGCGCGACCAACGATGCAGTGTCCGGTGGGTCACTCGTCGCTACCCATCATGGCCTTGATGCACGTCCCGATGCCAATCACGAGCAAGACCGGTGGGTAAAAGTAGATGAATCCAGCCATCCAGCCGACGACGAACCACACAATCGCTCCCACGATCATCAGTCCGCCTTTGATCATGAGCCCTCCATTCATGCCGCCGGAAGAGGATTTGCGGCTCGAGCGGCCCCCGGAATAGAGGGACGTTGATTTGGACTTCTTCTTGGTCTTGGGAGGGAGTCCCCTCTGCTTCGAGGGCGGGTGATCATCCTCGTCGATCTCTTCAAAGAGGTCGTCGTCGGGGACTTCCTCGAAATCGTCAAGCACCTCAACGGGCGCTGGCTTCCGTGGCCGCGCGGGCGGAGCCGCTTTCGCGGCGGGTGCCACCGCTCGGGGAATGGGGGGCGGTGCCGATCGAGCCACTGGTTTCGCAGGGGCCTTGGCCACCGGATGGGGGAGGTCTTCCGGCTCCGTCTCCGCAGCTTCGATGTCCTGGACCAATACGATTCCCTGGCATTTGGGGCAGGAGATATTCTGCCCCAGATACTTGTCCGGGACTCGAATTTTTGAGGTGCAACCGGGACACATGGTCAAGACTTTGGACATCGCTCAACCTCAAGATCAAACCCGAAGAGAAGTCGCTCAAACATAAGCACAAGGAGTCTAATTCGAATCACTGAGAGCTTGCAACCGGGATTCAATTCGAATTTCGGACTCGCCGATGTGAACCTGAATGGAGAGCCTCATTGGGCCGCAAAAGCCTCTGGGAGATGCCGTTTTGTGAGGCCACCTCCCTCACCTCGCGCCCCTGATCGTGCGATCGTCCGAGGATTCAATCTGTGCCGATCTGCGAAATCTGTGGACCAATCCCTCCTTCATCGGGCCTTCCAGAGCGGGGAGTTTGTCCACAGATGACACAGCACGGCAGCGCCAAACGACGTGTGTGGCGGGGTCAGGAGGCTTTGCGCATGGCCCCGGCCAACGAAACCAACTGGGCGATCTGATCGAGAGCGACCACTCGTGTTCAGTCGAGTCTTTCGAGGCAGCACTGGGGTGGACTGATGAAACGAGCGAATCCTGGGCGGTCGAGAGCCTCTCGTTGAATGAAGTTTTGCGAGACAAAATCCCTCTCCGCGCGACCAGAATCGCCCGCTGGTGGAGTGCTTCAATCTGTGCCAATCTGCGTAATCTGTGGACCAATTCCTCTTCGACCGAGCCTTGTCAAAACGGGGAGTTTGTCCACAGATGGCGCAGATTGGCACAGATTGAAGAGGCTGGGCTGCGGTCAGTCGAGACAGGGGAAGTCAAGACCATGCGGTGAGCAGCTGGGTGGGGGGCGGCGCGGAGTCTGGCCTGTTAAATTGTCGCACGGGGGCACCGGCGTTTCACGAAACTGGAGGTGCGACAAACGCCGTTTCATCAGGCCAGCACTGGGGGATCCGGTGAGCGGACTGTCACCCGAGTCAGGGCCATCCGCAAAGCCTCCTGACCCCGCCACCCGGACGCTGCCTCCATCGTCAAATTACCAACTGTGACCAACTTTCGTGACGCACACACTCCCACGGTCCGCTCGCCTTACCACTCCAACGCACTCGCGTCGACCTTGGTCTCATTCGTCTGCACACCCACCACGCGACCGTCCGAAATCGACACCACCCGATCGGCCATCTTCGAGATCACCGCGTTGTGCGTAATGACAGCTGTGGTCGTCCCGAGTTCGCGGTTGATGCGTTGGATGACATCGAGGACAACGATGCCGGTATGCACGTCGAGGGCACCGGTCGGTTCGTCACAGAGCAACACTTGCGGGCGTTTCGAGACGGCGCGGGCGATGGCGACTCGCTGTTGTTCACCGCCGGAGAGTTGGCCGGGGAAGTGGTCCATACGGTGTTCGAGGCCGACCAGCTTGAGGGCCTCTTCCGGGGTCATCGGATCCGTCGAGATCTCGGTGACGAGAGCCACATTCTCTCGCGCGGTCAGGCTCGGGATCAGGTTGTAGAACTGGAACACGAAGCCCACATGTCGCCGCCGATAGCGGGTCAGCCCGGCGTCCGATTCATGGGTCAGATCGATGTCGCGGTAGCGGACAGACCCCGCGCTGGGGATATCGAGTCCTCCCAGAATATTGAGCAGCGTCGACTTCCCGCTGCCCGAGGGGCCGAGCAGGACGACCAGTTCTCCCTCGAACAGATCAAGATCCACGCCCCGCAAAGCGTGTATGTCGACCTCGCCCATGTGGTAGACCTTTGTCACATTCCGGGCGGAGAAGACGGCGGTCTGGCGGGCGGGCGGGGGGATGGTTGTGGTCGGTTCGGTGGGCATGGACATCGTTTCGCCGAGGGAAGCAGGGGACAACCCAGATGTTCAAGGATAGACGCCGAATGTTCAATGGCGACTGAGTGAGGTGCTGTCGGTTTTACGACAGTTCAACCCCATTCGGCGAGCGGCTACTCTTAGCTGACCGCCGATGGGGCCATCAGGGGCTTGATCGTGATGTCGTATTTGGGAAGGGGGGCGGGCCGTTGGAGGCGGGCTTCCTAGAGGGGCATTTCAGGCTTGGGGAGTTTCACGCCGTTGGGGGAGTCGAGGGCCTCTAGATCGTGGACGGCGGGGTGTTCACCCTTCCCGGTCATGCGACGAGCGCAGTCGAGGACGAAGCTCACGCAACTCATCAGCGCGCCGCAGAACTTGCCTTCTAGCGATGACCAGCAGCGTTCGACCGGGGTTGGATTTAATGTAATACGGTGGGTAGTCGACCAGCCGGATTTCCAGACCGGACCAGTCGGCGAACGAAACTGTTAACCCCTCTTGCCACAGACTTCGGAATCGGTAACATTTCGCGGCATCATGGAGGAGCTTCAACGGCAGGTCGAGACGCTGCTGAAAGAGCTCGCGGAACTGCGAGACGAGAACGTAGCGCGACGCGCT
>JAYSUV010000351.1:0-12805 GCA_043718945.1 Planctomycetota bacterium
GCCTCGGCGTCAGCGTGTCGGCATCCTGTTGATCCTGCTGATCCTGTCAAATCTTCCTCCTCCTTTGGCAAAGTGGCGAAAGTCATCGGAGAACTGCAAGGCTCCGTGCCTCCGTGCCTCCGTGGTCAATATCTGCTTACTTTTGTGACGCACACACGAGCTTCGTCTTTCCCGGCTTTCTTGATTGCCTCGCATCGTCCGAGTCTCGACAATGGTCTCTCCGTTCGCGGCGATGTGCTCAGACCCGTCGAACGGTGACCCGCTAGGAGTGTCCCATTTCTGCCACAGCTGATTTCGCCTTTCAGACCAGCATCGCTCCCGACTGCGACAGCACGTACGGGGTCGATGAGACGCTCACCAATTGCCCGATCAGCCACGAACTGCTCGATATCGAGTATGAGTGGGACAAGCTGCCGGTGCCGTCGTCGCTGCGCGAGTTCGAGGCGGCGTGGTCGAACCGGATGAATCCGCTCGACTACAGCGGCGTGTGGCGATTCCGTAAGCTGTTGCCGTTTGCACCGGACTCGCAAATCGTGACGATCGGCGAGGGGCAGACTTACCTGCAACAGACCGACGCGATCGCGAAGTACGTCGGCCTGAACCCGAAGCAGTGCTACCTGCAATACGAGGGGATGAACCCCAGCGGCAGCTTCAAAGACAATGGCATGGCCGCTGCGAGTACGCATGCCCGCATGGCCGGAGCCAAGGTCGCCGCGTGTGCCTCGACCGGAAACACCAGTGCGTCGCTGGCGATTTACGGCGGCGTGACCGGGCTGTTCAAGGTCATCGTGTTCGTCGGCAGCGGCAAGATCGCGTATGGGAAACTGTCGCAGGCTCTCGACTACGGAGCCGTCACGCTCCAGATTCAGGGCGACTTCGACGACGCTCTGGAGAAGGTGCGGCTCGTCTCGAAAGCGGCCGGGATCTACCTGTGCAATAGTGTCAACCCGTTCCGCCTCGAAGGTCAGAAGACGATTATGTACCGCGTGCTGGAAGGGCTCGGCTGGGAGGTGCCCGACTGGATTGTCGTGCCGGGCGGCAACCTCGGGAACTCGAGTGCCTTTGGCAAGGCGTTCACCGAACTCAAGCAGCTCGGCCTGATCGACCGCATCCCACGCTTGGCCGTGATCAACGCTGCGGGGGCCAACACGCTGCATGACCTGTATCAGCACCACAACCTGCGGTGGAACGGCGGTCGACCAGACCAAGTCCTGATCGATAAGTTCTATGCCGACATGGACCAGCAGAACCGCCGGGCGAATACACTGGCGAGTGCGATCGAGATCAACCGCCCCGTGAATCTGAAGAAGTGCCTACGGGCGCTCGATGCTTGTGACGGTGTCGTGCGCGAGGTCAGCGACGCCGAGATTCTCGACGCCAAGGCCATGGTCGGGGCCTACGGATTCGGCTGCGAACCGGCCAGCGGAGCCAGCGTGGCCGGTGCGAAACTTCTCCGGCAGCAAGGGATCATCGCTCCCAGCGACCGCGTCGTCTGCATCCTGACTGGTCACCAACTCAAAGACCCGACCGCCACCGTCGGCTACCACGCCCCCGCGACCGACGAGGCCAAGAAACTCGGCAAAGCGGGCGTCAACAACCCCGTCTTCCAGAACGCACCGATCCCGGTCGAGAACGATCTGGAAAAGATCCTCGCCGTGATTCGCGGGCTGTAGCCGCGTTCTGCGAATGTGGCTACGGCAAGGTCCGGTCCTGCACGATATGACACATGCACGGGCGGCGACGTATGAGCGGATCGAATGTTCCTATTTGACCACATGCCAAATGCGACCTAGCTTTCATGAGGAGCGTTCCGACCATTGACGGACTCGGACCTCCGCGACTCCGTGCCGTTCTGGCTCGGTTGCCATGAGAGGCTCTCCGCATGTCATCGACTACGACCAAGCTGTCTCCTTCGGAACTGATCGCTCAATTGCGAGGGGTCGCGATTGGAGCCCCCCTGCCAGCGTCCTTGCGTCCTGCCGATGAGCCGGTGGACGAAGGGCGACACGCCGCCCCAGCCGCCCCGACGGAGAGTGCGCTCGCGCGACTCAAGAACCTGCTCACCCCCGCAGCCAAGCCCGCAGTTCCGGCCCGCCGTACTGTGGAAGGGACCAAATCGACGCCGATGGGGGACATTACCCTCCCGCCACCAGCTGGCCCCGTTGTGCCCTCACGACCCGAGCCAGAGTTGGAGCCACTGCCCGACGACATTCACATTTTGAACGAAGCCACCGGAGAACTGCGTGGTTCGCGTCAACTGGAGGCTCTGTTTGAGCGTGTTGAGAGTCTGCTGGGCGGGTCATCGGACGTGAAGCAAGGGTTCATGCCGCGCGTGCCGACCACCATCGAAGAGACCGGCCTCACCGAAGAAGAAATCGAACGCCTAGTCCTCAAGTTCCTGCTTCAGAAAGGTTCCGCCACCGGACGTGAAATCTGTGCCCAGGTCAGGCTCCCATATCAAATCATCGAACCACTCATGAAGCAGTGGAAGAAGGATGCGCTCGTCACCTACAAGGGTGCCGCAGAAATGGGGGACTACAACTTCGCCATCGTTGATCTGGGACGCGAGCGGGCGCGGCGGTACATTGACGAATGCGGATATAACGGGGCGGCCCCCGTGGTGCTGGGTGACTATCTGAAGGCCATGAAAGCCCAAACAATCGCCAACCAGTCGGTCACCGAAGACGACCTGACGCGGGCGTTCTCGGACTTGCTGATCTCTGAAGCGATGTTCGAGCGACTCGGTCCAGCGATCAACTCGGGACGCGGAATGTTTCTGTTCGGTGAGCCCGGCAATGGCAAGACCAGTATCGCCGAACGCATCACCAAGTGCTTCGGCTCCACGATCTGGATTCCCCGCACCCTCGGCATCGACGGCGAGATCGTCAGGCTGTTCGACCCCGGTGTGCATGAGGAGATCCCCTACGATGTCTCCGATGGTCTGTTCGACCTGTCCGGAGTCGACCCCCGCTGGGTGCAGATCGTGCGCCCCACCGTGGTGGCTGGCGGTGAACTCACCATGTCCGAACTGGAGATCACGCAGAACCCCTACACCAAAATCTGCGAGGCCCCGCTGCAACTCAAAGCCAACTGCGGAACGTTCTGTATCGATGACTTCGGTCGCCAGACGATGCCGGTGTCGGTGCTGCTCAATCGCTGGATCGTCCCCCTCGAAAAGCGGTACGACTATCTGAACCTCCCCAGCGGCAAAAAGATCCAGGTGCCGTTCGACCAGCTGATTATCTTCTCGACCAACTTGGAACCGAAGAACCTGGTGGACGGCGCGTTTCTGCGACGTATCCCGTACAAGATTATGGTGCCGGACCCGTCTCGCGAACACTTTCGCAAGCTGTTTGAGATCATGGCCCCCAAGGTCGGGCTGGTCCTCGACCTGGAGGCGGTCGACTATCTGATTGAGAAACACTACGTGGCTGTGAACCGCCCGTTCCGCAACTGCCAGCCGCGCGACCTGTTGCAACAGTGCCGCAACTACATGGTCTATACCAAAGGGTCCAAGAACGTCACCAAGGCGTCGTTCGACTTCGCGGTGTCGAACTACTTCTCGGTGATGTAGCGAGCGGCTGCGACCGGACAATTTCCCAGACCGCATCGAAACACCCACCCGAGGTGTCGGTGAAGGAAACGTCGCTTTCGCTCTCCCTCGCTGACGCGTCGGGTTAGTAAAAACACTCGAAGCGCCAGCTCTTCGCTGACTGATCGCTCCTCTGCGGCATGCGAGTCGCAGAGCGACATCGCCTACGGCTCGTCTCCATTTGCAAATCGCCTGGAAATGCGAGAGGCTAGATGGTATGACCAATTCGAGATTTCACCAACGGAGACTTTCCGCATGCTGGGTCGTTGTGTAGTGATCGCGGTTCTAGGGGGCTGGCTGCTCGCAGCTGCGTCTCTCTTCGCAGGGGACCAGCCGAGCAAGTCCCGCGCGGGGTTTGCCTGGAAGGACGGGGACAAGGTCGCCCTCATCGGGGGAACCGTCATCGAACGAGAGCAGAACTCCGGGCAGTGGGAGCTGGCTCTCACCCGCAATATCCCGGCCAAGAACGTGACGTTCCGCAACCTCGGGTGGAGCGGGGACACCGTGTGGTCCGAGTCGCGGGGGATCTTCGAACCCTCGGGACGCGGCACCCCACTGGGGAGCAACAAGGGTTATGGCCAGCTAATCGATCTGGTGAAAGAGCAGAAGCCCAGCGTGCTGGTCTTTGGGTACGGAGCGGGCGAGGCGTTCGACGGGCAGCCGGGACTCGAACCGTTCCTCAAGCAGTACGAGAAGCTGATCGCCGACTGCCAGGCGGTCAGCGCAGAAGGTGCTCGCGTGATTCTCCTCGGGCCGATGGAGATGGTGGCGATGCAACCGCCACTCCCCCCGCCACACGCTTACAACGAACTGGTCCGCGTCTATCAGGAGGCCATTCGCGCGATGGCGAAGACGATCGGGGCCACCTATGTCCCGCTGACCATGCCGCCTGCTCGGCACGATGAGGAACTCCGGCTGATCACCGTCAACGGCCAGCACCTGACCTCCGCAGGTTACGCGCGCTCCGCCGCGCAGCTCGTCTCCGCCCTCACTCCGGGGCAAGTGAAGGAGATCAAGACCGGCGACGAAGCGGCCCTGACTCAGCTGATCCGAAAGAAGAACGAATACTTTTTCCACCGGCATCGCCCGCAGAACGTGACCTACATCCTCCTGTTCCGCAAACATGAGCAGGGGAACAACGCGGCCGATCTCCCGAAGTTCGACCCGCTGATCGCGGAGTTGGAACAGCAGATCGCCAAGGCTGTCGACTGAGACACCAAGTCCCCGCGAGCCGGAAGCGACAGCGCCCGGAATCCTCGCCGAACTCCGGGCGCTGACGCTTCCGGCTCTTATCTTTCGCACAATTCATCGTGGTGAACCGATGCTCTTCTTCAGTCGCCTCTCGATCGCATTCTTGTTGAGTCTATCGCTCGCCACATCGTTGGCCTTTGCCCAGCGCGATCTCAAAGACATCCCGTCTCCGGACCCCGAACTGGAGCGGGCGACGTTTACGGTCCCCGAGGGGTTCGAGGTCAACCTCTACGCCGCTGATCCGCTGATCGCCAAACCGATTCACATGAACTTCGATGCTCAGGGGCGGCTGTGGATTGCGAGTAGTGAGGTCTACCCGCAGATCGCTCCGGGGCAGCCCGCGACCGACAAGATCCTGATGCTGGAGGATGCCAACGGGGACGGCGTCGCTGACAAGACGACGGTCTTCGCCGATGATCTGCTGATCCCGACCGGGATCGAGATCGGGGACGGCGGCGTGTACGTCGGGGCCAGTACCGAGCTGTTGCATCTGACGGATACGGACGGGGACGGCAAGTCGGACAACAAGCGGGTTGTGCTCTCCGGATTTGGCACCGAAGACACGCACCACATCCTGCACTCGCTCCGCTGGGGACCGGAGGGGTTCCTCTACATGAACCAGTCGATCTACATCCACAGCCACATCGAAACGCCGTGGGGTGTGAAGCGACTCAACGCGGGCGGGCACTGGCAGTTCCGGCCCGAGACGCTCCAGTTGGAGATACTGGATCGCGGATTGGTCAACTCGTGGGGGCTGGCGTTCGACAACTTTGGGTCGACGTTTGCGACCGATGGAGCGGGCGGTGCGGGGATCAACTACATCGTGCCGGGGGCGTCGTACGTGACCGCTTATGGAGCCCCTCGTGTTTTAACCGGGCTCAACCCCGGCAGCCCGAAGCACTGCGGATTGGAGATCGTCGACGGTGGGCATCTGCCGGACGACTGGCAGGGGAGTCTGATTACCAACGACTTCCGAGGCCACCGCGTCGTGCGGTTTGTCGTCAAGGAGCAAGGCTCGGGCTATGTCTCGATCGAGCAACCGGATGTCATCAAGTCGAACCATGTCGCCTTCCGCCCCATTGATGTGAAGCTCGGGCCAGACGGGGCGATCTACGTCGCCGACTGGTACAACCCGATCATCCAGCACGGGGAGGTCGACTTCTACGACCCGCGCCGCGACCGCGTCCATGGACGGATCTGGCGAGTGTCGCGAAAAGATAAGCCGACCGTGAAGACACCGAATCTTGTCGAGGCGAGTATTCCCGACCTGTTGAAGCAACTCGAATCGAACGAGCGTTACACGCGGCACTTCGCCAAGCGTGTCCTGAAAGAGCGAGCGCTGCATGACGGGAAGAAGGATGAGATTCTCGCCGCACTGGGGACGTGGTGCCGGTCACTCGACAACTCGGCGGCGCTCTATTCTCGGCACCGGATCGAGGCGCTGTGGATGTTTCAGGCCCTCGACGTGTATGAGCCGGAAGTACTCGAATGGAGTCTGCGCTCGAACGATCACAACCTGCGAGCGGCAGCGACCCGTGTCCTCGGACATTGGCTGCCCCGTGAACCGAAGGCAATGCAATACCTGACCCAACTCGTCAACGACCAGCACCCGCGAGTCCGCCTCGAAGCAGTCCGCGTGCTGGCTCTAATCCCGACAGCTCAGGCCGCCGAAGTCGCCATGCTGGCTCTCGATCACGAGGTCGACGAGTGGCTCGACTATGCCCTCTGGCAGACGGCCCGGGAGCTGCAACCGCACTGGCAACCGGCCCTGACCGCAGGGACGATCAGCTTCGGTGGGCAGGCGAAGCGGGTCGCATTCGCGCTCAAATCCGCAGGGTCGCCCGAGGCGGTCCCGGCACTCGTCAAGATGCTGCGCGAGCAGCAGGTGAAGGAGGCCGATCAAGCTTCCGTTCTCGACGTGATCGCCGAGTTCGGACGCCCCGAGGATCTGCAAGAGATCCTCGATGTCGCCACAGCCAGCGGGACGACGCCGGTTGTTCAAGCGGGCTGCCTGCAAGCACTCCTTAACGCTCAGCAGCGGCGGAACATTCGCCCGAATGGGTCGCCAGATGGCTTGGGTGGGTTGCTCGGCTCGGAGAACGACACGGTGGCTGGGCTGGCCGCGCGGGCCATTGGAACATGGCATGTCGACTCGCAGTGGGAGGCCCTGCAGGCCCGACTGGCCAAGGGGGGACCGGCGACCGATGCCTGCCTCGAAGGGATCGCCAGCTACGGTGGTGATGAGGCACTCCACCTCCTCACTCAATACGGCGATGACGCATCCGCGTTTCGTGCAGCCGTGACCGGCATCCTCAGTAGCCGCCCGCCACTCGCAGCCTCGCTCGCGGTGAAATGGATGCAGGCCAAAGAGATCGCCGCCGACAGCTACGAATCGCAAATGGTCGCACTGATCGGGGCCTTCCTGCAACGAAAGGAAGGTGCCGGACTCCTCACCGAAGCCCTCAAAGACCAGACGATCCGAACTGATGCCGCCGTCATCGGCCAGCGAGCCATCGCCGCCAGTGGACAGCCGCACGAGGCCCTCGCCGCCGCACTCGCCGCAGCTGCCAAGATCACGACTGGACCTCGGCAACTGACTCCCGAGGAGATGGCCAAGGTCGTGGCCTCCGTCAAAGAGCAGGGAGACCCCGCGCGGGGAGAGGCGATTTTCCGCCGGGCCGAACTCAACTGTTTGAAGTGCCACTCGATTGGCGATGCGGGCGGACTGGTCGGGCCGAACATGCTCAGCCTGGGGGCGACCGCGCAGATCGACTACATCGTCGACTCGATGTTGATCCCCGGCAAGAACATCAAAGAGGGCTACCAGACCGTCGTCGTGCAAACGACCGAGGGCAAGGTCGTCTCCGGGATCAAACTACGGCAGACCGGGACCGATCTCATCATTCGCGACTCGGAAGATCGCGAGGTCTCCATCCCGCTCAGTCAGATCGATGAGCAGACCAACGGCACCTCGCTGATGCCGACCGGGCTGTTCGACCGGCAGACCGAATCGGAGTTCCGCGACATGGTGGCGTTCCTGGCGGCTCTGGGCCGAGTGCCGGAGTTCACGATCCAGTCGGATCAGATCATCGCCCGCAAGTGGCAATACCTGACCCCGACCCAACCAGCCGCCCACGCCATTACGCGTACGTCGATCAAGACCGCGACCCAGGATCTCCCGGAGTTTCAGTGGCAGGCGATCTACAGCGGAGTCGGCGGGCAGCTCCCCTTGAGCGAGGTACCGCACATGCACTCGCGGTATGGCCTCAAGCCGACTGACCTGGGGGCCAGCTACTTGCGGACCACCCTCGAAGTGCTGCAACCCGGAAAGGCCAAGCTCGTCATCGAGCCGACCGCTGGTCTCAGCGTCTGGATCGACCAGACCCCGTATGACCTCGCCACTGCTCCGACGATCGACTGGGCAGTCGGGATGCAGAAGATCACGATCGCGATCAATCGCGATGTGGCTGGGAACGCCCCACTGTCGCTGCGCGTCGAGGCCCCCGCCGAGAAGGGGGCACTGATCAAAGCTGTCGGTGGCAAGTAGTAGGACGGGCACATTTGCCCGTCCGTCTGATTTCGACATCACGGACGGGCAAATGTGCCCGTCCCACGGTCCTCACTTGTCCCGCTTCTGGTGGTAGACATCGAGCGGGATCGTATCAAGGAACTTTATCTCCCCAGCCCATGAGTCTTGGTACACTCCACTCTCGTGAAAGACTTCACTCACACAGACTGCCCCCCATGCCCACTGAACCGGAATCTGCTCCGCCCGTCATGGCCTGCATGGAAGTCTGGGGCGGCAACCAGGCCACCGAACGCAGCTTCTCCATGCTCGGGCTGGAGACCTGGATCTATAGCCTCCCCTACAAACAGGCAGCGGGCGGCGGGGATGTGTACTACATCTCCAGCTGCGCGACAGGGCGGATCACGCGGCTGTTGATTGCGGACATCAGCGGGCATGGGGCATCGGTAGCCGCGACCGGGGAGAGGCTGCGGGACTTGATGCGGCGACATGTGAACCACATCGAGCAACGGCAGTTTCTCGCGGAGATGAACCGCGAGTTCGGGGAGGTGCGGCACTCGGGCGGCTTCGCGACCGCAGTGGCCGCGTCGTTCTTCTCCCCGGATGGACGGATCGCGGTCACGAATGCGGGGCATCCGCCGCCCCTGATTTACAGCGGACGAACTGGACAGTGGGCCATTCTGGACACGAGCGGGGACGAGACCGCCACCGGGCTGTCGGACTTTCCGCTGGGGATGCTGGAGGAGATGGAATACGGCGAGATCGGCATTGATGCCAGTCCCGGTGATCTGCTGATCTTCTACACCGACTCGCTGATCGAATCCAGAAACGCCGGGGGCGAGATGCTGGGGCCGAAGGGGTTGCTGAGCATCGTGGCCACACTCCATGCGACCCAACCGAGCGAGTTGATCCCGACGTTGCTGGGACAGATCGCCAAGTTGTACCCGGAGAACCTGACCGACGACGATGTCACGGTGCTCGTCGTGCGCCCCACTGGAATGGGGACCACTGTGCCCTTCAGCAATCGTCTGAAGGCCCCGTGGCTCTTTCTGAGAGGCTGCATTCGCGCCGTGCTGACCGGGAACAGACTCCCACTGCCGGAGTTCACCTGGGCGAACTTGGGTGGGTCGATATTGGATGGATGGAGTCGAACGAGGCGGGAGAAGTCGAACCAGTAAACCTCCAACAATCGACCACGGAATGAGGTGGAATCGGCCTTCGCGTCATGAAAGCCCTGGCAGTCGCAACTCCCATTGATCTCACAGGCAGCTTCATGGTGGGATCGTCCACAGCGACCAATTGCCAACACGTCCAATCCAGCACTGTTGCCATTTCCAACACCCCCAGAATGCTTGAGTTTGAATGTCCTCCCCCGAGCCACCGAATACACTTCCCTCTCCCGACGCTCCGCCCGAGCGGAAGCTGTGGCTCGATTGGAGCGACCGCGACCAGCGGGTGTTGATCGTGTTGGGGCTGCTAGTCTTTGTTGGTGTGGGGATTCACTGGGCGCAATGGCGATCGCGCGGGGAGAACCTGATCGAGATCGAGCGGCTCCCGGCCCGGCAGTACGACTTCAAAGTCGATATCAACCACGCCACCTGGGTCGAGTGGATGCAGTTACCGGGGATCGGCGAAATCCTGGCCCGGCGGATCGTGGCCGACCGAACGCAGAATGGCCCATTTGAGGGTGTCGATGGGTTGAACCGTGTTTCCGGCGTCGGAACCGTTACACTCGATACAATCCGACCTTGGCTGGTCTGCTCAGACTGCAAGATCAATACAATCCATTGACAACGGACCACTCAGCTGGGTAATCGTGTAGGGAAGATCAAAGGGTTGTTCCGCCTGAACCGGCGATCAGAGATTGTCTCAAGATCGCGAGGGGAGAGCGGCAATGGAGTCTGCCATGCGAATTGTCTCGGCAAAATCACTGTGTGTGCTGTTCGGATTTCTCGTACCGTGTCTGGGAGCAACGACCCAGGCGGAGGCGGGAGTGATTCCGTGGCTGTATGACTCGATCTTCGGCTATGGCTGGGGTGGCGGGTACGGCGGAGGTGGCTACGGCGGCGGGATGCAGTATGGGGCGGGCTACGGAGGTGGGTATGGGATGGGCTATTCGGCCCCGGTGTACTCGTCTCCGACCTATTCGGCTCCGATGATGTCCTCGCCGGTGGCTCCGACCGATGGAACCTACAACTCGCTCTACGGTCCGTCACTGGGGTACTACGATTCCGGGTATGGCGGGTATGGCTCGTCGTATGTCGTGAACTCCGGCAACTGTTGCACGCCGTGCTCGGCGTGTACGACCGGAGACTGTGCCACATCGATTGAGTCGTCTAAGCCCGCTCCGAATCCGACTCCGGCAGACAAAGTGGTGCCAGTCGTTCCGAGAAGGACACTTCCCCCAGACGAATTCGGCCCGACAAATCCTGGAACCGGTTTGCAGGGGACTGGGGTCCGCGGGCGAGACTTGAATGGCGGCGAAGCACTTCCGGACACCGAACGTCGCCCAGGGCGACAACTGAACAATGGACTCGTTGAGCCGGTAGTTCCCCCTGCGGAAGCCGAGCCTCCGATTGATGACGCTCCGCCAGCTGGCAATCTGATGCAAGTCGTTCCCCATGACCGCAACATTGCGGTGCGGTACGTCCCGACTCCCCAGCGGTCCCTCGTCGTGATCCCGCGTTCGACGGCACGAATGGTCCGCATCGATCGGGCGACACGAGAGCAACTCAGCCGGACCGAACCGAAGCCGCAGCTGGCTTCGAATCCGTGAGTGATGGATACTGAGTGTGAGCGGCAGGGCGCTAGCCGCCAGTTCCCCAGACCGCTGTCCCACCAGAAACCGTGATTCCCCACGAACAACGGTGAGCAGAACCGGCGGCTAGCGCCGTGCCAATCACTGTTGGTATCAACTCCTAGAAGCACCCATGCCCGAGACTGCCCCGCTCCAAGGTCTCTTCGTCAGCGGCGACCTCATGCTGGGCGTCCCGGTGCTCAATGCTCTCGGCGCTGTCTGCGGTGAGGTGAGTCGAGCTCTCTCCGGACGCGGACTGTTGGAGCGTTTGGCCGCCCAGCCGGTTGATCTGCTGGTCCTGGATCTGGAAGCATCCGACCTCGATCTAGTCGCCATCGGGGAGTTGACCCGCACCACCGGTCGCCCCCTCACCGTCGCCTACGCCCCGCATGTGGCCACCGAGCGTCTCCAAGCCGCTCAAAACGCTGGCTTTGCAGCTGTGTTGTCTCGGGGTCAAGCGGCCAGTCAGTTACAGTCTGTGCTAGAGCGTGTGCTGGCCGCGCGGCCCACTCCGACGTAGTTGCCCCGTCAAAACTCAGAACAGGGGGGTGGCTGACTGATCGGGAGGGCGAAGCTCCTGCTGAGCCGCGAGCTAGGGAAAACACTTTCTGGCACGCCCGGCTCAAGTGTACTCCAGAAATAAGCGCGGACGTGGCAGTAGGCTCTGTCGCCCCATCGATTCAATATCCGTAAGATGGTTTGCTCCGAGCTTCCTGAGAGCAGTCGTCTTCATGACCGAATCCGGCACCACAAACATCCGCTCCCTCCGTATCGCCTCCCGCGCCAGCCAGTTGGCGATGTGGCAGGCTCGGCATGTCTCCGACTTAATCCGCGCGGCCCAGCCGGGCATCGTCGTCGAGATTGTCGAGATCAGCACGACGGGCGACCGGGACCGGTTCTCCGCGCTCAGCCAGATGGGAGGCCAGGGGGTCTTCACGCGCGAGGTGCAGGCGGCTGTCCTCGATGGTCGCGCGGATCTGGCGGTTCACAGCTTGAAGGACTTGCCCACGGTCCCGACCGAGGGACTGCATCTGGCAGGGGTTCCAGAGCGAGCGCCAAGGTTTGACGCCCTCGTATTGCCCTGCTCCCGAGTCGGGACGCTGGAGGATTTGCCGCAGGGGGCCAAGGTCGGCACCGGGAGTCTCCGCCGTCGGGCTCAGCTCCTGCACAGCCGCCCCGATCTGCAACTCGAAGAGGTCCGGGGGAACGTCGAGACCCGTTTACGGAAAGTCGACAACGGAGAATATGACGCGATTCTGCTCGCCGAGGCCGGGCTGCGGCGGCTCGGTATGGCCGAACGAATCAGTGCGGTCCTCGCTCCCCCGTTGGTGTACCCCGCTGTAGGACAGGCGGCGTTGGGCCTGGAATGCCGGGTGGATGATGAGTTCACGACCGAGATTCTGGGACGGCTGACGGATCGAGCAGCTTTCATGGAAGTGCTGGCTGAGCGTGCCTGCCTGCGAGAACTCAAAGCGGGTTGCCATGCTCCCGTTGGTGTGTTGACTCGCTTCGAGGGCGACCGCCTGACACTGGAAGGGGTCGTCCTCAGTCGAGATGGCCAGGAGCGTATTTCTGTTCAGGCGACCTCGACAGCCGACACCGCCGAGGCGATCGGTCGCTGCGTGGCTCAGTTGTTAAT
>JAYSUV010000352.1:0-12799 GCA_043718945.1 Planctomycetota bacterium
TGGGAAGAGTGGCTGGGCGTCGACGCCAAATTCCCGGTCTATGCCAAGTCGGTCAAGTCGATGCTGACCGCCACTCCCAGCGTCCAGCGGGCTGTCAAAAAGGCCATCGTCGAGCGCCTCAAGACCAAGCACAACCGCATTTGGTTCGACGAAGAAGGCCCCGAGTACGCCATCGAAATCTCGCTGCTCAACGATCGGGCGCTGCTCACCATCGACACCTCGGGCGAGGGCTTGCACAAGCGCGGCTACCGCCAGATGACCACCGAGGCTCCGCTGAAGGAGACCCTCGCCGCCGCCCTGATCCAGCTCAGCTACTGGAACCGCGATCGCATTCTGGTCGACCCCTTCTGCGGGAGCGGCACGATCCCGATCGAGGCGGCTCTCATCGCCCGCAACATGCCGCCGGGAGGGGACCGCTCCTTCGTCGCCGAGACGTGGCCGCAGGTGTCGATCAAGCTCTGGACCGAGGCCCGCAAGGAGGCCCGCGACCTGCGGCAGAAGCCGCTCGAGATGTCGATCATCGCGACCGACATGGACCCGCAGGTGATCCGCCTCGCCCGCAAGCATGCCAGCGACGCCGGGGTCGGAACCGACATCCACTTCGAACGCAAGCTGTTCGCCGAGTTTAAGGAGTACCGCGAATACGGCTGCATGATCTGCAACCCGCCGTACGGCGAACGCATGGGCGAGCGCGACACGGTCGATCAGCTGAACGAAGACTTCGGCGAGATCATGCGGATGCACCCGACCTGGTCGTTCTACTGTCTCACTTCGCACCCGATGTTTGAGCGGCAGGCCGGACAGACCGCCGATCGCCGCCGCAAGCTCTACAACGGGCGAATCGAATGCACTTACTACCAGTATCAAGGACCACGTCCGCCGCGCGAGGCAGCACTCGTCGCTGAGGAGTTGGAGGCCAGTATCCCCGCACCGCCGCTCGATTTCCGGCCACTGAAGCCGCCGACACGCGGACCGGCTGCGGGGCAGGTGATCGACACGCTGACTACTCCGGTGGAGTCGAGTGACGACTACCGTGAGGACGACTCGCAGAGCGATTCCGCACCGCTGGTGTATGAGTCGACGGCGATCACAGGGTTGACGCCCGCGCTCATCAACCGCATGAAGACGCTCGACTTCCGCCCGCTGAAGCCACCCACTCGAGGGCCACGCGCGACTGGTGAGGTGGCGTCGTCCGAGGCACCGGCTGCCTCTGAGGCCAGTTCAGCTGACGCACCCGCCCCGACTCCGTGGGTCCGTCCGATCCCGGCCCCGCCGCTCGACTTCAAGCCGATGCGACCACCGACTCGCGGACCACTCGCCCAAGCCGCAGCTGCGCCGGCAGCGGAGACACCTGCGGAAGCCCCTGCCTCGATAACCGAGGCGGAAGGCAGCGTTGCACCCGCTCCGGCCCCCGTCGTGGCGTGGACTCGTCCAATCCCCGCGCCGCCGCTCGACTTCAAGCCGATGAGGCCACCGACGCGCGGACCACTCGCGCAGGCCGCCGCTGTTGCAAGGACCGAGGGATCAGCAGACAGCCCCCCGACAGGCGATGAGGCCAGCACGCTTGAGGCACCCGCCATCGGTATCGCAGCACCCGTGATTGACACTCCTGCAGCTGTGGCCCCGGCACCAGCCTCCACGGACTGGAGCAGTCGACCGATCCCACCGCCACCGCTCGATTTCAAACCGATGAAGCCGCCGACGCGCGGGCTGCTGGCGCAAGCTGCAGCAGAGTCGGGCGGGGGCGCACCTCCCCCACCATCCCCCACGGACTGGAGTAGCCGGCCGGTCCCGCCGCCGCCGCTCGACTTCAAACCGCTCAAGCCACCGACGCGCGGACCGCTGGCACAAAAAGCGAACAACGCGTCCACCGTTCCGCCGCTCAGGAGTGCCGCAGCGTATTCCTCGCGACCGATCCCCGCGCCGCCCCTCGACTTTAAACCGAATGTTCCACCGACCCGCGGACCACTCGCCCCGCCGCAGGGACTCGCCGAGATGGCCGCAGCTGTCGATGTGCCCACGACTCCAGCTGAGGTCGTGACCGCCGCAGCGGTCGAGGCCGTCGTCGAGACGCCCTACGCCTCAGAGCCGGAACCCGCCCCCGCCGTCGCACCGCTGTTACCTCCCACCATCGAGGAGGTTCTCGCTCCGACGCCCATCGAGCCAGTCCGGCCCGCAGCGATGAGCCTGGCCGACATGGCGAAGCGCGTGCCACCGGACATCATCGGTGAGTGTGAGGGCGTGGGCTGAAGAGGGATCGTAGGACGGGCACATTTGCCCGTCCCTGATCAGTATTCGCCTACCCATTCGGGTGACAGGCGACGGAGCGATCGTTCTCACGCGGGTGAGCGATGGATCACGGACGGGCAAATGTGCCCGTCCTACGGTCGCTCAACCCTCAACCCTCAACGTTCCCCCTACTTCATCTTCCGGTACTTCACCCGGTGGGGCTGGTCGGCTTCGGCTCCCAGGCGTTCGTGGCGGTTGGCTTCGTACATCGCGAAGTTCCCCTCGAACCAGTAGACCTGGCTGTCCCCTTCGAAGGCGAGGATGTGCGTGGCGATCTTGTCGAGGAACCAGCGATCATGAGAGGTGACCACCGCACAACCGCCGTAGTTCTGAAGTCCTTCTTCGAGAGAACCCAGCGTCTCGACATCCAGATCGTTCGTCGGTTCGTCCAGCAGCATCACGTTGCCGCCGGTTCGCAAGAGCTTGGCCAGATGCACGCGGTTGCGTTCTCCCCCGGAGAGGTCGCGGACGAACTTCTGCTGTTCGGACCCCTTGAAGTTGAAGCGGTTGCAGTACGCGCGGGCGTGAATACGGACCTTGCCGACCTCGATGAAGTCCTCACCGCCCGAGATTTCCTCGTAGACGGTTTTCGTCATCGAGAGAGCGTCGCGCGACTGGTCAACGTAGGACAGGTCGACCGTCTCGCCCACTCGCAGCGTGCCGGATGTCGGCTCTTCCAATCCCATGATGAGCTTGAAGAGTGTCGTCTTTCCGGCTCCGTTCGGGCCGATCACGCCGACGATTCCCCCACGCGGCAGGTTGAAATTGACATTCTCGAACAGCACGCGGTCGCCATATGCCTTGCTGAGCCCCTCGGCTCGCAGGACCAGTTCACCCAGCTTCTTCGTCACCGGAATCTGGATATCGGGGGCATCATCGCGAGCGTCGTACTGAGCAGCCTGCATCTCCTCGAACCGGGCCATGCGGGCCTTGTTCTTAGTCGCTTGAGCCTTGGGACTCATGCGGACCCATTCCAATTCTTTCTTGAGAGAGCGCTGCCGTTTCGATTCCTTCTTCTCCTCCACGGCCAGCCGCGACTGCTTCTGTTCGAGCCATGAGCTGTAGTTCCCCTCGAACGGCAACCCGCGTCCGCGTTCCATTTCGAGGATCCAGCCAGCCGCGTTGTCGAGGAAGTACCGGTCGTGGGTGATGGCCACGACGGTTCCCTTGAATTCCTGCAAATAGCGTTCGAGCCAAGCGACCGATTCGGCATCGAGATGGTTCGTCGGTTCGTCGAGCAACAAGATGTCTGGGTTCTGCAACAACAACTTGCAGAGGAACACGCGCCGCTTCTCGCCCCCGGAGAGGTTCGCCACTAGCGCATCGCCGGGCGGCAGCCGAATGGCATCGCTCGCCACCTCGACCATCCGGTCGAGTTCCCACAGATTCGCCGCGTCGATCTTGTCCTGAACGGTCGCCTGCTCCTCGAGCAGCTTCTCCATCGCCTCGGGTTCCAGCGGCTGGCACAGGAGATTATTGATCTCGTTGTAGCGGTCGAGGACGGCCTGCGACTCGGCCACCCCGGCTTGGACTTCCTCATCCACCGTCTTGGTCGGATCGAGCCGAGGCTCCTGCGGCAGGTAGCCGATCTTGACGTTCTTGGCCGGGCGGACGGTCCCTTCGAACGCTTTGTCCTCGCCCGCCATGATCCGCATCAGCGTCGACTTACCCGACCCGTTGTTGCCGATGACGCCGATCTTGGCCCCCGGATAGAACGACAGCCAGATGTCCTTGAGAATCGTGTCTTCATCGTAGATCTTGGTGAGACCTTCGATGGTCATGATGTACTGCGGGGCCATGAACCACTCCAGAGGCGGGGGTCTCGCCCGGCGGGACGAGACGCAATTGAGGGCGGAAGGATAGCTGTCTGGAGAGGGAAACTAAAGCAAACGCCGCGTCCGCACATGCCGAGGGACCGATGCGTGAGTGAGACGGTCGAAGACTACGATACCGCAGACCGTGGGGCACGTTTCCTACGTGCCCGAACCATCGCTCGGCGATGCTCGGTTCAAAATCTGCGTCGGCGAGGAGATTTCAACACGGATTGAGGCCGCAAGAAACGCAAGAAACGCAAATGGGGGAAACCTCTTCCTTTTGCGTTTCTTGCGTTTCTTGCGGCCCCCACTGAATCGATCATTCTGGCGAGGAGTAAGCTCAATGAAGGCTGAACGGCAGTGGGTGGCGGGCAGTAGTCACTGAGTTTTTTAACTTTGCGATTCATGGCCCGAGGCCGCCACCCCTTCGGCCAGCACCTTGAGGACGCTCTTTGAGTGCCCATGCGTCAGCGACATCAGCAGCAGTACCAGCCCCCACGGCAGACAGATAATCGGCCACACCATATTCGCGGTCGGCAGATTGATCAACAAGTTCTTCCCAATCATCTTGCGGGTACAAGACGGGCAACCGACTTGCCGGGTGGTTTGGTAGCCATAGGCGACGAACGCGAACAGCATGCTGATATACTCGTATGACTTCACGCTGTCGGACTCTTCCCCGCAGGCCGGACACAGGATGGTCGCTCCCGAGTCGTGCAGTTCGGCAGCCAGTGACCCCTTGCCCTGTGCCCGGCGATGGTGATCGATCGCGGCACTGGTGATCACTTCCGCGGGCTGATCGAGACCCGCCAAGGGGACCGTACGGGTCTCTTTCCGGGTATCGAGCAGTTGGAGTTCCTCACTCCCGAGGCTCCCGGTCTGCTTCAACGATTGGACATCTTCCCAGCGGTACGACTCGCCCGAGCGAAGATCCCTCAATTCTGAAGCATCGAGTTCCAGCAGAAACGGCCCGCGCTCGGCGACGAGAATCTTCCAGCCGATCACGAGACCGACGATGCCCAGAACTGTGGCGAGGACTCCGATCGCCAGATGAAGCGGCTGTTCAGAGACGAGTCCAAACATGGCCCAGAATGGACCGACCAGAATGCTGATGACTCCTGTGATTCGCCATCCCAGGCCCGCTTCCGAATTCTGATTGCTCTTGCGAAGATGCAACGTGGCCATGAGTCTCTCGTCCTTCAATCCACATACAGGAACTCATTCGAGTTCAACAGCACATGGCAAAAATCGACCAGCACCGGGTTGGCGGACGCCTTGCCGCTGGCGAACTCCAGAGTCAGCTGACCCGTGGCCGAGACGAGCGGCGTCGGGCCGTCGAACGTCCAGTGGGCGAGATCGGTCGCGGTCAACCAGTCCCCTGCTGTGAGAGCTTCTTTCGTTATAACCATTCGTGAGATTCGCAGGTCGCCGAGTAAGCCATCCCAGGCATGGGCCTCGGTGCCGGTGCGACCGCCGATCACCATGGGAAGTTCTGTCTTCACCCCCGCCAAGACCTCGTGAGCCACCTCGGTGACTTGGACCGGCTGGTCGGGTTTCGACAGATCGCGAACCGCGAACCTTACTCCCGAGGTCGAACTGTCGGCCAGATGCACGCTCACCGCGACGGAATAGGGACGATCGAATTCCAGATGAATCCCGGACGGGATGGCTTCGGACTTCGCCTTCCCGTCCGCTCCCCGCCCTACCAGTTGCAAGATCAAGTGCCGAGGCTGAAAGCGGGACTTCGTACTCGTCACACCGAGTGACCAGCCGGGCGTCTGGTCGTTGGCATTCCAGCGACTGGCAATCGTGCGCACGCTCGCATCGGGGAAGACCGAATGCAGGAGGACCGTGGCCCCCACGGAGAAGTCCCCGTCACTCCACGCTGTCGCAGTGAACGTAGGTCGCAGACTGGGCGAGGAGTCCGACAGCTCGATGGCAGCACTCTTCGTGACTGGCATCTCCTTGAACGTCGGCGCGACTGAGGCCGTTCGCGTCCGGGCTTGCTGCAGGAACTCCTGCCCGCGCTCGATTTCTGCTTCTTGCGGGTCGCGGGCATAGGCGATGCGGTACGCCTGCCGCACCAGACTGTCGTCACCCCCCGCGATCTCCTGCTCCAGTCGGTGCGCGAGCTTGGCGGCCCGCACGAGGGTCCAGTCCCCATTAATCATCAGTAGCGACTGCGTCGGGCTGGTCGTCACGTTGCGTGACCCGGTGCCGACGATGCGGTCGGGCTGATCGAACGCTTCCAGCAGTGGCTCGCGGGTATTGCGCATGGACTTCAGATAGACCGACCGGCGATTCGTATCAAGCTCCGAACCCGGTCCCCCGGCCTTCGCATCGAGTTCCCCCGACACCGCCAGCATACTGTCGCGGATTTGCTCTGCCGCCAGTCGCCGAATTGGGAATCGCCACAACAGCCGAGCCGCCGGGTCGGTGCGCATCCCCGATTCCATCATCTGCGGCTCGTGCGGGTTGTGACTTGCCTGGCGATACACAGCTGACATGACAATCGTTTTGTGAAGCGACTTCAGGCTCCACTCGTTGGCGATGAATTCGCTGGTGAGCCAGTCGAGCAACTCGGGATGGCTCGGTGGTTCACCGAGACGGCCAAAGTCACTCGTGCTCGCCACCAGCCCGGTTCCAAAGTGCAGGGCCCAAATGCGATTCACGATCACGCGCGTACTGAGCGGATTGGTGGGCGAGGCAATCCACTTGGCGAGAGTTGTTCGCCGACCAGTGGTGAGTGAGTTCCCCGAGATCGAGGGAATGACCGCCGGTTCGGGATCGATGACGGTCGGGAATCCCGGGGCCACCTCGCCGAGTTTGGGGCGGTCGGGCACATGCACCACGGGAGCCAGCGGCCCGACATCGGTGACGGTCAGCGTCGTCGGGAGCGGGGCGGGCTTCTGCGAGTCGAACGTCGCCAACTCTTTCTTGAGCCCCTCCCATTCGGCCCGCTCGGGGCTGTCCTTCTTGAACTTCTTGTCGAGCTCGGGGTACTTCTCCAAGACCTGCAAGTAGACCAAGTGGGCGATCTGCTCCTCGTATGGCGTCCGTTCGGCGGCGGGCTTGTAGTAGATCTTCTGGAAATCTTCTTGGAACGGCGAGACAGCGGCCTTCTCCAACTCCTTCAACTTGGGAGCTTCGAGAGCGGTCAGCTTCTCGCGAATCGACTTCGTCGCCTCTTCCCACTTCGCAAGTTGTGATTGGTATTCAACGACATTGTCCGGCGAAGTCAGTGGATGTTCGTCCTGAAACGAGACGTTGCACAGAAACGCCTGCAACCGGTAATAATCCTTCTGCAGGAGCGGGTCAAACTTATGATCGTGACACTTGGCACAGCCTAAGCCCAACCCGAGGAAGGCATCCGAGGTCGTCTCGGTCATGTCTTCGAGGATCGTTTTCCACTGGCCAAAGGCATCGCGCTGGTTGTACTCGTAGATTCCATTGCGCAGATATCCGGTCGCGGCGATGGCGTCATTATTCGTCGGGTCGATTTCGTCTCCGGCGAGCTGTTCCATCACAAAGCGGTCATACGGCTTGTCGGCGTTGAACGACTGCACGACGTAGTCGCGATAGCGCCAGGAGGTGGGGCGAAACGTGTCCTGCTTGTAGCCGTCCGACTCCGCATACCGCACCAAGTCGAGCCAGAACCGGGCCATGTTCTCGCCATACGCTGGGCTGGCCAAGAGTTGGTCGACGAGGTTCTCATACGCCTTGTCCGACGAGCTGGAAAGGAAAGCATCCATCTGCGGCAGCGTCGGTGGCAGTCCGGTCAGGTCGAGGTATAACCGCCGGGCGACCGTCACTCGGTCCGCTTCCGGGGCCGGTTCCAGCTGGGCCTCGCGAATCTTAGCCAGAATAAAATGGTCGACAGCTGTCCGGCTCCACGAGTCTCCCGCAATCGTCGGCGGCTCCACTCGCTTCACCGGTTGAAAGGCCCAGTAAGCACGGTCCTCGTCCGTCAGCTCGCGCCCCGAGGGCAGGGCCGCAGCCACCGTCTCCCCGGCAGGCCACGGTGCCCCCATCTCGACCCATTGGGTCAGGTGTCCGATCTGCTCCTCCGAAAGCTTCCCCTCCGGAGGCATCTCGAACGACCGATAGTTCACCGCATCCAGCAGCAAGCTCTCCTCCAGATGCCCCACCACCACAGCTGGTCCCGACTCGCCGCCGAGCAACACCCCCTCGCGCGAATCGAGCCGTAACTCGCCATTCTGTTTTTTGTCGTTGTGGCACTTGTAGCACTTCTCAATCAGAAGTGGCCGGATGTGCGTCTCGAAATACTTGAGCTGCTCCGAAGTCGGAACCTCAGTCGAGTCCACCGCAGACCCAGCGCGGGCAGCCAGCAACAGCCCCAGCATTCCCCAACACGCAACTGAAAACTTCACGAGAACAACTCCCAATGCTGCTGACGCTCGAAGGAGATCCGGAACGAACAACACCCGTGCCAGCATAACGGACGACAGGCCGCTCACCAACGGAAACTGGGGACATCGCGCTGCGGTATGCATTCCGGAGGGTGGATCGGACAGAGGCCCTAGGGCGAGGTAAAAAAGCCCAGCAGTCATCAGTGGCTCTCCCTCTTCCGCCATGAGTCCCCCTCTGAGTCGAAATCGATCCCCGCAATCCTCCGCCGATCATTCATCGAGACAACCGCCGCATCTTCGCTTCGATCTCCTCCGCACAGGCGTCTATCCCCCCTCCCCGCCCACCATACTCCTCCAAGCCTGAACTCGACACGACATCAGCGACCGGGAATTTGTGTAGGACCATTTTCTCAGCAGGACTATTGATGTCTCTCTGCTCAACGCACTGACACTCTCTTATGCGTCAGTTGGGGAATTGGGATCACCCATTTATTACGACTTCGCCAGGGGAGCCGACAATGGAGTTGCTATTACTCCCAAACTACCTATGTTCGCAATTATTCAGCAAAACTCCCCTTAGAATCGGTAGAGTTTCCCAAATCGCTACGACCACTCCAGCCGATAAACAAGGTACGACCGATCGTGTCGATCGTGGCACCCGTTGCGCCGAGCAGCGGCTGTGTTGAGCTTCTCTCCCGAGAGGCCAGCCCATGGAAGGATGGCTATGACTGCTTTCGTTCGATCTTGGCTTGTCATGGCCAGTGTGATTCTTCTCTCCAGCCAGAGTGAAGCTCAGTATCCTCCATATGGCGGGGCTGCTGCTTGGCAGGGGCCTTCGCGCCCTGGTTTCCCACGAGACCAGATGGCCACGGTTCCCGACTACGCACTCCTACCGGATGACCGGGGGCCGTGGCAGGAATTCGATGAGCAATTCGCCCTGACTCTCAAAGACGTCGTCGCGGAGAGTTGGATCAGTCTGGAGTACCTGAACGCCAGCTTCGAGCGACCGGGTAACACTCTGCTGGGAGCCCCGTTAGCATCCGTCCCCGATCCTCGTCAGCCATTTAACGTGATTGCGGGGGCTGTGCTGGACGGGCGTGCGATTGTTCCGGATGCCTCGCGGTTGGAACTGGGAGACCAGAATGGGGTGCGAACCACGATTGGCATCAACTCGTTCCGGGATTTCTCGATCGAGGCTTCCTATGTCGGGATGCAAAACATGGTCTCCGGCTTTCAGCTGGTGCCGAGTAATCTCGATCCCGATAGTTTTCCAGGGGCCATTCGGTTCTATGCGACCAGTGTCCTGGATGCCGGATCCCCCGGCTCACGAGTGATTCTCTATGACCGGCTGTTTGAGGTGGGCTACTCGGCCCAGTATTGGTCCGGCGAGGTCAACGTGCTGTTTAACAACCGGACTCGCAATACAGGATTCGTCGTGCGACCATTGCTCGGCTTCCGATTCAACTCTTACGGAGAGGACTTGGTGCAGCACGGTGAATTCGACAACAACTCGGGGGTTGATGCGGCATTGGGCACGCTGACGACGCCCCATCGCAATACCATTCGCAACTCCACTCAGAATACGTTCTACATGGGCCAAATTGGCTTCCAGGCCGAACTGGTCGAGAAGTGGTTCACCATTGGCGTGGCTCCCAAACTGGCCGTCGGAGCCAACAAAATTGGGACGCATGTCATGACAGAGGACTTGCGGGATTCGCTCATCGCGGAACTGGCCAACGACGGCGTGACCTCGGCGAACCAGAACTCGGTGGTTGTGGGCACGAATCTGGACTTGAATGGCTACCTGAAGATTCGAGTCAACCCTTGGTTGTCGTTGACCGGCAGTGCGTTCTACTGGTGGATGCCCAATGTGGCCCGGACTCCGGAATCGATTGTGTACGATGACTTAGGAATCGATGTGGCACCAGCCATTCGCCCCGAGATCGAGACAAGGTCGATGGGGGTCAAGGGGTTTACGGTCGGAGCCGAAATCAAGTTTTGATCCTCCCCAGTCTGTGCCTGATGAAACGGCGTTCCGTGCCGGAGACAGTCTCCGGCCCGGCCGAGTCCCGACTGTCGCGATCAAACCACTGAAATCTGTGCCGATCTGTGCAATCTGTGTCCAAGTTCTCCGTTCTGGAGAAGCTCACCCCTGGCGGGATTGGTACAAAGATTTGACACTCCGCGCTGAAGCCGACAGCCTGAAATCGACGGCATGTGGCCCGTGGCTCGCCCACCTCATCCCGATTTGTCTGAGGCCGAGGATTCGTACACAGATTTCGCAGATCAGCACAGATTCAGCAGAGAGGAATACGATCGGTCATGTGAGGTCGCCGCCGCAACCGGTTTCGAATCTGTGATAATCTGTGCGATCTGTGTACGAGTCCTTGGTTCTGCGGATGTGGATCGCTCACGGTGTGCGGCGGAGAGTCTGGCACACTCTGGAATGGCTGTCGGCTTCAGCGCGGAGTGTCAAAGATTTCGCTGATTTGCACAGATATAGTCCTCCGACGATCACTCGGTTGGCGGTGGCTGGGCGAGGGTGTGGCCTCACAGAATGGCATTCACTGAGAAGTCCTAGGCTGCCCAGCGTTTGCCCGTCTCATCAGGCCCGTTTCAACCGGAAGGTGAGTCGCCCTCCTCTACAGCTGCCCGTTGACTCCCATTTCATGGAAGCAGTGCGTCACGCTCGCCTGGTTTTTCAGGAGCCAATCGATTGTCGGCTCACAGCGCATGGCTTTACCGATGGCTTTCGCCGTGGCGGCGCGGTTGACCTCGAACAGCTTCTGGTGGTCGATCTTCTTTTCCTTGACGACTGAGGGGTCGAGCCAGACCGAGACAATGATCCCCAGGTCATTGGCCTTCTCCTTCGGGATGTCACCCGCGCGCACGGCATCCAGCACCCCGTTGGCAATTCCGGCCTGAACGGTGCCCATCAGGATGTTGGTGTAAGCGGTGGAGTTGACCGTCACTTTGCTGACCATGACCGTGGTGGGGCGGACCTGGACATCGCAGTTCAGGATGGCGAACACCTTGGAGTGGCCTTTGACTTGATTACCGATCATCTGGGCAATGGAGAAACCGACCGGGCCATCGAGTTCGCCGATCACCACCTCCGGCTCGCAGGCCAGGTAAGCTGGTCCCCCTTCTACCTCCACGAGTGCCTCGCCGGTCCGCATGACAATCCGGTCAGGCTTGGTTTTCGACTTGGTGGCTTTCTTCTTGGCCATGATCTGGACCTCCGATAAGTGTGGATGAGGATTGTGGATGAAGCTGCAATTTGACTTCTGTCGAAGCGGGATTCAAGTGACTGGCGTGATTTGAGGGATGATTCAGTGACATCGAAACGCAGAGATGTGATCATCATCCGACCGTGACTGACTCCAGTACTCTTCCATGTCAACTGGTCTGGGAGAAGAGACATTGGCAATTTCGTCTCTGGTGTCACTGAGTTGCATGCTCGGACCGACGTGGCGAGAATCCTTGGAGCGTTCCTGAACGCTCGCGGATCGGTTTCAACCTCGTGATGAAAGACAGCACAATGAAGCGTGGACTGCTGGGATTGGTCGGGGCCTTGGCCCTCGGCCTGGGACTCATGAATGCCAATGCCGCTGACGAAGACGGTTTCAAGGTCATCTTCGATGGCAAGTCGCTCGACGGCTGGAAGGCGAGCACCGAACATCCGGATTCGTGGAAGCTCGTCGACGGAGCGCTGGTCGCCAATGGTGAACGTAGCCACATGTTCTATGTGGGCGATGAGAAGCCGTTCGTGAACTTCGAACTGCGGGTTGAATGCAAGACCGCCAAGGGGAGCAACGGCGGTATTTATGTCCGGACCAAGTATCAGGAAACCGGCTGGCCGAAGTATGGCCAGGAGTGCCAGGTCAACAACACTCAAGGGGATGTCAAACGCAGCGGCAGCCTGTACGGAGTCGTGGATGTTCTGGAGCAGCACATCAAGGATGACACATGGTGGACCGAGACCGTCATTGTGAATGGTCAGCACATCACGATTAAGCTCGATGACAAGGTCGTCGTTGACTACGACGAGCCCAAAGACAAGCCAGCGTTCAGCAACGACTTCGAGCGTCGTCTGGGTGAGGGCGGTACGTTTGCCCTGCAAGCTCACGACCCCGGCAGCACGGTGTCCTACAAGAACATCCGCGTGAAGCGGCTGCCGTAAGGGAGCTGTCAGCGATCAGCCAAAACGATGAGGGCGGCGCGATTCGGGAGACCCGATCGCCCCGCCTTTTTGTTTTGCCTCGCGGAGTGCAGCCCTTCGTAGCGTGGGCTTGTGCCCCCCCCTTACCGTATAGAAAACACCCC
>JAYSUV010000353.1:0-12739 GCA_043718945.1 Planctomycetota bacterium
CGGACCGATGATGACCGGCACGTTGCGGGCCTTGAGGGCGCGCCCCAGCTTCCACGCTTCGGTCCCGCCGGTGATGACGATCTTGAGTTTCTCTTCCTCAGCCCAGATCAAGGCCCCGGCGATTTGCTGGCGGCTGTGGGCTTCGACGAAGATCGGCTTCTTGCCAGTGACGTAGAGCCGCATGGCCTCGTAGCGAGGGTCTTTGAGAACCGCGTTCGCCGTCTCCTTGTTCGAACGAGCGGCATCGTACAAGCGGCACTCCTTGAGGAACCGGGCCAGCCACTGTTGCCTCTCGTCGTCTTCGGGGCTACCACGCTTGCTTGGCGCTGCGGGCTGGTCAATGACAGGCTGGAAGCCTATCCCACGGGCCGACTAGCTACTTCTTCGAGGGGATCCTCAGCGTCTCTGCTTTGTCCGATCCGGGGATCTGGTATCGCAGTTCGAAGCCTGCGGCGGTCTGGTGATGCTCGACGGTGGTTCCATGAATCAGGGCAGACTTCAGGGCATCCGGCCCGTGCAGCTGGACTTGGATGGCCAGGTCCAGGAGAGCCCTGCGGACGTGGAGTTCCTTCATACGCAGTGAGACCATCTGGTACGACGGCAAGAACTGGATTGACAGGGACCGCACCAGATCGTCACGATTGGCCAACTTCCGCGACTGGTCCAATCCGGCCTGGAAGGCGGCGAACTTTGCTCCTCGCTCGGCGAACGGCAGTTCCGCAATCTTTGCCATCTCTTCGTAGTCGGAGTGTAGGCGGTGGACCGCTGACCGAAGTTCTTCCAAGGTGAGCGACTGCACCACTTCGCGTCGCCGTTTCGCGTCGGCATCGGTGCCCGTGGTGAGATCATCTCCAAGCAGATCCTCCTTCTGGATGGCTCCCAGAATCTGGGCTCCGGCCTTTGGGTCATTGATCTTGGCCGCTTCTGCCTCGATCCGCCGACCAACCCAGCCGCCAAACATCTCCGATTCCTTGCGGAACCCCTCGGCGGCAGTCGCTGTCGGCGGCAAGGCCTGCAGCCGCTGCGGCAGTTGGCTCAGTTGATCCGGGGTCAGCTGGGAGAGGTGCCCGGCCAGCACCTCGAAGGTGAGACGCTCAATCGCGACATCGACCAGCATCGAGATGATGACTGGGCTGCGACCGCAATCTCGCCCCATCCGGAGTACGTCCAGCACGTCGTTAACCGCCGCCTCGTTCTCCCCAGCGGCGAATCGGACTCGAGCCCGCACCAGTGCCACCCACGCCAGATCGCGGGCATGTTGCAGGTGAGGCAGCCGCAGGTGCGGACCAGCTGTGTAGTCGAGTTGCCAATCGCACGCCTCGCACTGGACCGCGCGGTGCATCTCATGCAGGGCCGTTTCGTACTGAGGTAGAGTGGCCCGCACCTCATCCGGGATTGGTTCCGAGGTCGCCTTGGCGGCAGCAGTCATCTTCTCCCGCTGCTCCTGGGTGATGGTCGGGAGGGCAGCAAACGCCGTCCAGTAGATCACCGCCGCATTCGGTTGGACCTCTGCGGTAACTTCGGCCTGAACGGGGGCCGCTGGCTCGGCCGCTCGGACCGGCCAGGCCAGCTGAGTCCAGACCACACCACAACCCGCCAGCATCAACAAGGTACGTTTCATCGGAGTGTTTCCTGATCGAGGACATGGAGATCGAGTCGGGAGGATTGAAACGCTCGACTGCTCTGAGCGAGCAACCGATCGAGGGCTTCATCCGACTCAGCTGCGGCCCGCCGTAAAGCCATCAGCGTGGGCGGACCGGTCTCGACAGCCGGAGTGATGACGACCTGCTCGGGCGGTGCCTGCTCCACAACGGAAGGCACCACCGGCGGCAGATCTTTCACCACTTCGGGAGTTGTGGAAGGCCCCAGGAACGACCGCCAGACCACAGCGATCAGCACACACGCCGCCAGCGCGGCCGAGATTCCCTTCCACCGGGAGGGTGACGACGGCCACACGGGCTGGGCTCGGACGCTCGTGTCACTCTCAATCTCAGCCAGCGCTCGCGAGGCGATGTCGAGATCACGAGGCACGCTCGTCGAACCCGCAGCATGCAGCCCCGCGCAGACCGACACCAGTTGCGAGAACGTCTCGCGGCAAGCGTCGCACCCGGCCAGATGTTGCCGCACCTCCAACTCCTCGCTCGCAGTGAGACAACCAGCAGCCAGGAGCCCGATCGATTCCGACCAGGCATCGCAAGTGGGCATGTCGTTGTTCATGGGTTCCTCTCCAGTGATTCCCGGTCCGACGGGAAAAGGTTCATCTCGAATTTTCGCTTTCGCAACTTCTCCAGCCCGTGGTGCAACCGCGACTTCACCGTCCCGAGCGGACAGTTGAGGGACTCGGCGATCTCCTCCAGACTGGCCCCCGCGAAGAACCGCAGTTCGATCACCTGCCGATGCTCGTCCGGCAGCGAAGCCACCGCCGCGCGGACCTGTGCGGCGTCCTCAGCTTGTTCGGCATCCTGAGCAGGGGTGATGGCCTGTTGCGGGAGGGTCTCCGCGGGGAGATCATCGATCGACGGACCGACTCGTCGCGGCCCGGCCTTCAGGTATCGATTCTTCAGGATGCCATACAGCCACGAGGAAAACTTGCAGCGACCGTCGAAGCGAGCGAGTGAACGCCACGCAGCGACCAGCGTCTCTTGGGCCAGATCCTCGGCCCCGTGGCGATCACGACAGAGCGTAAACGCGCAGGCAAATAGAAACGCCTGCTGCCGCTGGGCCAGCTGCCGAAATGCCGCCACATCGCCCGCTTGAGCGAGACGAATGAGATCAGCTTCGGTGTCCGGCGGGTCGCTCACGATGTCAGTGATTCCCCAGTCGGAACGAAATGGTTCACGAGATCTGGGGAATTATGCAGAGTTGGTTGGGAAAGTCATGTCAGCGGGGTAGTATCGGCTGTCGCGTTCTGAAACATACTGGTGTGCCAGCGGCAAGAGGGGTTAACCGCAGGTGGCAGTCAAAATGTAAATTCAAGGTCTATCAAGTTCAGATTGACGGAAACGGTTGATACACTCATCTCATGGCCATGCCCTCCTCTTAAAGTTCATTTCATGCCACAACTCCTTGGAATCCGGATTCGCAATTTCCGTTCTCTACGGGACGTGACTCTTGGCAAAATCTCTTTCGATCAAGGGGTCGACTTACCGCCATTGATGGCATTCATCGGTCCGAATGGATCAGGAAAGTCCAGTCTGCTGGATGCGTTCGCTTTTGTTGGTGACTGTCTCAAAGATGGTGTTGAGGCAGCCTGTGATAAACCGCATCGGGGCGGGTTTCTGAACCTGCGAACACGAGGAGTGAAAGATCCGATTCAGTTTGACTTGTACTATCGGCAAGACACTAAGTCGCGACCGATCACATACCAATTTGCTGTGGATGCTCCGAAAGCGACCCCAACGATCGTCTCAGAAACTTTGCGTCAGCGAAGGAAAGGACAAAGGCACGGACAGCCATTTCCCTTCTTGAATATCGAAAACGGAAAGGGAGAAGTCTGGGCCGGAGAATCGACAACTGAGGAAGAGGGACGAGAAAAGCGAGCAATTAAGTTGACCGATCAAAGTCGACTCGCGATCACGACTCTGGGACAGTTTTCGGAACATCCCCGTATCAATGGTCTGCGAGAGTATCTGGAGAGCTGGTACTTGTCGTACTTTATTCCCGATGCTGCACGGCGACTTCCCGCGAGTGGGGCTCAGCCGCATCTTGATCGGACTGGCGAGAATCTCGGGAACTACGTCCAGTACTTGCATGCGAGACATCCCGATCGATTCAAAATCATTCTTGATCGTGTTGCCCAACGAATTCCAGGCATTCAAACGATTGTCCCCGTATTGACGCCGGACAATCGCGTCTTACTCAAGTTCAACGAATCGGGCTACCACGATCCGTTCTACCAACACAACATGTCGGACGGGACGCTCAAGATCTTCGCGTACATGCTCCTGCTGGAAGATCCTCAGCCCTCCTCGTTTATCGGTATCGAGGAACCTGAGAACGGTCTCTACCACAAGCTCTTACATCGTCTGGCTCGCGAATTCCAATCCCATGCCAGCGAGTCCGGGGAGAGGACACAGGTACTTGTCACCACTCACTCTCCGCATTTTGTGGATGCCCTTCGCCCTGAGCAGGTCTGGCTCTTGCGTAAAACGAATGGAGCCACGGAAGCCGTTTGCACGTCCACGATGCCGCTGATTACGGAGATGGTTCGCGAAGGGATTCCGCTGGGGAGCTTATGGTACAGCAATCACCTGGATGAAGGGATTGAAGCGTGAAGTTACATGTACTCGTAGAAGGCCCATCTGAAGAAGCCTGGCTCAGGCCATGGTTGCGTCGCTTTCTGCCACCTCACACTTGCCATATCATCCCTCACCAAGGCAAAGGAAAGTTGGCTCGCAACTTCGCGGTCCCAGTTGATGAGAAACAGCGAGGACTACTTGATCAGCTACCAGCCAAGCTGCGAGTTTACGGTCGAGAACTGAACTCCAGTACCGATCGGGTAGTCGTTATCGTTGATGCAGACGACCAAGATTGTGTTGATTTGAAAAAGCGGATCACAGACTGTGTTGCAGCTTGTGATACTCCGCCAATCGTTCTCGTTCGAATTGCCGTCGAAGAGAGTGAAGCGTTTTTTCTCGGTGACACAGCCGCCATGAAGGCAGCTTTCGGCAAGCTGAAAACCGCGAAGTTGAACACTTACCAACAGGACTCGGTCTGTGGGACATGGGAGATATTTCGCGATGTGATCGGTGTGTCAGTCGGCAGCGAAGACAAAGTCGGTTGGGCCGAGACAATCGCCCCCCACCTTTCGCTTGATCCGAAAAAGAACAAATCTCCCTCATTCCGCATCCTTTGTTCCGGGCTAAAGGTACTTGCCGGAGATATGCATGCGCATCAACTGCGAACGGGAGCCAAGAAGGGGCGAAAACCCCAATGATGGCTGTTGCAACGACGGGTGACAGGTTCAGGAGGCTTGGCGCATGGCCCTGTTCCGGAAAACGTCGCACTGACCGGGCCTTCCGCTAAGCCTTCAGACCCCGCCACCCACGACGACTTGACACACGACATCATCAAGGAGTCAGGGGAGCCGGAGCAGGCACAGGAGCCACTGTGATCGGAATACTGATCACCAGCCCTGCAAACTTCGATGCCTTCGACGGGGCTCGGAACGAACCCTCATGGCAGCTGATGCAGCCGCCGGTCAGCGGGATCGCCATGGCCCGGCGGTAGTACCCGTCCTCGATCTCCTCAATGTCTTTCTTGCCCGAGGTGATTTCACGAGCGGCCTTTTTCTCGAACTCGGTTTCCGGTTCGTGGTCGATGCTCATCGCCCGCACGTTGACCGAAATCCAGCGGGCCTCGGACTTCGATTGCAGCTTCATCTCGGCGAAAATGTCCTCCATGGCTCGTGCGGGAATCGCCGCCTTCTCTCCATGAAAGTAACGATGGTGCATCACGTCGAGCGTCGAGGAATAGATGTCGTGCATTAGCTTCGCCCGGTCGCGGGCCACCTCGACCGAGACGCGGTCTTTATCGTCGATCTTCGGCTTTGGTTTGGCGTTAGCGGGTGGTGTGACCGCTGCGGGCTTCTCGCCCTCTGTCGGTTCCGCCTTGAGGGCCAGCGTCAGGCACAACAGGGTCGTGGCACCCAGCAACAGTCGAGGGAGGATCTTCCAAGTCGATGGCATGGGAGGTGTCCCGAATAGGGAGGGAGTGGCGGGAGGGGGTCAGCTGCGGGCGAAATCGCACAGGGGCACGATATCGCCGGTCGACCGGAGCAGCTGTCCGATCGTGACACGGGCAAACGCCGCTTCGGTGGCGCCATAGGCCCGGTCGAGTTCTTTATGCAGCGGACAGAGCGTGGTGTGGGTGGGAAGTCCCAACGGGCAGTGGCGGATGCGCTCGAGTGGAGCGACCGCGTTGACAACATCGAGCAGCGTGAGCGAGTCCGCCGAGCAGGCCAGCGTATACCCGCCCCCCGGTCCAGATCGCGACCGGACGAGATCGGCCCGCACGAGATCCTGTAGAACCTTGTGCAGATACCGACGCGGCACTTTCGTCCGCTCGGCCAAGTGGTCTGCCGACTCGGCCTGCTCTGGATCAGCTGCGAGGCAGGCGACCGTTCGCAGGGCATACTCAGCAGTTTTCGGCAACATGGGGGCACCTCCAGAGTAGACTCCGTAAATACTACACCGTGACGTGTAGAATGCAATAGAATTCTCGAACCAGGCGAGCCCCCGGCGTCAACCGGGGTGTTCATGCCTGACAGCGCCGCACTGAAGTAGGAGCTTGGTCCCGGTGAGCCCGCGTTGCCACAGTCTCCTCAGGCCAGCTGGCGTTCTCTCCTCAGAACTCCCCTCCACTGCTTGTCCCGAACTTCCGCGTTGTTGCCGCCGGTCCCCTCGCGCCCGTATGATTCTCTCCCTGTTCCGTCCGTTCCTCGGAGACTGTGCCGTGTTTAAGTGTGTTGCGCTCGTGGGGGCCACGGGAGCTGTGGGCCGCATCATGCGGCAGTTGCTGGAGACCCGAAATCTGCCGGTGGAGCGTTACCGCTTCTTGGCCTCGGCACGTAGTGCGGGGAGCACAATCACATTTTGCAGCAAACCGATCGTGGTCGAGGAACTGACGAAAGACGCCTTCGCGGGATGCGACCTCGTGATCGCGACGACACCGGACGAAGTCGCCCGAGACTTTTTGCCCTACGCCGTGGAAGCCGGAGCCACAGTCATTGATGAATCCGGCTACTGGCGGATGCACGAGCATGTCCCGCTGGTCATTCCCGAGATCAACCCGCAGGAAGCCCTCAAGGTCAAGGCCGGAATCATCGCCAGCCCGAACTGCTCGACCACGCAAATGGCCCTGGCCCTCAAGCCGCTCCACGACTACGGAAAAGTCAAGCGCGTGATCGTCTCGACCTATCAAGCCACCAGCGGGATCGGCGTCGAGGGGCAGCGCGAACTCAAGGAAGGCACAGCTGCGGCTCTCAAAGGCGAGAGCTACAACTACACCGCCTTTAAGCACCCGATCGCCTTCAACTGCATCCCGCAGATCGGTAACCACAAAGCCGACGGCTACACCAGCGAAGAGCTGAAGATGGTCTACGAGACTCGCAAGATTCTCGGCGACGAGTCGATCCTGGTCTGCCCCACAGCTGTGCGCATCCCGGTCTCGAACTGCCACAGCGAGTCAATCGTGGTGGAGACCGAGCGTCCGATCTCGCCGGAAAAGGCCCGCGAGCTGTTCGCGGCGTTCCCGGGGATCAAGGTGGTCGACGACCTCGAAAACAGCCAGTACCCGATTCCGTCGACTTGCGACGGATCGGATCTCGTCTTCGTGGGGCGTATCCGCAAGGATCTGTCGCATCCGAACGGGTTGGCCTTCTGGTGTGTGAGTGACAACCTGCGTAAGGGAGCGGCGACCAACGCCGTGCAGATTGCCGAACTGATCGCCAAACATCGGTTCGGGTAAGCCAGTCATGTGAAGACCATTCTGATGATTCGCCGGGGCGTCAACTCACAGCAATGCTCAACGAGAGTTCATATTTATTGGATTCTCTCTCGCCCTGTGTATTGACAATGCGTTCGCCTTCGGCGCATCATGAGGCTAACGTCGTACATCACATCAATCGTGCGACGAGTCCCTCGCTGAAAGTGTCTCAATGAATTCGAAACTCTCTGTCTCTCTGTCTGTCTCTCTGTCTCTCTGCTAATGCTGGCACAACTGGAGATAAAAATCCGGTACTGATCATCTATGATCCGACTGCGGGACTCTTGCCAACCGGTCCCCAACAACCAGGCGGAATTGTGTCCAAGGATAGCAAACCAGCGCTTCCCGGGTTTAAGGTCAAAATCGTACTGACGAATTCCCTCCGAAATGGAGGGGCTCTTCCTACTCATACTGCTGTCGCCAAGATCGACCGTCTCGGAGCTTGGTTTGATCCAGACTCGGCAAATCTCAAGGGGAGAGGAAGGTGGGATTTGAAATGTCATGTGGTCGGTCAACCGCTGGTCAATGATCGCGAGAGCGGGCAAGTTGCGGCACCATAAACGTGGGAATTACTCACCATTTCCTGACTGAACTACATGTGGAGTGGCAAGATGCAGTCCTCTCAAAGTCCAGTGTTTACAGTCGGTCGAATGGATGAATCTGGCCGTGGATTTACGATCACTGAAGTTCTTGTGACCATCTCCATTCTGGCACTCCTGCTCGCGTTGACAATTCCAGCTGTTCAGTCTGCCCGTGCCGCTGCCGCACGGGTGGACTGTCAGTCTCGCCTGAAGCAGATCATCCTGGCGTCACACAATTACGAGGCGAGTTTTCAACGGTTTCCCGGATCGTTTGGCGCGACCAACTGGCAACGACGATTGATGCCATACCTGGAAGAGGATGAACAAACAGAGAAGCACCCGTCTCTCGCCTGTCCGGCGGACCCACTGGCAGAAGGTAAGTTGGACCGCTCCATGATCTCTTACCATATGAATGACGGATTCGGCGACGACGAAGGACTATGTCATGAGGAGATGCCTCTCCGGCTATCGGATATTACGGACGGTCTGAGTCAGACGGCAGCGTTTGCCGAGCGAATGGCCGTTCCAGATCCGTTGGTTCATTCGTACTATCCCACGCCAAGCCCCGAATTGTGGATCCGCGTGTTTCGAAAGACTGCGGTCTATCGAGCTGACCGGCGAGCGTTTGCAACTGAGTGCGGCGACCGGGCCTTGGAACCACGTTTCGAAACGTGGGAGATCCGTGGATACACCCACACCTTGACTCCCAATCGGAACAGTTGTTTTAATGGTCCGTTTCGTGATGACGAAGATTATCTGACGCCTGCCGTCACTCCATCGAGTTTGCATTCCGGGGGCATTAACGTCGCCGTGGCCGATGGAGCGGTACGGTTTATTAGTACCTCAGTGGACTTGGAAGTCTGGTGGGCATTGGGGACACGGTCCGGTGGCGAGACCAATGCGGGCAGCGCATTCTGAATGATGTGCGAGAAGGGGATTTCCTGTGACAATACGTTCAAGAGTCGTTACCGCGTTGATGTTGTGCCTTCCGATTCATCTGGTGATGGGTTGTGGAGATAAGACACCCTCGATCGAGGAGATGACATGGCGGCGTAATAAAGACATCACACATGAATATGTCAGTGACATTCATGTTCTCATTGATGGTCAATCCATCGACTCTGGAAGCCTGACCATTCCGCAAGGCAAGCGGATCGAAATCACAGGAACTCTGAGATACAAACCCGACATGGCGTTTGATCCAAATCAATTGATGGGTGATGTTACTATTGCACATCGCCCAGAGGGGACAGACGAAACGTCTTGGGCGGTGAGCGATCTGGACCGAGAATGGTTTGGGCCCAACGAACCAACTTTTGAGTTTTCCGGACAGGTGAATCTGGTGCCTGGAAAGTATGAACTGCGTGTGTACGTCACGACGACCCCGATGGAAGACAATCTTCCACGAGTGGAACATGTGGCCAGAGGCCAGATGACAGTCGTGGTTGCATCTGACCTCCCAGCCAAAGACAGGCAGAACTCAAAGTAGTGAAATGAGTGATCTGTCAAACTCGGTCACGACAGCTTCAATGACACACGCCGGGGGCTCGCCGGTGCGCATGACGGTGGATACAATCCACCGACGCTCCGGGGTCGGTGGTCGGTCGTCCCGACGGAGATTCCCCGTGGATCACAATGTAAGGATGTCATCATGGTTTTCTCGCGTTTCGTTCTCGCTCTGGGTGTTGCCGCGTCTCTCGGTCTCGCAGGGTGTACTCCCAGCGGACCGGCAGGCAAACCGTTCACTGACAAGGACGATGTGATCAACACCACTCCAGAAGCGGCTCATCCGGAACACGGACCCAATGGTGGTCATATCGTGGAACTGGGCGAGGAAGAGTTCCATGCCGAAGTCGCGATCGACAAAGATCGCAAGCTGATCGTCTGGCTGCTCGATGAATCGATGAAGGCCGCGAAGCCCGTCGAAAACGGCACAGTGCAGATCATGACCAAGGTCGACGCAAAGGATGTCACGCTCGACCTCGTCGCTGCTCCGCTCGAAGGTGAAAAGGACGGCAAGTGTTCGCGGTTCGAGCTTGGTGCTGACCATGTTCCTGGTGGGGTGATGGACATTGAGGGTCTGACCGGTGATCTGTCGTTGAAGTTTGGCGACAAGACGCTGAAGAACTCGCTGACCGGAGGGCATGCCCACGAAGGTCACGCTCACTAGAAGCCGCCCGGCGAATCGGCGAGCCCCCGGCGTGAGCCGGGGTGTTCCCACCATGTGACGACCTCGATGGCCCAAAGTCCTCCGCAAAGTCGGTCTTCTTTCTGATGGACACCCCAGCTCACGCTAGGGGGCTCGCCTTCGATCTCTTCGGAAAGCCCGTTGGTATGAAGAACACCAAGCAGGTCACTGGTCGACGGGCAGTGCGATTTGGCTCGCTGGATGAGATGCTCGCCGATGCCGAGGGCCTCGCTTCCGGTCCCATCCAGACGCTTGGCAACTGGTCGCCGGGGCAGATCTTTGAGCATCTCGCCCGGGCGTTTACGCTGCCGCTAGACGGGGTCGTCCTGCCGATCCCTTTCTATGTCCGCTGGGGAGCCAAGCTGATGCTGGGCCGGTTCCTCCGCCATGGTTTGCCCGCCGGGCTGGCGCTCACCGGCAAGAGCGCTGAGGCTCTGGTGCCCAATGCAACCATGACCGAAGCGGGCTTGGCCGCTCTCCGCGATGCGATCGCCCGCTGGCAGGTGAAGACCGCTGTCCCGTACCACTCTGTCTTCGGAACAGTCACCGATGAGCAATTCACCCAGATCCATCTGCGGCACGCCGAGCTGCACTTGAGCTTCCTGACTCGCGGGTAGAACGGAATTTATTCCGTTCTCGGCTCGGAAACGGAATAAATTCCGTTCTACCTCATGAACCGCTTCTTCTACGGCAACTTCGACTTCGAAGAACAGCTGCGCGGTGAGGTCCAGCGGCCTGTGCGGCTGGAACGGCTAGTGTTAGAGCTGGCATCGTCGTGGCTGGCGATCGCAGACGCCGGAGACCGCATCTGGTGTCCAGGACGTTTGCCGGAGGAGTTCCTGGCCTCGCTGTCGCGGTGGGGGTTGCCAGCCGATATTTTCGTGTCAGAGGCCCGTCACATCCCGGCGGGAATGGAGATGGTCCCCTGGGGCTGGTCTCCGGAAGCGGTCGAATTCGGAGAGCAGAACGGTTTGGTCGTCAATGCCCCGCCGCTGGATGTCGTCCGTCTGGCCAATAGCCGCGAATACTCAATCCCGCTGGAAGAGTGGACCGACGATGACTGGGGCATAACTGCACTGTGTCGCAAGCTCGGCGAGGTACTCGCCTGCGTCGAGCGGCTCCCGGCATCGACCGCTTGGGTCATCAAGGCCAACTGGAGCCACGCCGCCCGTGAGCGGATTCTAGGACGCGGACCGGTGATCTCGGATGCGGATATCCGGTGGGTCAAGCAGCGACTGGCCCGCGATGGAGTCGTCTGTTGGGAACTCTGGCTGCAGCGTGAGTCCGAGATCGGCATCCAGTGGCACATTTCCCGAGGTCAGACGCCACAACTGGTCGCCATCACCGAGCTACTCGTCGACGCGCGCGGGCAATTCGCCGGGACGCGAGCATTCGCTCCCCGTGGGATAGGCTTCCAGCCTGTCATGCCGACTGACATACCTGACAGGCTGGAAGCCTATCCCACGCCAGAGCGTCCTTTCGCGGAGCGAAAGGCGACACTCCCCGCATGGGCCGCTGACGCCGCCGCAGCCACGCACCCCGTCCTCCACGACCTCGCCCAGCGCGGCTACTTCGGCCCCGTCGGCATCGACGCCATGCGGTTCATCCACCCCGACGGGAAGATCCCCCGCACCCGCCCCCTGCAAGACATCAACGCTCGCTGGACGATGGGCCGCCTCGCAGCCGGGTGGTTTGAGCGACTGGAGACCGATCGACCAGTGACATGGTGGCACGGGGGCCGAACGACTCAAGAGTCCGACGCGGACGGCGTCCAGTGGATCGCGACCAGTCCCGAACTCATCGACGGAATCCTCGTCTCGCACCGCACCTGGCTGAGAGTGTCGGGGCGGGATTGAAATCCCCATTCAACTGCTGCACAATCCTCCCTGATTCCGCTCTCGATCCTCTTCGAGCGGCGTTGGAAGTCATTCACACCCCGGATTGGAGTTCCGCGTCCCATGGCCATGAACGTCAAAGCCCTTGCCTCTGCTGCTCTCTCTGCTCACAAGGGCGTCTTGCGTCTGGCTCCAACCTGGGTGCCTCGATCGTTTCTCCAGCCCGGTCGGCGGCTCAAGCTCCATCCGGATGACTACTATGCCCTCGGCACGCATCGCGGCGGGATCGATGAGCGGTGGTTCGCCTCGACCACGGAAGCGGCTAATGACAACCGGGCAGCTGACGAGGGTCTGAGCTACGTCGTCGTCGGCAAGGACAAGTTCCTGCTCCGCGACGCCGTCGCGGAACTCGGGGCCGAGATGGTCGGCGGGTACATCTGGAAGAAATACAAGAAGTGGCCGGTCTACTCCAAGTTCTTCGACAACATGGGGCCGATCCCCCACCACATGCATCAAAATGCCAAGCAGGCCAAGCTGGTCGGCCAGGAAGGGAAGCCCGAGTCGTACTACTTCCCACCCCAGCTGAACAACGTCGGCAACAACTTCCCGTACACGTTCATGGGCCTGGAGCCCGGCACGAAGAAGGAAGA
>JAYSUV010000354.1:0-12734 GCA_043718945.1 Planctomycetota bacterium
CTTCAGCTTCTCCCGCTTGTCGTGGAGCTTCCGCCCCTTGCCAACGCCCAGCTTAATCTTCACAAACCCCCGTGAGAAATGGACATCCAGCGGGATCAGACTCATCCCCGATTCGTCGGCCCGGGCGGCAAATTTCTCGATCTCCCGCTTCTTCAGCAACAGCTTGCGCGGCCGCCGCAGCGGATGGTTCATCAGGTTGGCTTGCGAGTATTCGGCAATATCGACGTTGTAGAGCCAGACCTCCCCGCGCTCGACGCGGGCGAACCCCTCGTCGATGGTGATTTTGTTATTGCGGACACTTTTCACCTCGCTGCCTGCGAGCATGATGCCGCAGTCGAGTTCGTCGACGATCTCGTACTCATGCGACGCCTTCCGATTCCGGCATACGATCCGGTCGGGGTCGCCTTTCGTTTTGGTGTCTTTGCTGGCCATGTGATGCAACAGAGTCTTCGAAGGAGGAGCGGGGAAGTATACTCCGCAGGGGGCGTCAGCGGGAGGATTCGCGTTTCGAGAGGATTCGATCGCCTTTCTGAAACGAGTGTAGGATACCCATCGGGATGTCACTCCAACGAAGAGTAATGGCCGCAAGAAACTCAAGGAACGCAAAAGGAAGAGACGTCCCTTTTGCGTTCCTTGAGTTTTTTGCGGCCGCCCTCTGAAGTCACGAGGGCAACGTTCCTGCCCCACTGTGCGTGAAATAGAACGCCTCCCCTGACAAGCGGTTCCTTGCCCTGAAAGGCCACCACATGTCCGACCATTCTCTCGATCTGTCTCGCTTTGACTGGAACGAGTTCCGCCCCGAGTGGGACTTCGCCCCCGGCGTCACCTACCTCAACCACGGGTCATTCGGGCCGTCACCGCGCAGCGTGCGCGAGGCCCGCCAGCGCTGGACCGAGGAACTCGAACGCAACCCGATGGAGTTCTTCGTCCGCAGGCAAGAAGGTTTACTCGATGAAGCGGGCGAGGCCCTCGGCAAGTTCGTCGGCTGTCGACCGGAAAACTTGGTCTTCGTCCCGAATGCCACCGTCGCGATGAACATCGTCGCCGAGAACACCAAGCTGGAACCCGGCGACGAAGTGCTGCTTAACGACCACGAGTACGGAGCCGTCATCCGCATCTGGGGGACGCACTGTAAACGGGTGGGAGCCAAGACCGTACTCGCTCGCCTTCCGATGGGAGAGGCCACCGCCAACGACCGCGTCGAAGCCATCTTCCACCGCGTCACCCCTCGCACGAAGATGATCGTCATCAGTCACGTCACCTCTCCCACAGCTCTCATTCTCCCCGTCGAAGAGGTCTGCCGCCGGGCCAAACCACTCGGCATCCCCGTCTGCATTGATGGCCCGCATGCCATCGCCATGCTGCCGCTCCAACTCGATCAGCTGGGCTGCGACTTCTACTGTGCCAGCTTGCACAAGTGGCTCGCCGCTCCATTCGGCAGCGGGTTCCTCTACTCCAAGCCCAAGCATCGCTCCGGCCTGAAACCCGCCATCATCAGCTGGGGTCGCAGCCTCTCCGGTCGCGCCACGCGCTGGGTCGATGAGTTCCATTGGACCGGCACCAGCGACCCAGCTGCGTATCTTGCGGTGCCCGAGGCGATCCGCTTTCTGCAATCTGTCGGCCTCGACCGGTTTCGCGACCAGTGCCACACCCTCGCTCAATACTCGGGGCAACAGCTCACCGAACGCTGCGGGGCCATTCCACTCGCGAAAGACAACGAGTTCGGCACGATGCTGACTCTCGAACTGCCGCAACTGAAGCGTGTCGAGCAACAACCCGGCACTCCGCACCCGCTGCAGCTGCAACTGGCCACCGAATTCGGCATCGAAATACCCATTGTCGAGTGGCAGGATCGCCTGCACATCCGCGTGTCATGCCATCTGTATAACACGCCGGAACAGATTGACCTGCTGGTCGAAGTGCTGTGCCGAGTGATGTGAGAACGGCTGAGGATAAATGGAAGGCGGTAGCGGAGCATTTCCTGTGATGAATGCTAAGCCGGGTGCAATTCCCATCTTCTCGCACGTGCTGCCAAGGCTTCTACGTGCTCCGGCCAATCGTGCAAAGTCGCCGGATCGAAGTCCGCCCCGTTCGGCCAGATGAGCGTGTGAACCTCGTTATCAATCGCCACCTGATTGAAAAGCGATAGCTCACGCAAGGGACCGAACAGCTCACCCGCCAGAACGGGTTGGAAATCGATCAGTTGCTCAGTGTCATCGTCAAAGCCCACGAGAAGGGTGTACGGCGCAATCATCCGAAAATGACGAACGCGGCAGATCGGGTGGTTCATCAGGGTTTTACTCCAAAGGGTCAATCGGAAGTGGCAACTGCCCGTCCTGCAAGCGACGCCAATCCTCCAGCAGCTCTTCCTGATGCAACTCAGCCCAGGCTTCCACCAGTCGTCGTTGCCGCCTGGGAAGTTCACCGGCCATGAGTTCGATGGGGTCCAGACCGAGTACCGCCACATCGTCCTGGTAGTAGGCGTGCAAGTGAGGCAAGTGGTGAGGCCCCCCGACCTCGACAAACATACGGATGATGATACCGAAGAATCGGCTCAGTTCAGGCATGCCACTCCCCCGCTCTATCACGCACCCGTTCTGCGCCACCCATGAGAATAATGACATCAGCCTACAGCGACGCGGCGTCACTGACCAGTAAGCCACCCCCATTGCGTGAACGTCCCGCACACTCACCGGGTGGCGGGTCGAATCGAGGAATACTACTCTGTAGGTAATTCTGACCCACTCAAAAAGTTCAGGACGCTCCTTATGGCTGTTCGCACTCACCGTCGCTCCTTCCTCAAACAGGCAGGTGTCCTCGCTGCCTCGGCATTCGCCGCTCCGCTGATCCTCCCCAGCCGGGTCTTCGGGGCCAATGACCGGATCTCGGTCGGAGCTATCGGCGTCAAGAACCAGGGCACCGGGAACCTCAACCGATTCCTCGGGGCCGGGTGTGACATTTCGGCCATCTGCGATGTTGACTCGAAGGTCGCCGCAGCTGCCGTGGAACTTGTCGAGAAGAAGGGACCGAAGCCAGCGGTCTTTGGCGATTACCGGGAGCTGCTCGACCAGAAGGGGATCGACGCCATCATTGTGACTGTGCCTGATCAATGGCATGCGCTGATGACGATTCACGGGTGTCAGGCGGGGAAGGATGTCTTCTGCGAGAAGCCACTGTCGCTGACGATCGCCGAAGGCCGCCGCATGGTGAACGCCGCTCGCGAGAACAAGCGGATCGTGCAGACCGGCTCGATGCAGCGATCAAGCCATGAGTTCTGGCAGGCCTGCATGCTGGTGCGGAACGGGTTCATTGGCGACATCAGCGAGGTCCATGTCGGCATCCCCGGACCGAACTATCCCAAGGACATCGGCCCCGACTCGGAATCACCGCCAGAACTCAACTACGACCTGTGGCTCGGGCCAGCTCCATTCCGTCCCTACAACGGCAAGCGAGTGCATTACAACTTCCGGTTCTGGTGGGACTACTCGGGTGGCCAGATCACGAACTTCGGGGCACATCACCTCGACATCGCGCAGTGGGGCCTCGGAATGGATGAGTCGGGTCCGGTGGCTGTCGACGGGACTGCGACGTTTAACGAGAAGAAGCTCCATGAAGTCACGGAGACCTGCCGCATCGTCTACACCTACGCCAATGGAGTGAAGGTGACGCTCGGGCAAGGCCAGAAAGACATCCAGCAGGGAGCCAAGTTCATCGGCTCCAAGGGCGAGGTCTACGTCACCCGCGGCAAGATCACCTCGACCCCCGAAGAGATCCTCAAGCAACCGCTCGATGCCGCCGGACTGACCCAGCTGTACCAGAGCAAAGACCATACGAAGGACTTCCTGGCCTGCATGGCCAGCCGGGCCCTACCGGTGTGCGACATCGAGATCGGCCACCGGTCGGCCACGGTCTGCCACCTGGGGAACCTCGTTGCTCGTCTGGGACGCGGGATCAAATGGGATCCCGCAGCCGAAAAGATTGTCGGTGATGACGCCGCCCAAGCCATGACCGACCGCGAGTACCGAGCCCCGTATACGCACGACATGCGGCTGACGGCCAAGGGGTAACCCCCAGAGATCGGAGTTCTCGCAAAGATTTCCGCTGCAAATCTTCCCAACCGCACCTATATTACAAATGGTCGGTCAGAAGTCGCAGCTTCTCGAAACTGTGCGGCACCTCCGATCCGATGGAAGACATATGCCAACGTTGGAAGACTCTCTGTTCGTAGAGTCACTCCGGCGCAGCGAGTTGCTGCCCGAGGAGCGAATGGGGGAGATTCTCCGTCGAGCCAACCCAGCAGTCGCCCCCGAAGTCTTCGCCCAAGCACTCGTTGATCGTCGCCTCCTGACCTCGTTCCAGGCCGAAGAACTCCAGCGAGGGAATCACCGGCGACTGAAGGTGGCCGGGTATGTGATTCAGGAGCCACTGGGCTGGGGCGGGATGGGGACCGTCTTTCGGGTGACGAAGCTCGAAACGGGAAAGACCGTCGCCCTCAAAGTCCTGTCCGACCGGTTCCGCGACGATGCCGGAATGCGGGCCAGATTCCGCCTCGAAGGCAAGGCTGGCAAACAGTTCCAACATCCAAACTTGATCGAGACGTACGACGCGGGCATGTCGGAAGAAGTCTTTGGCCAAGCCGACTTCGTGGCCCTCGAAATGTTCGAGGGAATCACGCTCCAGGAACTCGTCGCACTCGCGAGGCGGCTGCCGTATGGAGCGGCGTGTGACATGATCTCGCAGGCGGCCCTCGGCGTTCACGAGATCCACAAGCTGGGGATGGTCCACCGCGACATTAAGCCGGATAACATCCTGATCGACCGCGACGGGCTGATCAAAGTCGTCGACTTCGGACTGACTCTCGCGGATCAACTCGACTACGACGAAGAGTTCTCCCTGTCGATGATCTTCGGGCATGAATGCCTCGGCACCATCGACTACATGGCCCCAGAGCAGGCCGCCGACAGCTTGCATGTCGACGCCCGCGCTGACATCTATAGCCTGGGATGTACGCTCTACGCCATCCTCGCCGCCCGGCGACCGTACAATCTGCCTACAGCTGCTAAGGTCTTAGAAGCCCATAAGACGCATCCCGTCCCCGTCCTGTCCCAACTGCTGCCGGACATTCCGAAAGCACTGAGTGATCTGGTCGTCCGCATGATGGCCAAGTCGCCCGCCGATCGACCGGCGACGATGCAGGCGGTCGTGGCGGCACTCGCTCCCTTTGCCAAGCGAAAGTCGATTCCCTTTGATTTCTCCGAGGTCGTTCACGAACGCCGGGAGAAGGCCAAGCTGAAAGGGATTCCGACCTCTCTCGCGGGCTCGATGCCGACTCGCCGGTCTTCAGCGGCCCGCTTGTCGACGACCGTCAACAATGGTCCCACCACGGTGGACGCCCCTCGTCCGGACCGGAGAGCAGCACACTCCACATCGTCCAAGGACAGCTCCTCGTCGATCAGCATCCCCCATCCACGGCCCCATCGCGGGACCAGTGTGCCCGAGGAACACCGGCTACTGCTGGTCTTTGATCAGGGGGACAAGCTGTTGATTCGGCACACCGAAACGCTAATTGGCCGGGCCAGTGACTGCCCCTTGCAGTTCGATGACCCCGATCTGGCGCTGCATCATTGCCGCTTGGTCTTTGACGGCCAGAAATGGGTGTTGACCACTGTCGGCGGTGTCCCGCTGATCAGTAACGGCGAGAGCCGAAAGACCACGCTTCCGCATATCGGCGACCGCATTGAGTTGTCGCCGCAGACGAAATTCACCGTCCGCCGCCCGCCGCTTCAATGGCCCAGTTGGGTCTGGGCGGCACTGGCACTGGCGGTGATGGGGATGGCCGCTCTCATTGGCTGGCTGACATTGCCGTAGGGTACTGCTTCCAAGGTCTGAATCCCTGAGAAACCCTTCAGGCCCAAATCGCCGGTCTTTGTCCCGTCAGGGACACCCGAAAATAGCCCACCGCTTCAGCGGTGGGACCGACGAACCCCTCCTCGCCACAGCCCCGGCTGGCAACGCCGCGAAGGATTATTCAGGAATCACGTTCGCAAGGTGGCCAACATGTTTCCGGCCCCCTCTCCCCCGCGATCGACGTGGCTTTTACCCTGTGCGATTTGCGGGGGAGAGGGTTGGGGTGAGGGGGCCAGATCGCTCACTGAGGCCCCCTCACCCCGGCCCTCTCCCCCACAGTCGTGTCCTCTCCGAAAGCAGCGCCGAGCGTGGGGGAGAGGGGGCAGAACCTTGGGGATCGCCTCGCGATAATCCTTCACGGCGTTGCCCGGCAGGGGCGACAGACACCCGCGCTGCGGCCTCGCCTCCCTGAATCACGCGACCCCGGTTTTCATAGGCTTCTGCCGTCCCTGCCGGGACTTGTCGGCTGGTCGTGGCCGCACTCCCACCGTTGAAACGGTGGGCTATTGTCGGGTGTCCCTAGCGGGACAAAATCAGGAGTTCGCGAAGGAAACATTCACCTTGGATGCTCTCGGGCTAAGAGACACCGCATTAACAACAACACTCCGGCTCCCTCAAACGACGGAGCCGGAGTGCGAGTCGTCACGGCAATGGGAAGGCTACTCCGGAAGCTCCACGGGATTGCCATCGTTGTGGATGATCAAATTCCCGAGGGTGGCCGCGTCGATGGTCTTGGGCAAGCTGCGGACCGATCCGTCCATGAGCAGTACGTCGAACATGTCGCCGATCATACCCAGTGCGGCGATGGGGTCGGCCTTGTCAAAGGTCAACCCGCCGGGCTTGGTCCAGATGTCGGCGGTGTCCTCACCGGCCCGCACGACCATCAAAGTGTTTGACAATCCGTCGGTGACCTCGCTCAGCGAGAACGGTTTTCCGCCAAACGGGGTGCCTTCACCGATAAACACATGCATGTTGGACTTCCCCTCGGCATTGGCCCCGTAGAGCTTCGGCATCCGGGGGATCAGGGCCTTGTTGTGCTCGCTGTCCCACGGCTCGTCCATGTGGAACTCGTTGTACAGTGGAGCCTCGTCGACAAACGGGAGGAGATGGACCCGCCAGCTCAGACCGACGGCCTCTGAACCTCCCCGATCATTCGATGGGAAGACTCTATAAACATCGTGAAAGTTGTGCATGCCGAGCCCGATCTGTTTCAGGTCATTCCGCTTGGAGACTTCTGCTTTTCTCTTGGCCGCCTCAACGAGCATCGGGCGAGCCAGCGTCGGCAGGTCTTCCAGGCCCGCTGGGCGAGCCACCACCAGCGACAACAGGTCAGCGGTTTGCGTCAGCTTGGTTCCATCGAGCATCTTCTCACCCAGTGGCAGGAACGGGCTCGCCTCCGCAGGAAGCTGGCCGGGGGCGTCCTTGGCCGCCTTCGCCTTGGCAATCCCATCTGTCAGCAGTGGGTTCAACATGCCATGCAGTTGCTTCGCTCCTGCCTCATCCGCGGCGACCAGATTCACCTGCAACAGATCAGCCCCATTGATGTCAGCGGCCACTGAGAGGAAGCGGCACTTCAAGAGCGGGGCTGCGAAGAGCATCACCGGGAAGGGGAGTTCCAACTGGCCCGACTTCGACATCGCGGCCACAGGAGCCAGATCAACCGCAACCGCGAAATCTCGATCCTGGAGAGGCTGCAACTGGGCAGAGAGCGGGGATACCGCAGCGGTGCCCTGGCGATCAATCGCCGCCTTAACCACAGCCTCGGGGCCAAACAGGATCGTCTGGGGGTTCGGGAAGCAGAGCCTGTCCTTGGCTTCTCCCCTTTGATAGAGAGTCAGGCCGTTGTGTTCGGATCGATGGACTTCGATCCCCTTCAGCAAACTCTGTCCATATTCATCCCGCCGCTTTTTCGTCTCATCTTGGGGATCGTTCGAGAGGCTTTTGGGATATGAAGACTCCATCCGAGCCTTGTCCATGTCGGCCAACTTTTTCACCAGTGCCTCCCCATCAATCGGAGTCAGCAACCGCACGAGTAACGACGGGGACGGAGGCAGCACAAATCCACCCAGATCTTCGGAAGGCATCGGGGGCTCAAATGAGGCGGGACTATGAGACGGAATCTCCACCGAAGTCGTCGGCTCTTCCGCAACCTCAGCTGTGGGTTCATCGGCACACGGGGACTCTGTCTTCTCTCCCGGAGGCGGCAGTTCAGTGCCGGGATCTGGCGAGTCCTCAGAGGCTTTGTTGACCGGTGGTGGCCCAAAGTTCGGCTCTGGGCGCGGCTGCGGAGCGACAGCTGCGAGAGTCTGCGAGGAGACCGACACGACTACATACTCGATCTGCTTCGGGTCGATCCCGAGATCGTCTTCCATCTTCTTCAGTTCACCGGCCACATTGACGGACGGGTCAGCGGCTTCGATCTCCTTGATCATGCCTGTCACGATCGGGTTGTTCATCGCCCGCGACGGACGCGCGATTACGAGGGCCACATCGCCGGGCGTATGATGCACGAATGGCGAGATCTCGACGGCGGTAGCGGGCTGCACCTCGGCACCGGTCGACGGGACCACCGCCTTGTTCGTATCAGCCCCCGTCGTCACCGCCGGAGCTGCGCCGCTCCCGGCCTCTTTCGTACCGCTACATCCCACAGCCCCCAGCAGTACGCTGGTCAGTAACATCCACGCAAATGGTCTGGTCATGACAATTCCTTTCGAGGGCGTCCGCAGGGGACGGGACTGGTTTCAATGGGTTTGAGTCTACCCCAGTGAGTGAAGGCTTCCAAGGCGGCGAGCGGTGCGGCTTCCGCCAATTACTCGCGAGGAGCCGCTGGCGGATTCTCGGGCAGGGGCGGGCGACCGAATCCGGGTGGGCTGGCTCCGGGCGGTGGGCCGAAGGCGGTGTTCAGCCCCGCGACCAGCTCCCCATTGTCGAGCGATTCATCCGGCCCTTTGTCCCACGACTTGAACCACGTTTCAAAGAGTGAGGCCCACTCGGCCTTGGTCGTCTGGCCGTCTTTGTCGGAGTCCGAAACATTCAGGAAGGGAGCACTCAGAAACATCCCCGGACCGAAACCCGCGGGCGGTTTGGCCCCGCCGGGGGCAGGCCCCGCCGGAACCCCGAGCGCGGCATTCAGCCCCGCCGTGAACTCCGCTTTGTCGAGCGAATCACTGGCATCTGTGTCCCACTCATCCAGCCACTTGACCTGGAGAGTCTTGAACTCCTCGCGCGACAGCTTCTGGTTCTTGTCAGCATCGCCTGCGGTCAGGAACTGCGGACCATGAAAGTTACCGGGACCGAAGCCGCCACCTGGTCCACGACCCGGTCCACCGCCCGGCGGGCCGAAGCTCATCCCCGGTTCACGCCCCTTCGAGGTTCCGGCGAGTTGAGCCGTAATCGAGGCCCGCCGCTTGTCGAGGAACGTCTCGATCGACGGCTGTGGTCCGCCAAACATGCCGGGGCCTCCAAAGCCGCCCGGACCGCGCGCTGCTTGAGCTTGGGCAGCTCGCTGCTTCTCCTGTTCGACGAGATCTTTGATGGCGGCTTGCACGATCGGAAGGCTGGTGCGAGTGACCCCTTGCTCCCCAAATTGGCTCTCCGTCAGTGCCTTCAGATGCTGTCGATAGACCTGATCGAACTCCTTCCAGGCGAGCAACCGCTCAACCAACTTATTCTGCCCCACATGCGGATGACTGATGCTCAAGTCCTGCAACTGCTCCGCCGACCCGGCCATCGGAAACGCCCCCAGGGACAGATCCATGTCCCACGGCAGGAACTCGAACTTCTTCGTCTGTGGGGGCAGGTACACATAGTAGTTGTGAACCTGAGTCAGAAAGCTGTCCATGTTGGCCAGCAGAGTGTTCACCGCCAGGAACCTCGCGAACTGATCGGTGTCGAGCATCGATCCGATCTCTTGGCGGAACTGCTGATCGTCAGCCTTGTGGATCAGTCGCGTAAAATCAATCAGTCGCTGGGCCTCTTCGGTGGTCGGCTTCGACTTCGGTTCGAACCAGGTGTAGTCCTTGAAGTCCTCGCCCTTATGCTCCATGCCCTGTGTCCCTTCGGGCTTCAGCAGCATGCCCTTGGACGTGTCGTAATGCCGCTTCAGGAATGCCTTGTCGATTTCCTCGACCAGGGTATACAGCCCCAGCGGCTCGTGGTCGCACTCTCCATCGATCGTCAGTGAGACCTCGGCGAAGGCCGTCCGGGGCGACGGAATCCCTGCCGCCTGAAACACTGGATAGGACAACGCCTGCCGCACATGAGTCGGGTCCATCACGTTGTTGTGCAGGTTCAGCTGTTGCAACCCGTGGAAGCGTTGATCCTCGTCAAAGCGGTTGAAGTCGATTTTGAACGGACGCTTGCGGGTCGACTGCGACAGCATGTAGCTGCCGTTCCCCTTGAAGCGCAGGCCGACTTCGTGGAGGGTCTCGCCATCCAGCTCGATCTCGGCTTTCACATACTCGAAGTCGAACCCGAAACTCCCTGGACGAAATCCCGCTGGCCCCGGAGGAGCTGCGGGAGCGACCGGCGGCTTCACGGGCTGCGGCGGGGCGTCACCAGCCGGGCGAGGGGCGGGGCTCGCGGGAGGTGGCCCGAATCCCGGGAATCCGCTGCGTGCCGGGGGCTGCATGGCCTTCCAGTTCTCGGCGGTCACATGCAGATGGATCTTCCAAACGCGAGTCGGGCCAAAGACGGAATCCGAGTCCGCTGATTTCTGAGCAACCGATTTGTCCTCCGCGTAGACCATCGACATGGTCACACACAGAGCGAACACTGACAGCGAAATGATTCGTCGCATCAAGAATTAACCCGAACAAAGGCAGGTCCGATTCATGACGTCCGCGCGTAACGAATCAGGCAGGATGGGATTCCCCACAGCGTACCCCCCGAACAAATTCGCCGCAATGATCGCTATGGTGAATGCACCGGGCGACACGGGGCACCCCTCAATCGCCACCATCCACCGTGGTTGATTCCACTTCCAGACTCGCCCACACAGACCTCCCTCACTTGGCTCACCCGCTGCGACCTGCGAAGCTACACCACTTGTTGCGGGGCACAGCGGCCCCTTGCGACGCTCGGTCTCTTCCCGGTCGGATGGTCATGTTCCAACGTGTTGACGAAGCTCAGTTTGTTTCCGGCGAGCACGATGTCCTGCGTTTCTGGCAGCTGCGGGACATCTTTGGCCGTTTGAAGGCCCAGAACGCCGGGAAGCCGAAGTGGTCGTTCATTGACGGACCGATCACCGCCAACAACCCGATGGGGGTGCATCACGCCTGGGGGCGGACGTACAAGGACACGTTCCAGCGGTACTTCGCCATGACCGGGCGGGAACTCCGCTACCAGAACGGGTTCGACTGCCAGGGGCTGTGGGTCGAGGTCGAGGTCGAGAAGCAATTGAACCTCGGCACCAAGACGGCGATCGCCGAGTACGGCATCGACAAGTTCGTGTGGGAGTGCAAGAAACGCGTCCTCAAATTCGCAGCTCGCCAGACCGAGCAGTCGATCCGGCTCGGGTACTGGATGGAGTGGGACGACCCGGATCAACTGCGCGGATTGGCCGAGGCGGTCGGGACTGATCGGACGGTGACGCTGACCACGCCGAAGGGCGTCGTCGCCACTGGCACAGCTGAGCAACTCGTCGAGCAACTCGGCAACCCGGTGTGGGGCGGCAGCTACTTTACGTTTAGCACCGAGAACAACGAGACGATCTGGTCGTTCATCAAGAAGTGCCACCAGCGCGGCAAGATCTACCGAGGCCACGACGTGATGCCCTGGAGCGGCCGCGCGGGGAGCGCGTACTCGCAGATGGAGATCGCGGATGGCCGCAAGCTGACGACCCACCGCAGTTGCTTCGTGCGTTTTCCGCTGATCGAACCAGCAGCGAGCGGCGGACGTAAGTCCGCCGTGCCAGGGCAACCGTCGCCCCCAGAGCCACGTCGCTACGGAGCAGAAAACCTCCGAGAGTTCTTGCTGGTCTGGACCACCACCCCCTGGACATTGACCTCCAACGTCGCAGCCGCCATCAACCCGGACCTGGAGTACGTGCGTCTCAAAGGCAAGGTCAAGGGCGACCCCGATCCCGCCTACTACTACTTCGCCAAAGACAACCTCGAATTCAAACGCCTGGAGAAGGAGTTCAAGGAAGGCTTCGGTCGTCCCGAGTGGGCGTGGCCGAAAGACTGCCCCAAGCTGAAAACGATCGCCCAGATCTTCAAAGAGAGCGGCGGGTATGAGATCGACGGCTCTGTGAAGGGAGCCGAGATGGTCGGCTGGCGGTACAAGGGACCGTTTGATGATCTACATGCCCAACAACAACCGGGAGGTTGGACATCGCTTGAAGTTGGTGATGGCTACGGTATGGGAGATTTCGGAACTATCGATGGAGGCGGCTATGGCCATCCGGATGCAATCTTCGAAGCGTCAGCAGCTGGTCATCACCGAGTCGTGGATGGCGGTCGCGACTTCAAAGGCAACGCAATGGTCACCTCCGGTGAGGGCACCGGCATTGTCCACATCGCCCCCGGCTGCGGTGACGTAGACCATACTCTCGGCGTAGAACTCGGCCTCCCCATCATTGCTCCATTGCGAGATGACGGGAACTTCGGCGAGGGCTTCGGGCCGTTTACCGGGCGGAACGCAACGGATCCCGAGACAGCCGAACTTGTGTTCGAACTAATGAAAGCCAACGGCTTCCTCGTCTACGTCGAGACGTACCCGCACATCTACCCGCACTGCTGGCGGACGGGGGATGAGCTGATCTTTCGGCTGGTGGACGAGTGGTTCATCAACATGGACTGGCGGGAGGAGATCAAGGAGGTCACGCG
>JAYSUV010000355.1:0-12694 GCA_043718945.1 Planctomycetota bacterium
CCACGCGCCGAACATCACTCTCAACAGGACATACGCCGACAAGGCCAGCGTCGTGATGAACGCCAGGTGAAAGTGCCCGGCCAACAAGAACAGCCCGAGCAGCGGGGCCAGCCAGAGCAGCGACCGGCGGCTCCCTGTTTGCAACCAGCCCTCGACCAACCACACGCACCACGGCAGGTACGCCCCCCCAATAATCGCCCACTCCAGGCAGATCCGCGGGGCGAACCAGCCGTAGACATAGACCAGTGACGCGAGGATCGCCGCTCCCCGCGATAGCCCATACCGCCGTCCCACCGCCCACATGCCGACGAACGCGATCACGTAGTGCAAGATCTGATTCGCGGAGTACGCGACATGCACCTCCAGGAACCGGTAGAGCAGAGACGTCGGGGGATACAAGACTCCCGTCTGGCTTTCCGCCACGATCGGATACCCCGCCCCGACCAGCGGGTTCCACAGCGGGAACTCGCCGCGCTGGAGCGCCTCAGAGAGAAAGACCTTCTGCGGGAAGTAGTACGAGAACGTGTCCCCGCCGATCAGCGTACCCCCCTGCCACAGCGGCCCCCAGAACAACAGTGTTAGTGCGACGGCAATACTGAGGACCAACAGCCACGCGAACCATCCATCGCGATGAGTCGGGGTGGCCGCTGGTGTCGTCTGTCGCGTCATTTGCCTGTCCTGACGATGTGACCTGATCGCCACTGGGCTTGTCCCGGTGGTTGTCTCGCTGGTGCGCTACTGGTAGCGCACCAACGCGGGAACCACCCCGACAAGCGGGGTGGCGTTTACGACGAATCACGTCAATTGTTCGACGGAGCCCCGGAGATGCCACTCGGTCCGGACGGCGGAGGCTGCATTGATCGCATGAGCGACGACAGCACCGGCGGCACATGCGGAACGGCCATGTAGACGCGCGAGGTCACGACCGAGCGCGGATAAAAATTCGCGATGAAGTCGAAACAGAACTCGGTCCCCGAGTGGCGGACCATCACCGCATTCGCATAGCGACCGACCGACACGGAATCCGGAATCTTCAGCTCATCATAGATGTCATCGATCGAAGGAGCTGCGGGGGGTGATTGGTGCGTTTCGGGGGAGAGATGAGAGCCGACGATGTTCCCCTGTTCGTCCGAGTAGTCCTCCTCGCGCGAATGTGCGGGAGCGGCGGTCAAGCCATCCGGATTCCGCACGCGGGGCATGGAAGGCATGGCTCCGAAGTTCGACTCGTAATGCCGCATGTTCTCCTGCAACACATTTCCGAACTGCCGCGCCACGGGATTGGGCAGGATCACGCGCGTCACGATCCGCTGGGTCTCCCCCATCCGCATGGCAAAGTCGAGGACCGACTCGTGCATGCCAGACAGGATCATCACCCCGTTACTGAAGACACCGACCGAGACCTCGTCGCTAATGCGGGCACTGACGTTGGAGTGCCGCACCTGCCCGTGAATCGGCTCCGGTGGATCGTCGCGCTGGGGATCGTTTTCAGGATGTGAAGTCATGGATGCACGTTCAATCAGGGCCACTTCGCAGCCAGTTTAATCCGCCGGGGTCCCTCGAGATTCTCGAACCCCACAGCTGTCTATCGAGTCTACTCGAACCACCCCCATTCTGCCCATGTCTCGGCTTGTTCAGAGTACGATCATGTCGGGCTTCACGGCTGATCCCCTCTCGGCTCCACCGCCTGGTGACCTCGGCATCGCCTCCATTCCGCACGCCTTTCGGGTTAATCGAGCGCGATCACATGGTGCGTCATCCGCTCAGACCCGGTGGACGTGATGAGATAGTTGTGCTCGATCCGCATCCCGCCGATCCCTTCGCAGTAGGCCCCCGGTTCGAGGGTCACGACATCCCCGGCTTGCAGCACATCGGTGCTCTCGGGCACCAGAATCGGCGGCTCCGGGTGAGCCAGACCGATCCCATGCCCGGCATGGTGCGTGAACAACTCGGGACGCCCGGCATCCGCGAACGGCTTGAACACCGCAGCATGCACTGCACTGGCAGCTGTGCCCGCTCTGAGGACCGCTTCACCGCCGCGCATCCCGGCCACGCACAAAGCGTGCATCTCGCGCAGAGCGGGGTTGATCTCACCCACCGCAAACGTGTTGGTGAAGTCGCCGCGATAGCCATCCAGCACGACGGAGAAGTCGAGGATATACAGGTCACCCGCTTGTAACGTGTAATCAGTGGGGAGACCGCCGACCTTCGGCTTGGTCGCGTTGGTGGCCCGGAAGTCTCCGTACACCAGTCCCGGACGCCCGGCCCCCGCGATACTCGCATCGGCGACCGCTCGGTAGAGTTCAAGTTCCGTGACGCCGGGTCGGATCACTTCCTTGGCCCGGGCCATGCCCGCTTCACCGCCGCGCATGCACTGCCGCATGAGGGCGATCTCGTCCGGCTCTTTATGGCGGCGAGCCACTCGCAGAGCCGTGCCGAGATCGGTGAACACCGGTCCGTCGGCGGCCTCTTGCGAGGCAATGCGGGACTCGGGAGGCAAGGCGAGTACATCCCCCGCAGCCACCGGGAGAGCCTCCGCCTCAATCAGTCCACGCCGCCCCTTGAGTTCCGGTTGCAGCTGCCGCAACGCGTTGAGCAGCGCGTGATCGCGATTGATGACGGCGTGTTTGTGGTCGTACCACTTCTCGACGATCTCGCGATCCACGTACGCCTTGTGGACCCCGGCCCGCAGCGTGAAGTTGTCCCCCAGCAGTGTCGTCCGTCCGCTACGTTCCAGGCACAACCAGCCGCGCTCGCCGCCCGAGAAACTCAGCGGTTGAACCCAGAAATTGGCGAGGTACTGGACATGTCGCGGATCGGCCACGAGAACCCACTCGACATCCGCCGGGAGGGAGTCCCACAACCGCTTCCGCCGAGCCAGACAACCTTCGAGAGTGAGCATGAGTGAACCCGTCAATCCGTGGAGAGGCCAATGCCGGGGCGGTCCGCCAATGGATGGGCCTCCCCAATTCGGAGTAGGGTAGGTTATCTGGGAGGGGATGAGAATCGTTGGCAGATTCTCTCAGCGCAGCCACGGGCCGCAATCCAATTGGAAAACATGGAGGTCGCAGATCGCCCCCTCCTTTGCGTCCTGGCGTCTTTGCGTTAAATGCTGAATCGTCGCGGTTCCGGTGGACAGAAGATTTCAACGCAAAGACGCAAAGGTGCCAGGACGCAAAGGGTAAAGCTGGCACCTCAGACCGACCGGCCTCCAATCATTTGTGCAGCTCGCAAACATGCTGGGGGTGAGTAGTTCAGGGGACACAACTCTCCCAATGCCCTTGCTTCGCAGGGCCGGATTCGACACAACGCATTCGTGAGACTATCCGTCGCCAGGTTCCCGCGTCATGAACAGATCCCATCAACCGCAAACTTGGAGGGGGAAATTCGCAGCGGCATTCGCAGGATTGTTTCACACCTGTCGTACGCAATCGAGCATGCGGGTGCATGGTGCCTGTGCCGGACTGGTCGTGGGACTCGCCTGCGTGAGCGAACTGGCTCCCCTCGAATGGGCGGTATTGCTGCTGGCCATCGGACTGGTCATTGCACTGGAATTGGTCAATACGTCGATCGAGGCGATCGTCGACCGGGTCAGTCCCGAACATTCTGAACTGGCCCGCGTGGCCAAGGACACGGCAGCTGCGGCGGTCTTGGTGGGTGCCATCACGGCGATCGGGGTGGGCGGATGTGTGTTGATCCCTCATTGGGGAACCTGGATCGGTTTTTGAACACGAGCGGACTTTGTAACAATCCTCCTGACACTTTGTATCGACCACTGTTTCACATTCTTGACACTTCGCCCCTTGGCTCCGGACCGGCGGCCGCCGAAACCAGTTAAACCTCACAGCTCGGCGTTTTCCAGGTGACTGGCACGCGGGGTGCATCTCCGTCTCTTGGCCACACGAGGCCCCTCCCCTTCCCAGTGATGTACTCCTCGTGCGATTGGTCTCCGGATGTGTGTGGATCGTGTGAACCGCTGATCGAAGGCGATGCGCCTTCAGGTTGACGCGATCCGATGTTCCCAGAGTCCGTGAGTACCTGTTTCAGGGGAGTGAAGAGATGTTGAAGACATTGTTGAGTGACGAAGCCGGTTTCATTATTTCGGCAGAGTTGGTTCTGGTCGCCACGCTGCTGGTGATCGGCCTGATCGTCGGTCTGAGCGAAGTTCAGCACGCTGTAGTCAGCGAACTGAACGATGTCGCCGATGCGATCGGGGAACTGAACCAAGCCTACAGCTTCAGCGGGTTCAGTAAGTGCGACAACGGCGGTCGGATCCACGCGGTCACTTACGGTTCGAATTTCTCGGACACCATGGATGACTGCGACGCCAACCAGTGCCAGATCGCTTGCGATGCACCGGCCAACGAGACTGCCAAGTACTAGTCTGATCGCGATCAAATCGATCGATGTGGAATGAACACTTGTGAGACGCATGAAGAAGCCCATGGGTTGCAACCCTTGGGCTTTTTTCATTGTCGCAAGTCAGCTCAATCCCATTTCAAGTCGAGCTCGACGGTCAACTCGATCTTCTTCCCGTCTCGAAGTAGTTCGACCTGCACCTCATCACCGGGCAGCTTGTCTCCGACCTGCTCAATCAGCTGGCTCATGTCGGTGATGCGTTTGGCGTCGAGTGTTACCAGAAGATCGCCGACCCGGATTCCGGCCCAGGCGGCGGGCTCGTCTTCGTAGACCTTGGTGATTTTCAATCCGGCGGTGTCAGATTGCCCCGACAGTCCCAGCAACGCTCCGTGGCGGCCGTCCCCATCCAAGTCTTCGGTGCCTTCGAGATCCTTCGCCTGCGTCAAACTGTCCCACTCCTGTTGAAAGGCACGAGTTGGCACATGGAAGTTGAAGTCGAGCCCCGCCCCGATGCGGCTGTTGATCCCGATCACCTCGCCACGCATATTGAACAGCGGCCCGCCCGAGTCGCCGCCCACCAGTTCACAATCGGTCTGCATCAGGCGGTGCATCAAGACGATCACTCGCCCGAGCCGGACGGGTGCCGTACGCCCCTCTTGGTATCCTCCGGGATGGCCGAGCGAGAGACACCAGTCTCCCAGCTGTGGCGCCGACTTCGCCTCGGTGCGTGAGACCAGTTCGCAGAACGGCCAGTCGGTTCGATCTCCCTCAATCTGAATCAGTCCGGTGTCGAGGATCCGATTGCGGCCCAGCGTGCGGCCTTTCACCTTTTGGCCATCGGCCAGCGTGACCTCCACCTCGCGCCCGGGTTTACCGGACACATGCCCGGCCGTCATGATCAGGCCACTGCCCGAAACAATGACTCCGCTTCCGTGGGCCTCCCGAATCTGAACCGCCACCGTGGCCGCACTGAGCTTGGGCATCAGCTGCAGAATGTGGGTCTCCAGAGCCTTGAGTTCGGCGACCGATTCCGGAACGGATTTGGAGAACACCTCGGGGAGCAACTGGTCCGTCGAAGGCTTCGCCACCGTGACCGGCTCATCGGCCCGTGCCGAGAGCAAACCGAGACTGAGTCCGAGGGCACACCCACCCACCCAACTCCGATGGAACGGGACATTCATCGTCCACTCCTCGCGATCGATACTGTCGTTCGCTTCGACACGGCTGAGTTCTCGGGCACAATCCGTCAATCCGGTCAGTCCGATGAGGCAGATCGGCCCCGGTACGATAGGCAGGAATCGACGGAACACCAGCAGTTCTTTGCCGAACTTCAAGGAGGATAACCGACTCTTGGGGATGCGAGGAAGTCGCTATGCTGTCCCCCGAGTATTCGGGAATCCAGCCCGCGCCCGTCGGCAGGATTCGCCACCCGACACCCAACGTTCGCTCCAAAACTCGCTCCGCTGCGAAGACTTCGCGTCGCGGCTAAACATCCGACTCCCCACTCCCGACTCCCCATGAAGTACGTCCTCATCATTCCCGACGGTTGTGCCGACGAGGCACAGCCGTCTCTCGGAAACCTGACTCCACTCCAGGCAGCTCGCGTGCCGGAGATGGACCGCGTGGCCCAGCTCGGCGTTAGCGGGCTGTCGCTGAACGTCCCGGATTGCCTCCCCAGTGGCAGCGATGTCGGCACGATGAGCCTGTTCGGCTATAGCCCTCTTGAGTTTCACACCGGTCGTGCCCCAATCGAAGCCGCCGCCCAAGGCATCGAACTCGGCCCCGAGGACTGGGCCATCCGCTGCAATTTCGTCACCGTGGCTGACGAGCGGATGAAGAGTTTCACTGCCGGGCAGATTCCGAATGAGGTCGGTGCGGCCTTGATCCGCGACTTGCAGCACGCCTACTGCGGCGACGAGCACGTCAAGTTCCACACCGGGGTCAGCTACCGCAACCTGCTCATCTGGCGCGGTCGCGACCGGAAGGCTCCCTTCAGCAGCGACACCTACACGATTCCGCCGCACGACATCACCGATCAGCTGATTGCCGAGCATCTGCCGCTCGGCAGCGGGGCATGCGACCTGCGGACGATCATGGAGAAGAGCCGGGCCATTCTCGCAGCGAATGCCCTGAACGCCGCGCGCGGGGAACTGGCTGCGACGCAGTGCTGGCTCTGGGGACAGGGGAAAGCCCCGGCCCTTCGACTCTTCAAAGACCGCTACGGAGTGCAGGGAGCCGTCATCACAGCTGTCGATCTGCTGCGCGGGCTGGGGAAGCTGTTGGGTTGGGATGTGGTCGAAGTGCCGGGGGCGACGGGCTACCTCGACACCGACTATGCCGCCAAGGGGCGCTACGCGATCCAGACTCTGAAGGACGGAGTCGACTTCGTCGTCGTGCATGTCGAGGCGACCGATGAGGCCAGCCACGAAGGTCACGCCGACGAGAAGGTCAAAGCCCTGGAAGCGATCGACCACCATATCGTCGGCCCGGTCCACGAGTACCTGCGATCGCAAGGCGACTACCGCGTCCTGATCTCGCCTGACCACCCGACCTTCCTCCGCACCAAAACTCACAGCCACGGGTTCACTCCGTTTACCATGGCCGGAAATGGGTTGGTCCCGAATGGGGCCAGGACGTATGACGAAGTGGCCGCTGGGCAAACGGGAGTGCGACTGCCAGAAGGTTGGGACCTGATGGGGCGATTCATCGGGACCGCAGGCTGATCAACTGCCGCAGACCGACGCCCTGGGGCGTATCGATTGTTGGACAACGATCACGTGAGCTTCGAGGCGATCACAGCCAACCACTTTAGGGTTGCGGCTTGGCGGGTGGGGCGGGCTTCTTGATCTTGCCGGTTTGCAGATCCTTGACCACTTCGGCCAGGATCGCCGGGTCTTTTTTGTCGAGAATGTGCTTGATCCGGCTTTCCGGCACACCGAGACGGCCCATCATCTCCTCGACCGTCTTCCAGATTTTCGCCTTCTGCTTCTCGCCGGTCGCCAGGTACAGGTTGGTCACATTCTCCGCCAGATGCTGCTCATCCAGCTGATCGCGGTTGTCGTAGAACCGCTTGATGATCTTCTGCTGAGACGGGGAGAAATTGCGGTTTTCAGCCATGATTGTGGGGAGGACAGTCTGAGGGAAGATGAGGAGAGTTCGAACGGACTGGAATTTACCGGATACGTTCCCCAACAGGCAACGGCAAGGGGGGAGAGTGCCGTCAGCTGAGTGCGGTCAGCCAGAAAACAGCTGTTGCTCATGACGCCTGCCGCCGGTTTGCCTACGATACGAATCTACTGAATCGTCATGCCTTCCCCGCCACTTCGATGTCCTCCGCCTCCGTCAAAACGCTGAACCGCTCCCTCACCAAGCACATCGCTCGGGAGGACGAACCGCGCCAGCGCCCGCTCGACTACAAGCTGATCATGCGGCTGTTCGAGTTCACGCGGCCGTACGCGGCGAAACGGAACTGGTTACTCGTCACGGTCGGACTGCGGTCGTTTCAGTTGCCCGCGCTGACGTGGATGGTGGCCGCTGTCATTCGCGGTCCAGTGGCGGAGAAGAGTGTTCCGGGTGTGATCTGGGGGGCCGCGATCTTTGCGGTCCTGGCACTGACGACGCAGATCGTGATGCACTTCCGGCAGCGGCTGGCCCTCGAACTCGGAGAAGCCGTCGTCACCGATATCCGCAAGGCCGTCTTCGCCCACATCCAACGCATGCCGATGCGCTGGTTCCACCAGACCAAGGTGGGCCGCGTCATCAGCCGCATGACCTCCGATGTCGAGGATCTGCGGCTGGGCGTCCAGGACGTGCTGTTCGTCAGCCTCGTGCAGGTCGGCCAGATGTTCCTCGCAGCTGCGGCGATGCTGTGGTACGACCGGGCGCTGTTCCTGATCGTGCTGGGACTGGCTCCGATCATCTGGTTCATCAATCAGCATTTCCACAAGAAGCTGAGCGTGGCCCTCCGCAACATGCGCGAGTCATTCAGCCGCATCACCGCCACGCTGGCCGAGTCGGTCGTCGGTATCCGAGTGACCCAGGCGTTCGTACGGCAAGAAGAGAACGCCCGCATCTTCGAGGACCTGGCCGAGGACCACTCGAAGTTCAACACCGTCGTAATGCGGACGCATGGCCAGTTCCTGCCGCTGCTGGAACTCAACAGTCAGGTGTTCATCGCCCTGCTGCTGATTGTCGGCGGGTGGCGGGCCTTTCAGCCGGGGAGTACCACGAACGTCGGCGATTTGGTCGGGTTCTTCTTCATGGCGAATCTGTTCTTCGCCCCGATCTCGATCCTCGGCAACCAGTACAACCAAGCCATGACCGCCATGGCCGGGGCTGAGCGGCTGTTTGATCTACTCGACACGCGGCCCGACTGGGTCGATCCGCCCAATGCGATCTCGCTCCCCGATTTGAAGGGGGAGGTGGCGTTCGAGAACGTGAACTTTGAGTACGAGAAGGGTCGGCCCGTCCTGATCGACTTCAACTTCATCGTAAGGCCCGGCCAGACGATCGCCCTCGTCGGTCATACCGGTAGCGGCAAGACGACGATCATCAACCTCGTATCGAAGTTCTACCTCGCCAACTCGGGCCGCGTGCTGATCGACGGCCACGACATCCAGACGCTCAGCGGTGACGCTCTGCATCACCGCATGGGGATCGTCCTGCAACAGAACTTCTTGTTCTTCGGCACCGTGGCCGAGAATGTCCGGTTCGCGAAACCGAGCGCCACGGACGAAGAGGTCCGGCGGGTCTTCGAACAGCTCGACTGTGCCGACCTGATCGCCGCTCTGCCCCAAGGCATCCACACCCCCGTCGGCGAACGCGGCGTGTCGCTTTCACTCGGCCAAAGGCAGCTGATTTGTTTTGCCCGCGCGATGATCGCCGACCCCCGCATCCTGATCCTCGACGAAGCCACCAGCAGCATCGACAGCCAGACCGAAGACCGCCTGCAAACGGCGCTGGCCAAGTTGCTCGCAGGCCGCACGAGCTTCGTCGTGGCCCACCGCCTGAGTACGATCCGCGAGGCCGACCTCGTGCTGGTTCTGGATCATGGCCGACTGGCCGAATCAGGCACGCACGAAGAGTTACTCACCCTCAACGGCACCTACGCCGCCCAATACCGCCGGTTTGTGGCGTCGTAGTTCCAGCGACCCTGCCCACCCAATACCCCGCCACTCGGGGTGTGCGACCGGGGGAAGAGGAAGGCACCTGGTTGAATTCGAATCAGGAACTACCCGCGCCCCAGCTTGATCCGCGCCACCCGCCCGAACTGGGCACTCCCCATCGACGGCGGTACCAGCCGTAGCGTGAACGGCATCCAGTGCGGCTTGTCCAGTTTCTTGTCGGTCAGTTCGGTCACGACCGGCAGCGCGGGGTGCTTGGTTTCCTTGTAGTTCTCTGTCGTGGTCGGGTTCAGGAAGATCAGCTTCTTGGAGATGAAGTCCGAGATCCAGTCCGCGAACTCCATGCTCATCCGCGTCCACACGACGGCCTTCGTATCGTGACGCAGCACCAGACCGAACTCGCCCGAGGTCGTCGTGTACTGGGTGAAGTCGTGCAGCAACTTGTCCCACCGCGTGTTGTCGTAGAACCGCACATACTCGACGACGGCGGCGGCGAACTGGCCGTGTTCGGCGAGTTGAATCCACTTGAGTTGAGGGCGGCCCTTGCTGCCGTCCCCGGTGACGGTTTCGCCTCGGCGTTCTTCCTCCTCCATGATCTTCTGAACGCGGCTGTCGGGGGTGGCGGGGCGGCAGCGGGTGCGGGCCCATTCGCGGAGGTTGAAGATCTGGTCCTCCATCGTTTTGGAGAGGGGGACGAGCAGCTCCTGCTGCGTGATGAGGTCGTCCTCGGTCAGCATCCCGCCGGCGCTGTAGGTCTCGATGATGGCCGAGTTGACGATCGTTTCGATCTCGGCCCCGCTGTAGCTTTCGGTGGCTTCGGAGAGCCGGGGCAGGTTGAACTTCTCCGGCTTCCAACCCCGCTTCTTGAGGTGGATGCCGAAGATGGTCTGCCGCTCGTAGTAGTTGGGCAGGTCGATGAAGAACAGTTCGTCGAAGCGTCCGCGCCGCAGCAATTCCGGCGGGAGCTTGGAGATGTTGTTGGCGGTGGCGACGACGAACACGGGGGCTGTGTGTTCCTGCAACCAAGTGAGAAACCGTCCGACGAGCCGGGCCACGGTGGGGTCGCCGCCTTCGGAGTCGAACCCCGAGAATGCCTTGTCGATTTCTTCCAGCCACAGCACGGACGGCGAGATCGTCTCCATCAGCCGCAGCACCTCGCGCAGATTCTGCTCCGAGGCCCCGCGCGCCGAATCGAGCAGATTCGACAAGTCCATCCGCACGAGCGGGAACCCCAGCACGCGGGCAATCGCCTTGGCACTCAGGCTCTTACCGCACCCCTGCACCCCGGCCAGCAGCACCCCCTTGGGGAACGAAATCCCCCTCGCCCGAGCATCGGCACTGAACGCCTCAGCCCGTTGCAGCAGCCAATCCTTGAGCCCCTCCAGCCCGCCGATGTCGTTGATCCCCTCGTCGAGATCGAAGAACTCCAGCAGGTCGGAGCCTTGCACCATGTGGCGTTTCTCGGCCACCAGCGCGGCGTAGACCTGGTCGTCGACGCTGTCGCGCCCTTGAAGTGCGCGGGAGAACGCCTTGCGGGCTTCGCGGGCGGTGAGGCCCATCACCGCCTTGGCCATGTGCTCCTCTTGCTTGGCGTCGACCACCATCGGGGATGGGCGCTCGGAGAGGAGATCGAGCAGCACTTCACGCATCTCCTCCAGTCCGGGGATCGGCAACTCGATCAGCGTCACGTCCTTAATCCACTCGATCGGAATCTGCTCGACCGGCCCGATGCACAGGATCACTTGCCGCCGAGCTGTCAGTTGCGGAAGCAAGTCGCGGACGCAGCGAATGACCTGCGGGTCGGCGAGGCAGAGATGGACATCCTTGAGTAGAAACAGATGCTCGGGCGGGTACTGGTCGATCGATTTGAGGAAGTCATACAGATTGGTACTCGCGACATCGGTGATCGCCGGTGAGGCTCCGTTCGTGGAGGTCCAACTGACGATGCCGTACTCGATTTCCTCGGCCATCGAAGCGAGCAACCCCTCCCAGCGGTCCTCTTCATACGTCCGCAACCACAGCACGGGGTAGCCGGAGCGGATGCGGGCCTGGATGTCGTCGAGGAGTTGCGTGGTCGTCATGGGGGAAGATGAGAGAGGAGAGACGAGGGGCGAGAGAGGAGAGCCAGGCAGTGGGTCAGCGTCGTGAACGGTAGTCCGGTGGAGAACACTCTACCGCAGGCGGGGAATGGCAGAAAGGAGAGCGGCATGCGTCAGCCTGTCGAGGCCCCCGCTCGCGAAACGGCGCGTGCCGTCGTGCAACGCCTCGGCAGGCTGACGCTGGGTGGCCCAAGTTGCCGCTTTGGCTACCTGAGTGCCAACGGCACAGGAGGCTTGCAGGGAGGCGACTCTCGACAAGGGAACCTCTTCTGGCTCCACCACCCCGATAGGGTCCAAAGCGGCTAACCTGGGCCACCCCGCGGACCTCGCGCAGCGGCCTGCCTGAAATCTTTTTGCTTTTTTCGGAACCTCGAAACGATCCGGGGGTTTCAGGGGAGTCAGGCACACTCTCCGCGACATTCGTACGCGGGCGTTTGCCGAATTCCCTTCAAAGGACATGGTCATGCAGAAAACATACGGATTGGCCGCGCTGGCCACGGGCATCGTCGTGGTGGGATTCAGTGTGGCGATGGCTGAAGGACGGGGCGAGGGTGACCGTCCGCCTCGAGGGGGAGTTCGTGAAGGGGGGGCCGGAGGGCCAGGTGGGCCAGGTGGCGGACGTGAAGGCGGTCCCGGTGGACAGGGACAGGGTGGTGGTCGCCCCGGGGGGCAAGGCGGCGGACAAGGCGGGCCCCGTGGACTCGGTGGTCCAGAAGCCATGCGATTCGTTCCCATCACCAGAGCCCTCGACGACGATCAGAACGGAGAGATTTCCGCCGATGAGATCGCCAATGCGTCGACGGTTCTTCAGTCACTCGACAAAAACGGTGACGGCAAGTTGACCGCCGACGAGTTGCTGCCGCAAGGCCCTCCTCCCGATGGCCAAGGACAGGGCGGCCCAGGGGGCGGTCGTCCCCCCGGACAGGGTGGGCAAAATGGCCAAGGCGGTCCCGGTGAACGTGAAGGCGGACAAGGCGGCCCTCCTCCCCAGCCTTCGTATCCACTCTTCAGGGCGAACCGAACTCCTGGCCGAGCGTGGTCGGCTTGGGATGCTGCCGACCATAACGTAGACGGCAAGTTGACTCGTGAAGAAATGGAACTTTTTGGGAAGCAAAA
>JAYSUV010000356.1:0-1589 GCA_043718945.1 Planctomycetota bacterium
GGGCAGACGGAGCGGACGACGGCTCATCTCACGAATGCGATCGATGATCGCTACATGGCGATTGAGGACTGGCACGGCCAAGAGGGAGCTCGTCTGGCGGCGGCCAGTCACACGGCGGCGATTGATCGCATCGAACGAATCGTCCTGCTGGAGAAGATCGACTGTGACTTCGAGCGATTGGACGGATATCTCTTCGCATCGAACGGCCAGCCGCCCGAGCCACTGGAGCAGGAGCTGCAGGCCGCGCGACGGGCGGGGTTGTCTCATGTTGAGTTCGTCGAGCGCTGTCCGTTGGTGTCGTTTGAAACCGGCACGTGTTTGCGTTTTCCTCAGCAGGCACAGTTTCATCCTCGGAAGTATCTCGCCGGTTTGACGGCGGCGATTCAGAGAATGGGGGGACGCATCTTCACGCAGACACCTGTGGAGAAGATCGAATGCGGACCGCCTGCTCATGTCAGGACACGTCAGGGAAAATCGGTCATTGCAGGCTCGGTGGTCGTGGCGACGAACACCCCGTTCAACGATTTCGTCACGATGCACACCAAGCAGGCGGCCTACCTGACGTACGTCATGGCCTTCGGCGTGCCGCGTGGCACCGTCACGAGGGCGCTCTATTGGGACACCGAGAATCCTTATCACTACGCCCGGCTTCAGACCCTTCCTGTAGGGACTTCCACTGGAGAACAGCTCGGCAATCCACAGACGGAGGAGCTGTTGATCGTTGGGGGTGAGGACCACAAAACCGGTCAGGCGGATGACGCGGAGGCACGTTACGCCCGACTCGCAGAGTGGACACGCGCACGCTTCCCCGTGAATGGGGCTGCTCGCTGCCAGTGGTCGGGACAGGTCTTAGAGACGATCGACGGGCTGGCTTTCATCGGTCGTAATCCGCTCGACGGGCCGAACGTCTACATCGCGACGGGCGACTCGGGCCAAGGGATGACACACGGGACGATCGCGGGGATTTTGCTCACAGACTTAATCGTCGGTCGCCAAAATCCGTGGGTCTCGCTCTACGACCCTGCTCGAAAGTCCCTGCGCGCTGCCGAGCGTTTCCTAACGGAGAACGCCAACGTCGCCTGGCAATACGCGGCTTGGGTGACGGGGGGTGACGTGGCCTCCGTCAATGAGATCGCACCTGGCCAAGGGGCCGTTGTGCGACGCGGCCTCACAAAAGTTGCGGCCTATCGCGACGAGGTCGGCGTCATTCACGAATGCTCGGCCATCTGCCCGCACCTCGGCTGCATCGTCGATTGGAACCACAACGAAAGCACCTGGGACTGCCCCTGTCACGGCTCCCGCTTCGACAAGCAAGGGCACGTCATCTGCGGCCCGGCCAACAGTGACCTCACCGCAATCCACACGGTGTGAGCACGCCCGACCCCAGTACAAAAATGGTGAGAGGAGCGACAACTATGAAATACGTGAGCTGTTTGGGAATGGTTCTGTCGGTGATCGGACTGCTATGCCTCGGTGCTTCCGGACCCGGCTATCGTTGGGGCTGCTGGGGGTACAAGACCGGGATCACGCTGGTGAAGTACGCCGGCTTCGTCAGTCTGGCGGCCGTGGTGGTGAGTCTCATCGGTTTG
>JAYSUV010000357.1:0-1585 GCA_043718945.1 Planctomycetota bacterium
CGTGAACTTTCCCTAGCGGGTGCCACACTTGGCGAATTGCTCCTCGCGATCGGACAGCAGCACCCTCGTTTTCACGAGCGATGTCCAACCCCGGGGCAGCTTCCGGCGGGGATCGTCGCCTGTATTAACGAGCGACAGTTTACTCGCGACCACTCCACTCTGTTGGGGGCTGACGACCGGGTGTTGTTGACCTCGGCGGATGTCGGAGGATAACGCCGTTGGGTGGTTGATTCAGTCTTCGGGAGCGTCCTTCGGGGGCGGGGGGGCCTTCCGGGGATAGCCGATCCAGACGAGGGGTTTGGCCAGCTTGTCGGTCTGGCTGGTTTCGAGCAGCTTGAGCATGCCCAGGACGGTGCTGTTGGTGGCGAGATCGCGTTCCAGTTTTTTGACGATTTCTGCGGCGACAAACGTCGTCCCGGGACCGGGGCCTCCCTGAATATGTTTTCCCTTTTGATCGAAGACCGCCCAGATGATCGTGCGGGGATGGGCTTGGGCTCCGTCGCGGGCCTTGTCGGCGGCACCGCCTTTCACGCGTTGCGCACTGACCTGAAACAGGTCCGTCCGCTCGAAGATCACCGCGAGAACGTTCCAGTCCTTGCTGCCGAAGAGACCAAACATCGCACCATCCGAATGGGAATTGGGATTCAAGTCGTGAGGTTAAAGAGTCACTGAGCGGACAGCAATGACGGAGCCCCCAGCGATCGGCAACCTGTGCATTCGTCCAATGGTGGTAGTCCACTGTTCAGGTGACCAGGGCGAGGGTTTTCCAGGTTTGGTGCCAGTGGCCGTTGAGGTCGGTGGCTCGCAGGGCGGTCAGGGCGGTCGCGCCGTCTTTGGACCAGTGCATGCCGCAGCCTTTGAGGCGTTGGCCGACCAGTTGTTTCACGGTCGCTTCGATCAGGCCGGTGCCGAGCGCATGGCCTTTCGCGCGATGCGGCGGGTAGTCCATCAACCCCAGTCGAGGCTGGATGTCGTTCACCAGCGATTGGATCGGCGCTGCCAGCACTGCTTCCGGCGAGGCCCTTGTCGCCAGCAGTTCATTCAGCAGGCCGCAGCCGCCTTTCTCCCACATGTGGGACAGCGCAGCCTGCGCCCACGCCTTCTTCTTCAGCGGGTCCGTGTGCAGTTCTTTCGCGCACTCCCACACGTGTTCGCTGGCGTGATACCAATCGAGAATCCCCTCAGCGTCGGCGAAGTGCCGGTCCTTGATCGCCCAGCACCTAGGGCCCCCGTCAGCGGCGAAGATCTTCTCCTCAGCCTGTAAATATCCATGCCGAACAGCCAGCTCATACAGAGAGCGTCCGAACGATGGATAGTCCGCTTCCTGCCCCCAGATCATCTGTTTGTGCCAGCGGTCCTTCGCGTCTTGCCATGCGACAGTGCCCACGCGCATCTGACGCCAGACCTGTTTACGCTGGTCTGGGTGCAACGGGTCGGGCTCCGTTTCACGCGTCCCAGACATGATCCCGTCGCAGCTGACGTAGATCCGCTTCGGAGTGATGATCGGCTTCGGCATGGTCTCGGGAGTGAGGGGATGTTCCTCGCGATACGCCACCTCGGCAAGGCGCTTTTCCTCCAGCGCTCC
>JAYSUV010000358.1:0-4283 GCA_043718945.1 Planctomycetota bacterium
CGAAGCCTCCCCGCCTGAAACCCCTGACCCCAGAGCAACTCAAAAAGGGAAGACAACTGATCAAGCCACGCAAATCGTGAACGGCGTTGCGTGCCACCCATCCACGTCAAAGTTCATCTAGCGCGCGACTCCCACGCCCTTTCGCAAAGCCTACAGGGCGTGCCACCCAAATTCACTTCTACTCCGGCTGCGGGGCGTTTTCGGTCGTGCCACCCGACCCGCGTGCAGAGTTTTCACACCTCGCAGTACGCCTCATGCCGCCACCCGTCGTCGGGTCTGGGGCGAGATCAGCGTTTGACAGCCCAGCGGAGTTTAGCCGGTGCCGAGCGCGGGTTAGCGTGTTGTTCGTCGTAGGAGGCGCGGGTCACGTCGTCGGCGATCTTCGCATACTCGCCGCTGGCCAATCCCTGCTTGAAGGCGTGCTTCACGCGGCGGTCCTCTCCCGAATGGAAGGTGAGGATCGCCACGCGGCCACCCGGTTTCAGGCACGGCGGGAGCTGCCGCAGCAAAGCGTCGAGGACCTCGAACTCCTCGTTGACAGCGATGCGGATCGCCTGGAAGACTCGCTGGATGGTCCCGCTGGTCGCCTCGGTCGAGGTCCGCGTGATCGTCCGCCGTACCAGTTCGGCGAGGTCGAGCGTCGTCGTCAGCGGGTACTCGGCATGGGCCTGCACGATCGTCCGGGCCAGCAGGGCCGCCTGCGGTTCGTCGGCGTTTTCGGCCAGCACAATCGCGAATTCCCGGATCGAGATCTTGCTCAGCCACTGCGCCGCAGACAGACCGCGCGCGGGGTTCATCCGCATGTCGAGCGGGCCGTCCTGCTTGTACGAGAAACCCCGCGCCGGGTCGTCGATCTGCATCGACGAGAGTCCCAAGTCCGCCAGCACGACATCCGCCCCCTCGGGAGCATGCTCCGCCAAGGTCCGCGACAACCCGGCAAAGTTCGTCCGCACGATGACCAACGATTCAGCTGGCACTCCCAGCGCGCGCAGCCGCTCCTCCGTCTTCGGCAGTTCCAGCGGATCGGTATCCAGAGCAATCAACCGCCCACCCGGCTGGACGGCCTGCAACAACTCCCGCGAGTGTCCGCCGTAGCCCAGCGTGCAATCGACAGCTGTCTCTCCGGGCCGCGGGCGAAGGACATCCAGGATCTCTGGCACCATGATCGGACGGTGCGTCCCAGCGGGGGTCTTGCCGCTGGCGAGTACCTTGGCGACATCGGCGGTGTACTTTTCAGGCTGAAGCTCTTTGTACTTCTCCTCAAACCGGCGCGGGTTTTTCCCGGTGTAGCGAGGGCGGCGAGGTGGCTTGTTGGAAGAGTCTGTCACAGAGGCATCGTTGTGAAAGTGTTGCCAGAGTTTGGCGGGAAGTTCGCGTCGATCTCGATTGTACTGGATCGAAGGAGCGAATAGTGATCGAGCGGTCCGTTTTGCCCTCAGAGGTCGAGATTGTCGTGATGCCTCAAGGACACTGAAGCGGAGGGAATCCACCGGAGATGATGTCATGCCAAGTTTCGAGCAGGCTTTCGGAACTCACATGTATGTAATCAGAAAAATAGGCAGCGGTCGGAAAGGATACCAGATTACCGCCCCTCGGCCGGGAAGAGTCGTACCGGGGGGCGAGGTGAGGACTGCGTGGACATATTCGAAGGGGTCGAGGATGAGATTGCGGCAGGTGCGGATGACGGACGGCAGCGACTCTTGGGCGGCGACTCCGGAATCGGACCGGTTGCCGCCGCTGAGCTTTGTGGCGATGACATTGATATTGCAATTCGAACTCGCTTTCGTTGTTGGTGGCGCTGACCAAGTCGGGGTGGCGGAGGAACGCGAACACTTCGTCCAGGTGAGCTTCCAATCACTTCGCAAAGCGCTCATTCTCGGCGGGGTGGCCCAGACGATGCTTTGAGCGTCTGGGTAGCGAAGCGACAACAGGAGTGACAGAGGAGTGTCGCTGGAGAGAATCTAGCTTCTTCTCCTCCCTCCTGTTCCTGTGTCACCCAGACATCCAAAGCGATGCCAGGGCCACCCCGCAGATCAACCCTTCGCCCTGCCTTTTTCAAAAAGCCGCAACACGAAGGCCACACGACCGGTCCGCACCCTGCCCGCTTTTCACGGGGAAGCACACGCTTCCCCGTCAAAAATGCCCCGTTGACAGCGGGCAATGGGGGTCTTACCGTTCTCGTTCACGCCAGCGGGAGTGTACAGTTGGTCAGAATTTTGCCTCGTGGACCGTGTGCAGAGTTTTCACACCTCGCGCTAAGAATCGGATACCCAAGAATGTGGCCATGAATAATCCGCGCTAATGATCACCACCATTTCTTATTCCATCAAGGCGGGTCTCGAGGCTTTTCAATCTCGGCCAGTTGAGTTCGCAGGTCTGCGAGTTCTGCCTCTTGGCGGGCGATCTGATCTCGAAGGGACTGGCAGCGCTTTTCGGGTGTGGTCAGCAAGCGGGTCAAGACTTCCAGAAACAACAGCGAACGCAGCAGTCGCATCGCGACGCCTCGAATGCGATACATACGAATCATCTTGGTCAGCTGCCCCATCCGAGTCAGCTGGGCCAGCCGCGTCGCTCGGAGGGCTTGGAGTGATCGCAGAAAGGAGGCGAAGGGGAGCAGGATGATCAGCAGATTGATGACGTTCGCCTTGATGTATTCCCACTTCCGCTCGGCCAGCGAGAGCATGAGAATGTATTCCGCCGCGAAGGCGAACCAGACGAGGCCGGTCCCGATGTGCAACAGCAGCCGGAGCCAGTCGTGTTTGTGAAGCTGCTGCTTGAGCAGGAACTCAACGCCCAGAACCGGCAGCATGGCCAGCGCGGCGAAGAGCATCGGGACGGCGAGCTGCGACTCGATGAATCGCTGGAGATCGCGGGTCGGCTGCCGCCACCCGAGCCCCGGCAACCAGAGTCGTCCGCCCATCTCGGGATGGGCCAGAGCCATGCGCACGGGCGGGATGAAGCAGGCGAGAACTCGCATCGCTTTCCACGGTCTGGGCGTCGGTCGACCTCCGCAGGCGAAGTGAGTCACCACGGACTCGACGATGAACACTCCCCAGAGGGCGAGAATGGCGATTCCGTTCCACCACCCGGTGCTGCGCGCCGCCGTGACCCAGTGCGAATCGGCGGCGATCTCGAACGGGTTCAACTCGTCCAAATTCGGATCGGTAGGCTCCAGGGCCGTGGCCTCGATGGAGACGCGAGGAATGTCGACCCAGCATACGATCTGAATCGCTGTGAGCCACAAGATCCCCAGTGCCAGCCAAAACATGACCGGGGCCGAACGCAGCACGAACCGCCGCCAGCCCCTGCGATCAGGCGGGGCGTTATTCGGTACAGGTGTGGGGATCGACTCGGGGGACATGGCGGCCAGTGGAGAAGGGAGAAAGCGGCCTTCTGGAAAGTTGGGATGCATCGCAGCCCACCGGTTTTTCTGCCAACGGACTGCGAAGGGGAAACCGCTACGATACAGTAGTAATCGACGTTCTGCCTGCCGAGGGGCACAATGGCAATCGGCGAATGTAGACGAACTCGACCTCGTCTGGCCATCTCACAGAACAGAAAGCGATAACATGCCTCGCACTCTCTGGAGTCTCACTGTTTGCCTGACCTGCCTCGTCTTTACCGAAGTCAGCCTCGCTGCCGAGCTATGGAAGAAACAGATCGTCGATGAAGGTCGCCACACCACCAATGTCGTGGCTGCCGACTTCACCGGCGATGGCCAGATCGACGTGATGGCCAACAGCGATGGAGCCACCCGGTTGTTCGTCGGCCCTAACTGGAAGCCACAGATCGTCGACCAGACCAAAGTCCACGACGCCATTCATGCCGCTGTGATGGATGTCGACCGCGACGGCGATCCGGACTTTATCGGGGCGAGGTATAGCCCCGGTTTGATCTTCTGGGTCGAAACGATGCGCGAGGAGAAGGCCGCCGAGCCGTGGCCGGTGCATGTCGTCGATGATCAGGTGAACGGCATCCACGGGCTGTTGACCGGAGATGTCGACGGCGATGGGGCGACCGATTTGATGGCAAACAGCGGCCAGCCGGTGGGTCCGTTGGCGAACTCGGTGGTGTGGTATGACGTGCCGAAGGAGCCTCGCAAGGCGAAGACCTGGCCGCGATATGTCGCCGGGCAGGGAGTCACTCCGAGGCTGTGATTAATTCGAAACCAAGCCTGGCAAAGAACGCCAGGGGGCGCTACAACTGCGAGAGGGACGCATCATGGCAGACGGCACCCCTTCGCCCCCCCTTCGCCCCCCCCGGGCACCCCGCCCACCCCGCCC
>JAYSUV010000359.1:0-12637 GCA_043718945.1 Planctomycetota bacterium
CCGTGGGCGCAGCCCACGGACCCGCAGCCCGCATGATCTCCAGCCGCGAAGCGGCGACAGCGAGCCCCGTCCCGCAGCGAGACATTCACCAACGCCCAGTGACGCCACATCGATCCTGCTGTCGCCACTTCGCGGCTGGGTCGGATCAGGGATGCGAATTCCGTGGGCTGCGCCCACGGCTACATGCTGCCACCGCTTCGCGGTTCAGAACACGGTCGATGGCGAGAAGAGATTCCACCGACGTTTGGGACGCACACACGTTGTCAATAGGGATCTCATCGAGAATCACCGATGATGAACCACCCGCTGAACGCCTCTGATTGGGCGGGGCAGCTGCGGCAATACCACCTCGTTCACGGCGTCGGGTTACGGGATTGGTCAGCGAGGGCACTGACCCGCAGCCCCTTGAGTTCCGGTCCGACCACAAACGCGAAAGGCCCGCTGATCTTTCGATCAACGGGCCTTCGAATCACTGGATGAGGATGTCGAGTCCACTCGACGAATCCCCAGTGGGCAATCCACACTACCGACCAAACACCTGCGTATAGTACGGCTGACCGTTGCGGCTATACCCAATGCCGACGCCCAGATCGCTGTACTGGTTCGACAACATGTTTGCCCGATGGCCACTCGAGTTCAGCCATGTATTGATGGCGGCCTGGGGATTCCCTTGGCTGTAGCAGATGTTCTCGGCCACCATCCCGCTGGGATAACCGGCCTCCATCGTCCGGTGCTGGTGGGACTTCCCCTCCAAATTGTGTGACATTGAATTCAGGCGAGCCATGTTCGCGCTGTGCAGACGAGCGGCACGGCACAAGCGCGGGTCCATCCGCAACATTGGCAGGCCCGAGTTCGCCCGCGACTGATTCGTCAGGTCGAGCAGCTGTTGCTCGTTCGCGCTCAGGTCATCCACGGTAAAAACGAGTTTGGTCGGTTTGTTGAGGTTGACTGATCGTTCAATGCGGCGATCCTGTCCGGCCTCGGACCAGTTGGCCACGACGGTGACGAAGGTTCGCTTGCCATCCAGGGCCAGGCGGACTTTGCGTTTGGTTCCACGAGTCGACTGCGTATCCCCGTCGACAATAATGTATGCCAAATCTGGGGCTTCCACGTCCACCTCGACAGAGGCCGGATCGGCCTTCTCGGATTCAGTCTTCTGGGTGGCTGCTGCCTCTGCCATGGGCGGGGCCGGGGGGACAGCTGTCTCCGCCCCCTGAACTGCGATTCCGTGAGCAACCACCACCCCCAGCAGGCCGACTCGGGCTGCTGCTGTGATCCTTCGAAAATTCGTCATTCTTCTTCCTTCCGTGTACACGCCCCCCCGATGATCCGTCCCGTCTCAAAAACGGGATTCATGCGGGTTCCCGAACTCCCCGCGAACAGGTGGGGAGTTGAAGTTCTGTCTCATATTTAGGGCAATGAGCATACCGCTGAGGCACGAAATTGAACATTGGTCACAAGTCGCTTAGGTCGCGTTGGATAGGCCCTGGCCGGTCCGAAGTCGCTGCCCCCAGGACTGACGAAATGACAGCTTTGAGACCCGGGCGAACCGTTTCCCGCACATCACGCCCCAGTCAGAATCAATACGATTTATAGCGATGAGCTACGCGACAATACACATTGCGATTTTCAAGAATATCGGCCACACGCTTGCAGTCACCGTCTTAAGACTGCGAGTTCCATGCCAAGCTCAGTTGCGAAGTCCCGCAATTACGCGGACACGATCCCCAGTTTCTGTTGGCTTGCCGAGTCTTCAGTTGATCGGATCTGGCCGAAGTGACCCACTGGATCGCCTGCGCCAATTTCCACCGCGTACAGAAAGCGGCGTGAACCTTTCCGTTCGTCACTTCGAGATCGGTGAGAGTGTCATACAGCCACAACACCAGTTGTCGTAGATTTTGCACTGCGGGGCGTAATCCCGCTGGAATGCCTGGGCCGCGTCGTAAGTGATCTGTGTGCCGGTCAGGTCGAGATCCTTCAGGTGCTTGAGTCCCCGCAATCGCTCCAGTCCTGCGTCGGTGATCGGTGATCGCCCCGCTGTCAGCACTTCCAGATGCCGCGCCACCGAAACTTCCGCCATCAACTCATCGCCGAAACCCATCCCATCCAGGCTCAATCTCTTGAGGGCCGTCCGTTGCAGAACTGGTCGCAGATCCGCTGCTTGGAATGTGACCTGGGGTTCAAAATCACCACTGATGTAACGAACGAAATCTTGGACGGGGTAGAACGCCAAGGTTTCCAGCTGCGGACATTCAGCCACCTGCAACAGGTGCTCACGGGTCGTGATGTCGGGTCGCAATGACAGATGCTGTAATCTCGGCAACTGGGCGAGGGCCTTTAGCCCTTCTTCGGTGTAAGCCCCCTTGCCGATCGAGAGATCGAGCGTCTCGACCGAGGGGATTCGCGGAAGTTGCTTGAGTCCCTCGTCACCGATGCCGAGCAACCGGAGCGACTTCAGGTGGGGCAGGCTGTCCAGCGCCGCCAGGATCGACCAGTCGGACTCGGCCCGCCCCGAAATCTCGACCACCTTGAGAGATCGCATCGAACGCAACGCCGCGATCGATTCTGCTGAGCCTTCACTCTCGAACACCGTGATCGGAATGCCCTCCAACTGGTCGACATCTGCGAACTCTTTCAAGCGGCTCACGGGCACCTCGTCATACCCGGTCCTCCACGTTTTCAGCTTCTTCAGCCCGCCCAACAGTCCTACATCTTCGTTCGACGCAAACCAGTAATCGAGCGTCTCCAGCGACGACCCCCGCAGCAGCGCCAAGCTGCGCTCCGTCATCCGCTCGTCGACTCGCAGCCTCTTCAGATGCCGCAGCTGGGCCACCGACTCGATCGCCTCGTCCCCGAGTTTTGTCATGACCAGATCGAGAAACTCCAGACGGGAGAGCTGCTCGACGACCTCGATCCGGCCGATGAAGAGGTGGTTGTAACTCAAGTCCAATCGACGAAGGTTGTGCAGGGCGGCGAGCGGCTGAAGTCCCTCGACGGTGATGGTCCCGCCCTGATCATTCATCCCTCGGAGGTTGAGCGACACCACATCGGGTGTCGAACGAATGATCTCCAGATCGCCATCCTTCAGCGGGCAACGGCCAAAGCTGAGGATCGTCACTCGACCATGCGGGTCGAGGTGATACGTGCCGCCCAAGGTTTGAATCTTCTGGAGAACGTCGGGGGACGTGGCCAGTGGAATTGCGACTGGTGACGACGCTGGCACATCGGGTACGACAGGCCGGACTGTCTCTTGAGAATCGCTGACCACGGGGGATCGTTCACATCCAGCCATGCCCATGCCCATGAGGCAGAGCAGGGCGGATACAGCACGGCGGCGGAAGAGTCGCTCCATGAGATGTTCTCCTCGCGGCCTACTTCGCGTCCTTCTTGCCGATGACCGGTGGGATTGTCGTCCCGGTGGCGTAGAACTTCATCGAGATCGAGTTCACACAGTGCCGCGTGTCCTTGTCGGTCAGCCCTTCGCCGAGAAAGACATGTCCCAGATGGCCGCCGCAGTTCTCGCACAGGATCTCGATTCGCGATCCGTCGCTGTCGGTTCGCTGCCGCACTGATCCGGGGATCTCATCATCAAAGCTCGGCCAGCCACAATGGCTGTCAAACTTGTCCTGCGACTGATAGAGCCTCGCATTGCAGCGGCGACAGACATAAGTCCCCGCGTCCTTATTGTCGGTGTATTCGCCGACAAAGGGCCGCTCGGTCCCGGCATGCACGATGACCCGCTGTTCCGCCGGGGTGAGTGTGTTGTATTGCACGGGGGTGAGTCCCGCCGAATCATCAGCTGGGGTGGACATGGATTCTTCTTTCTCGGCAGACGCTGAGGCCGTTGGCTTGGATGTCTTCGGCTGAGCCGTCTCGTTCACGCCGCTACATCCCTGGCCATCCACAGCCATCAAGAGAATAGCCAGCGTCAATGGCCACCGGGCACGCGATCGCAGGGGCAGCATGGAGAACTCCGGGAAAGGGAACACTCCCTCAATTCTAACCGAAACCATCACTGAGATGCCGCCAGCCGGGGCCATGTTTCAGCGTTGTTCCCAAATAACTGCCAGGTCGCCAGCGAGTGGCAGACATGAGTCCGTCGAGTCCTCCGCGTGTCACTCCCCGAGCCGGAAGCGTCAGCGCCCGGAGGATACTTCACGGTGGACGGGCTCCGGGAGCTGACGCTTCCGGCTCGCTTCTGGAGGAACGATTCCGAGGGGCCTCCCACTTGACGACGAGAGCGAAAGACTTCAGCATTCCTGTGTCAACTGTCCCGAATTGGATGCGAGGGAGTCATTGTCATGGCGAAGGATCGTAAGCAGGCCAAGGCCGCTCAACGGCAGGCGAAGCTCAAAGCCAAGCGCATCCATCAGGAGCAGGTCACGCGGGTCCGCAATCGGATCGAAGACCTGTTCGACGATGAGAGTCTCGAAGAGGCTGTCGAGCGACTGGAGTTGATGCATCGGTCCTCACCGCAGAATCGCGATATTTTTCGATCACTTCTGGATGGGTATCTGGAATCCGGAGAATACCGAGACGCTCGACGGGTCTGTGGGGCGTGGTTGGTGCAACATGCCCAGGATCGCGAGATCTGGCGGATCTACGTCGGGGCTTGTCTGCAAGATGGATATGTCCATCGCGCGCTGGTGGCTGCTCGCACTCTCGTGGAGCGCTGGCCCGATGACAAGGACGCCAATCAATCCCGCAAATTGATCGAGGTGATCTCGTCCACCCTGTCCGAGACGCTGAAGCACTTCGGTTCTGAGCTGAGCGATGAGGCCCTGGCCTGTCACGAAAACATCCGCGAAGCCTTGGAAAGTGGTGACTTCGAAGACGCCATTCGTCTCGCTCGACAGGGGTTGTCTCAATGGCCTACGAATCAGCCGATGCGTAATAACCTGTGCCAGGCACTCAATCTTCGAGGGCTGTATGACGAATCGATTGACGAGAGTCGCCAAGAAGTTACGACTCGTCCGAACAATGTGTTCGCGCATGCCAATCTCACGCGGGCGTTGTATCTCCTCGGGCGAGATGCCGAAGCACAGATCGCCATGAAAGCGTTGCTCGCCTGTGGCTCAGATCGAGAAGAACGGTGGGAGAAAACGGCTGAAATCTTGGCTGTGATGGGACAGGACCAACTCCTCCTGGACATCGCCCGTCCCGTGATCGCTCAAAATCTCGATCGGACGTTCGCCCCCATCGGCCGCGCTCAACTGCGACACTTCGCAGCCTGTGCGGAGTACCGTCTCGGAGACGAGTCGGCTGCGAAACGGCTCTGGAAAGAATCGATCCAGATCAAACCCATTCCGACGGCGGAACAGAATCTGGCAGAGCTGCAACTCCCGATCGATGATCGCAATGCGGCTTGGTTCCTCTGGTTCGGCGAACTGTTCTCTCGGCAGAGCATTGATGATTTTCTGGAAGGCTGCGCCGGGATGTCGAACGAAGACGCATCCCGATATGCGAGTGCCTACTTCAAGCAGCACCCGGAGTTGCGACGGCTGTGTCAACTCTTACTGGATCGTGGCGATCCCGTCGGACGAGAACTGGCTTGCTCCTTGTGCAAGATCGTCGCGGATGACGAGGCACTGGACATGCTGGAAGCGTTTGCACACGGTCGACGTGGCAGTTTGGAACAGCGTCTGGGGGTGACCGGTCCACTGATTGAGCGGGGGCGGATTCATTCCGGACAATTTCAGACCTGGCTTTCCGGAAAGCCATCTGAGATGTTGGCTCTCTCCTTTCAGATCTCCTTCGAACCGATGGGAGAAGAGAAGAATAGGACGGTAGAAAAGCTGAACCAGCGGGCTCATGAGGCTTTGCACGATCACGATGTCAGGGAGGCCGAAGCCCTGTTCGCACAGGCCCTATCCCTGTCGCCGGATGATCCTTCGCTGCACTTTAACCTGGCATCGGTTCGCCAGACACAGCCAGGGTTCGACACCGAAGGGGCGATTCGCCAGATCCATGTGAGATGGCCCGACTACGCCTTCGGAAGAATGACGATGGCGACGTTGATGGCTCGCAGAGGCGAGGTCGAGGCCGGGCGGGCATTGGTCATGCCGATCATGGAGCGAACCCGGTTGCATTCGACCGAGTTTCGAGCGCTGGCCATGTGCCAGGTGGAAATAGAACTCGCCGCAGGGAACATCAACTATGCCAAGTCCTGGCTGGACATGGCCCGTCGCGCGCTCCCCGATGATTCGGACTTGCACGACTTGCTGGCCAGTCAGATCCGTGCCCAAGAAGCCCCGGGGTTTCTGGATCGTCTGACATCCTTGCTCCGCAAGCCGTCGTGGAAATGACACGGGAAAGTACTCCGATGGCACTCGATTGAACCGTGTTCCCCAGCTCCGGCTTGGTCGCGTTTCTCCTCGAAGCTCCGCGACGCAGAGTCACTCATTTCGCTATCCATCTGAATCGTATGCAACCTCGCCGACCTCGGTCTGAAGACCAATCTCATCCTCGAATTGATCACATTGTCTTAGTCAGGTGGATCAAACATGGCAGACTTCACACCGACACAAGGACGCTATCTGGCGTTCATTCATGCCTACACCGCTGTGCATCGCTACCCGCCCTCGGAGCTTGAGATCGCCGCCGCCATGATTGTCTCACCGCCGTCCGTGAACCAGATGGTGAAAATGCTGGAGAAACGCGGGTTGATCTCCCGTCAGCCGGGGAGGCCCCGCTCGCTGCGAGTGATCATTCCGGAAGAAGAGATCCCCGCTTGGGGGACCTCAACAGCCGCATCAAAGACCGCGACCCCGAAGGGGCGTGCCGCGCCGGCGGTGCGGTCCATGCCATCGGGATCGCTCTACTGCTTCCGAGTGTACCTTACGGGTGGTCCAGTCGGCCCCAAGCACCGCGGCAAGGTTGTCAGCCGCGACATCGAAATACGTGGGGACCAGACTCTGGCCGATCTGCACGAGGCGATCTTCCTGGCGTACGATCGCTTCGATGCGCACATGTACCAGTTCCAGTGCGGCAAGGGCCCCCACGATCCCGCCGGACCGAACTATGGCATTCCCTGCCCGGGTGACGATGTCCACGATGCCACACAGACAACGATCGACTCACTCCAGCTGACCCCTCAGAAGGTCTTCGGCTACTGGTTCGACTTCGGCGACGACTGGATGCACCAAATCCAAATCGAGCGGATCGACACAGCCATCCCGACAGTCTCCTATCCCCGCATCACCAAAAGAGTCGGCAAGTCGCCGCCGCAGTATCTCGATCAGGAGTGACACCCCATAAGACGGCGCTACAATCCGAGCAGGAAGATCACCGGGCTGTTGTTTTGTGGCTTGTTTTTTCGTAACACTTCAGCCATCTGAAGTTGATCTGTCGGTGAATGGGGGATGGGTTATCACGCGGTCGGTCGATTGTTTGTCGCGGGAAAGCTTGAGCGATGGTCGTCCTGGAGGTCGAATTCGGGACGGATCTGACTGCTGAGGAGGCGTGGCGGATCTTTGATCGCCGTAAGGAAGCGGCTGTGTTTGCGATGTTGCAGCTGGCGATGATGCTCAAGTCGCGGGGGGCGTTGATGGAGCCTTCGTCGTCGACACCTTCGGGGATGGTCGCGGCGTTTCAGAAGCCGACTGTCCCCATGAAGGGGACGCGAAAAAAGAGGCCGGAGGCGAAGCTGGGGCATGAGGGTTATCGGCGGGCGGCTCCTGAGCGGATTGATCGGCGCGAGGAGCATCGGGCGGAGGTCTGTCCCGACTGTGGCGGCACGTTGACGCAGTGCCGCGAGACTCGCACGCGGTACGTCAAGGACATTCCCGAAGACCTCGCGCCGCAGGTCACCGAGGTGTGTGCGTCCCGATTGTTGGTCATGCCTTTCTGCCCCCTCTCCCCCGCGATCGACTCGGCCCTGTGAACTCACTTCATTGCGGGGGAGCGGGCTGGGTGAGGGGGCCACACCGCTCGCTCTTGGCCCCTCACCCCGACCCTCTCCCCACAGCCATGTCCTCACCGAAAGTCGCGCCGCCAGTGGGGAGAGGGAGCAGAGAAGGCGGCATTCTCGCCACCGATGATCGTGACCCACATACGAGTGCAGTGTCTTCGTGCTCAATACGAGAGGATGCAATTCGGTACAGCCTTCTGCAGTCGGCTGATCTGTTCGGGAGTGCTTTGATGCCGAAGTACGATCACTTTCTTAAGAGATTTCATCGTCGTGAGCTTCGCCAGCCCAGCATCGGTCACATCGTTCCAGGGAATGCGCAGGGCCAGCGTTTCCAGGTTCTCCATTTGGGACAGTTGCTCCATCGCGGTGTCATCAATGGTTCCCGTTTTGCAGCAGAGATCGAGATATTTCAATGCGGGAAGTCGTTTGAGGGATCGCAAGTCATCACTGCAAAATCCCGGACAGTTTTGCACGACACAGGATTCGACGTGCGGTAACACGGGCATCGACTTCAGCAATACAGCAATCGGACCACAGTCACCTACGATAAGATCTTTCAGCTGGGGCAGGTCGGCCAATGCTTCCATCCCGATATCTCCTGATTGGGGATTCCAGAGACTCACAGACTTGAGCAGGGGCAACCGTTTCAACTCGTGGAGTTGGGCAGTTGTTGCTCTTGTGATGTGGAGATTCTTGAACGAGGGCAGTTCGCGAAAGACCTCCAATCCGGGGCCCATCTGTCGGCTATGTAATCCCGCCCCGGTGAGTCCAGTCAGCCGTTTCAGGTGGAACAACCCATCGGTTTGAAGTGGAGACTCCGCCAGATTGACCCATGTGATCTCATGATCGTTCCGGGCCGAACTGATCGTGCGGTGTACCGGGTTGACGTGCTTCCAGACTCCGCCACCGAAACGCAGGGCGAACCAATCCACGACATCGCAGGCCAGTGCCCGATCCATGTCGCAGGTAACCGTCCCCCCGTTCTGTCGAACCCAGTGCGAAGTGCGCTTCGGAACTCGCCAGACGACGACGCTGATCAACCCGAATAGTAGCAGTCCCAGACAAACCAGCTTCCAGCGACGCCTGATCCATGATCGAGGACGAACCAGCGGCGCGGCGACGGGGGGAGCAGCGGAAGTTGACATAAAACCTCGTGTGCGAATTCGATGCGATGCAGGCCATGATTGTCGTGAGCCCGGAGTCTCGGAAGCTGGCTCGACGATGATTGATACGCCAAGGACGTGCCCTGCGTTGGCGAACAATTGGTCTCGACGCGGTCATTCGTCTTCTCCAGCACTCGCTTTGCGTGCCTGCTCGCTGCTGTCAGAATACGCATCCAGCAGGGAATGATTCCCGGCATCGTCTTTCCGAGTGAAACCCCATGGCACGGTGGCCCGACAGCAGCCGATCGAACTTGATTGCTGGACTTCTGATTTTCGTGCTGCTGCCTGCGTTGTGCTGGCTGGCGTGGGTGTACGTGCGGCCCTAGGCTGTGCAGGACGCCGATTGTCGCCGGACTCTCCGTGTCCAGTGAAGACGTGCCGAGATCGCCATCGCGGATTCGCACGGGAGTGATCTTTCGGCTGGATCCACTTGGATTGCTTGCCTTGCCGACGCACTGGACTCGGAGAGTCCGGCGACATTAGTCTCCCGCTCATACAGAGAAATGCTGCCTCATGACTGCTCCCATCTTCACCGACGATGAAGTCCGCCAGTGGATCGCCAAAAACGTGCCGATCGCCGATGTCGAGGGTAAGCGTCTCTTGCTGATCGTTCCCGATGCGACTCGCACAGCTCCTCTGCCGCTGTTGTGGGATACGCTGTTTCAGCATCTGAAACCGCACGTGGCGGCGCTCGATGTGCTGATCGCGCTGGGGACGCACAAGCCCATGTCCGAGGTCCAGATCAGCCAGCTGCTGGGGATCAAGGATATCGAGCGGCAGCGGCTCTTCTTTCAGACGCAGTTCTTTAATCACGAGTGGGACAACCCCGACGCCCTCATGACGCTCGGGACTTTGTCGGAGGCCGACACCGCGAAAGCCTCGAACGGGCTGCTCTCCAAAGTCGTCCCAGTGCAGATCAATAAGCTGATCGAGAACTATGACCAGTTGATGGTGCTGGGGCCAGTGTTTCCGCATGAAGTGGTCGGCTTCTCGGGCGGGAACAAGTATTTCTTCCCCGGCATTTCGGGGCCGGACCTGCTCAATTTCTTCCACTGGCTCGGGGCTCTGATCACCAATGTCGGGATCATCGGGGTCAAGAGTACACCAGTCCGCGATGTGGTCAACATGGCCGCCAATATGATCCAGCAGGAGAAGCGAGCCCTGACCTTCGTCGTCACCAGCGATGGCACCGCCCGCCTGCATGGTCTCTTCTACAACACCCCCGAACAAGCCTGGAGCGACGCAGCTGACCTCTCCGGAACCGTGCATATCAAGCGGATGGACAAGCCGTTCCAGACGGTGCTGTCGTGTGCCCCGAAGATGTACGACGAGCTGTGGACCGCCGGCAAATGTATGTACAAGCTGGAGCCGGTTGTCGCCGACGGGGGGGAACTGATCATCTACGCCCCACACCTCAGCGAGGTCTCGCTCACCCACGGCGAACACATTATGGCCATCGGCTACCACTGCCGCGACTATTTCATCAAGCAGTGGGACAAGTTCAAAGATCACCCGTGGGGGGTTCTCGCCCACTCGACCCATGTGCGCGGGAGTGGCACCTATGAAAACGGCGTCGAGAAATGCCGCGTGCAAGTGACCCTCGCCTCGAAGGTGCCGAAAGAAGTCTGCGAGTCAATCAACCTCGGCTACCTCGACCCCGAAACCATCAACCTCGACGACTACGCCGGACGCGAGGACGAAGGGGTGCTGTTGGTGTGGAAGGCAGGGGAGCAGTTGTATCGGTTGAGGGATCAAGAGGACGCGTCGTGAATACCGAGCTTCTTTCTGTGACCAGAATCCAATCCCATATGGATATCAGCCGTTCAACCGACTCCATTGAGTTATTTTGTGAGGAGGGATGCGAGTTACAGCATGCTCGGAACTGCTTCTCAGGAACTGTTACGGTTTCTCTTCATCTGAACCCGATGGCATTGAAATGGAGGAGCGAAGCAGCAGTTCAGAAGCCAAATGTGTCGGACGAAGAAGTCGTCATTCGAACTTCACGTCTGACCTTTGGCGTCTTGGTTGAAGAATCTGATTGCTTTGTTGCCTCTGGCTATGTTCAAGGGGCGATTGAAATTGGAAAAGACTCGGTTTTGGAACGGGCTGTCATCTACTTTGTGAATTTTCCTCAGACCGGGCCCATGAATGTCACGGACACTGTAGCCCAAAGTTGCTGGTCACGGGTGTCACTTGGCAATAATGAGTGGGTGATTGAGATCGACCCACTTGAAGGATCGACGCAGGATGCAGGTGACATCGACGCCGGGAGAAAAAACGTAATCAACGGGGTCGGAGAGATACATCGACGCGACGGAGCCAGATTTTCCACAGCCGATGCGAAGAATCTTGTGGAAGCGCTCGGCGCGTTTCTCTCGTTCTCTTTTGCCGACTGGTGCTATCCGGTGTACATGTTCGGGTTCTCAGATGGCAATTTCGTTTGGCAATATGCTCGGCCACATGCCACCAGAGAAATGAGGGAGCCTTGTGGATGGTTGCATCCGCATCACATATCGAGCTGGTTGTTGGCTGCGTTTCCAGGATTCCTCGACGCTTGGAATCGTTCAGGATGGTCAGAACCATTGGGGATTGCGATTGCTGGATTCGTCGAGTCATGCAAGCCTGATGCAAATGTCGAAGTCGCTGTTCTTCTCGGACAGATTCCACTTGAGATTCTCGGGTTTCTGAAGTTGGTTGGGCCTGATTTATCCGATGACCAATATGACAATCTTGGGTCGGCCTCCAAGAAACTCAGAATGCTGCTTGAGAAGTGTAGCGTTCCCAGTTCTATCCCGAGTTTCGCAACATCAGTTTCAGCATCCTTGGCCGACATTAAGGCGTTTTTGCAGAAACCGAATAAGCCTGCCCCAACCGTTGATGCTCCTGATGCGGCTGTAGAAATTCGAAACTGCGTCGTCCATCCAACCCCATCAAGACGACAACTGATGATGACTTGCTGCAAGAGACCGGGTGTGAATGAGGGAGGTCTATATTGGGAAGTCAATCAATTGTTTCGCGAGTACTTCACGCTCGTTATTTTGAATCTCGCTGACTACAAGGGCGAGTGTCGAAGTGCTTACCCTGGCCGGAACGTCAGCGTTGTTCCATGGGCACCCCAGACTCCAGCTGTGTCAAGCGACAGCGTGTCAGACTAAAGGAAGTCAATGATGAGCTGTCTGTATCCACGCACCCGACTTCTTTGTTGGCTCTCTTAGTCCCGGTAGGGACGGTGTGACAATAGCCCACCGCTTCAGCGGTGGGGCGACGGTCGTTGGCGTGTCAATCAGTCCCGGTAGGGACGACAGAACTTTCGCAATTAGAAACGTGGTTGGGATCGTGGTTGAGGCTTCTGCATGTGTATGACCGAGTTTCTTTCGTCCCTGGCGGGACTGCGAGCCATATTGGAACTCGCTTCCCACCGATAAATCGGTGGGCTATTGTCGGGTGTCCCTGGCGGGACAGGGAGGCAGGGCCTCCGCATCTAAATCTGGCTGTTTCTACAGGAAATTCGAAATTTGGACGTTGAAAATGAACAACAATTCCATGCCTGCTCTCTAAAACCAAT
>JAYSUV010000360.1:0-12604 GCA_043718945.1 Planctomycetota bacterium
TGCACGCCTTCACGGAATCGGTCACACTGCTGAGTGGCTCGCTCTCGATGGATGTCGAAGGCCGCAGCTACTCGCTCAAGAAACTCGACAACATCGTCATTCCGCCGGGTTTGGCTCACACCGCACGGAACTCTTCAAGTACCGAACCGGCTGTGCTGCATGTTGCGATGGCAGTGGACACACCCAGTCGCACGCTGGTGGACAAGTTCTTCTCTCGCAAGGCGATGCCGGATGACTCTACGGGCCAGACCGGTGCCGAACGGATCAACCGCTTCGCGACGGCCAAACGCGGGACAGCGGGTCCGAACACGGAGTTCATCGACTGCTTCAACGTCGACCTGCTGCCGGGGATCGAGATGAGTGGTGGCTATGGACTGTTTCAACCCGGTGGCCGCTTGCCCGCCCATGTCCATGACTTCGACGAGTCGATCTGCATCATTTCCGGGACAGCCACCTGTATCGTGGAAGGTCGAAAGTACTTGATGAGTGATCGGGCCACCGCCCTCCAACCGCGTGGGCGAGTCCACTACTTCATCAACGATTCGAAAGCCCCGATGGAAATGTTGTGGGTCTATGCCGGTCCCAAACCCGAGCGAATTATCGTCGATGAACGCTGTGCCACCGTGGAAGGAAACCCCTGGCGATGAGTCCGTCTTCACCGTTCCGAGTCGCTCTGACCGCCGATTTTTACGACGCGAGCGGTCAGACAAAATACCGCGACATTGGTCTGGGACTGTTCGAGTCCCACAGTCGAATCGCTGTGACGCGCTTCGCCGACCATCGACCTGAAATTGAGCCGGATCAACTGTCGGGCGTCAATGGAGTGATCGTTCTGGCCCCGCGCGTCTCGGCGAAGAGTCTGTCGGCGAGCGATGATCTGCTGGCCATTGGTCGGTTTGGGGTCGGCTTTGACAGTGTCGATGTGGCCGCCTGTACTGCCGCCGACGTGGTGCTCTGCATTACGTCCGGCGCGGTCGATCGTCCCGTGGCCGAGGCGACGGTCGGCTGGATGCTAGCCCTCACGCATCACTTTCGCATGAAGGACCGACTCATCCGCGAAGCACGCTGGAACGAACGCAGCCAGTACATGGGGTGCGAGTTGCGGGAGCGAACACTGGGCGTGATCGGCTTCGGCGGGATCGGGCGGTCCCTCGTCCAGTTGCTGTCGAGCTTTGGCATGAGGCAGCCGCTAGTGTTCGATCCCTTCACCTCGGCAGCAGTGGTGGCCGAACACGGTGCGCGAGCGGTGACACTGGATGAGTTGTTGGCGCAGTCGGATTTTGTCTCACTGCACTGTCCGCTCAACGCGCAGACACGGAATCTGATCGGAATTCGCGAACTGGCGTTGATGAAGCCCACATCGTATCTGATCAACACCGCCCGAGGCGGCATCGTCGATGAGATCGCGCTGGTGGAAGCACTCGCGGGACACCGCATCGCGGGAGCGGCGCTCGACTGCTTTGTGGATGAGCCGCTCACCACTCCGTCCGTGTTCTCGCAGTTCGACAACGTGTTACTGGCTCCCCATTGCATCGCTTGGACGGAGGAACTGTTTCGCGACATCGGTCGCACCGCGTGCCAGGGCATGATTGACCTGTCCTCGGGAGTCCGCCCACGCGGAATTGTGAACCCCGAAGTACTGGAACGCCCGGGCTTCCTTGCGAAATGGAAGCGACTGAGCGAAAAGTAGCGGGTCGCACAACCTCTCGTCCCCTTGGCACCACTCCACTTCAAGGACTCATCATGCGGGATCGCTCTCGGCTCACTTGTGCTTACTCTCTCTCAGCTCTGCTGGTGTGGGGACTCTTGTCCGCTGGCAATGTGTTGTTCGCCGCAGAACCGATCGTGCCTCCGGGCGCGGTGGTCGAGAAGCTATTCGAATCCAAGGTGCTGACCGAAGGCGTCGCGGTCGCGCCAGATGGCATGGTCTATTTCAGCGAGATTACGTTCTCGCATAAATCTCGTGATAAAAACGGAGCCATCGACGCCGGGTACATCTGGAAGTTCGATCCGACGACGCAGCAGACATCGATCTATCGCTCCCCCAGCGGGATGTCAAACGGGATCAAGTTCGATGCAGCTGGCCACATGATTGTCGCCGAGGGGGCCGATTATGGGGGCCGACGAGTGACCCGCACTGACATGCAAACCGGGAAGGCCCAGATCATCGCCGCTCTGTTTGAAGGCCGACCACTCAATTCGCCCAACGACATCACGATCGACGAGCGGGGACGTATCTATTTCAGCGATCCGCGGTATCTGGGCCACGAACCGATCGATCAACCGGTCGTCGGTGTGTATCGCCTCGACACCGATGGCTCGCTGCATCGCATCATCACCGATGCGGGCAAGGCCAATGGCGTGTGCGTCTCACCCGATCAGAAGACACTCTATGTCGTGAGTAATGAAAACGGAGGCACGGCGATTGAGCGGCTGGCGACGGCGGGCGCTGAGCAGGCCGACAAGGTGAGCATTCCCCTGCGGAAGGGGTTGATGGCGCTCCAGGCCTACGACCTCGCAGCCGATGGAACGGCGAAGTTCCGCAAGACGTTGGTCGACTACGCCCCGTTTGATGGTCCCGATGGGCTGGCCGTCGACAAGGACGGCAATCTGTACGTGGCAGTTCGCGCAGAGAATCGTCCGGGCATCTGCGTCTACTCACCCGAGGGACAAGAGCTAGCCTATCTCAAGACGGAGATCCCCACCAACGTCGGCTTCGGTCGCGGCCCAGACGCCAACCTGCTCTATATCACCGCCGGAGCCAGCCTATACCGCATCCGCCTGAACCGTGAAGGCTATCAACTGCCAGCGACGCGTTAGGACATCGTCCAAAACAACTTCCCGTGTTCACCCTGGGGAGTTGAACAAAAGGCAACGAGGTCAACGAAGATTCAAATTCGACGTTTCTTCGTTTCCTTCGTTTCTTCTGTTCAAAATCCAATCGGGAAGTTCCTGCGAGCCAGATCCTGCATGAACTTCCGAGCGCCGCCTGCTTTTTGAGGCATACACCTGACTGAACCATCGACACCTCCACTCTACGTTTGACGGGGAACCGCGAACTGGACGACAATAAGTGCGTTCGAAATTTCTGCCCCGACCAGCGAGTCCCCGGATGCTCCGTTCCAAAATCGTCGTCACTGGCTTCGCGTTACTGCTGGTCTTCGGCTGTGGCAGCGAACAGTACGAGTCGCGTCTGAAAGAGACAAACGCCTTTTTCGAGTACCGGCAATCGTTGGACCGGGTGCTGCAAGGCGGAAACTGGAGCGTTCCGCTCTACGGACTCACGATGCGAATTCCGAAGGGATTCAACTTCAAGCCTGGCCCGCCCCCTCCCAAGGGTGACGAGCCAGCCGCCGAGGACACTCGCCAGCCGACCTTTCTGGGACTACAGCTGCCGGGACTGATCGGAGCTTGGCAGGGGGACTTCCCGAGTGATGGCGGAAACCGCCCGGTCTTTCTGTTTGTGTGCAGCAATCACCAGACGTATCTCGACTCCCTGAAAGCACCAGAAGGCCCTGATCCGGCTCTGTTTCTCACCGATTTGGAGAACTTGTTGTCGTCGACCATGCAGGTGTCATTGCCGCCGCAGGGTGTGGTCGCCCAAGTCGGCAACAATATCCGCTATGCCGAGACCTGTCCCCGAGACGGCAAATACGCCCTCCAGAAGAAGTTCACGGGCATCACCTTTGTGCCCCCCGGAGTCCTCCCACAATTGAGCGAAAGTGGCGTCGAGATCAAGGCCCAACTGTATGGCCACTCCAACGGGCCCATCCAGGTCGCCGTGCTGGCCATCTACCCCGCCGGCATCCGGGATCGCATTGAGGACAAGCTGCTCAAATCGCTGGAGACATTCTCAGTGTCGAACCAGCTCCCCAAGGTGCAGGGCGGTTCAGCGACCGGACCGTCCAGCCCCGGTGGCAAGGGCTTCTAAAGCCCCTGACAGACACCCAGCTCTGCTCCCCGGATGAGAATGCTGCTGACGGGCAGGGCGCATCACCCCTCATTTCACCCCAGAGTTATTCATGGCCCAGACCGAATTCAAAGTCCTGCCCGATGCGGAGGACCTCCAGAAGATCGCTCGCGATTTGCGGTTTCATCCCAGTACGACCACGGCACCCAAGGTCGTCACCCGCGAGCAGATCGAGGGCTTCAACCGCGACGGCTACATCCGACCGTTGTCGATCTATTCTCCCGCCGAGATCACCGCGATTCGCGCTTACTTCGACGACCTGCTGGCCAAGGTCGTGGCGGCGGGAGGCGACAGCTACTCCATCAGTTCTGCTCATCTGAAGTACGGCAAGGTGTGGGACATCCTCACCAACCCGAAGATCGTGGCCTGTGTCAAAGATGTGCTGGGCGAGAATGTCGTCGGCTGGGGCTCGCACTTCTTCTGCAAGATGCCGGGCGATGGCAAAGCGGTCGCCTGGCACCAGGATTCCAGCTACTGGCCGTTGACGCCGACCAAGGCCGTCACCGTCTGGCTGGCCATCGACGACGCCGATCCCGAGAACGCCAACATGCAGTTCGTGAAAGGGTCGCACCACTTCGGTCACCTGACCTATCGCGAGAGCAGCACCGACGATCACAACGTCCTCAACCAGTCAATCGACAACGCCGAAGAATACGGCGAGGTCGTCGACAATCCGCTGAAGGCCGGTCAAGCGTCGATCCACTCGGATCAGCTGCTGCACGGGTCAAAAGCGAACACCTCCACCCGTCGCCGCGCGGCCCTCACCCTGCGTTACGCCGCTGCGGATGTGCGGGCGCATTTGGGATGGAACCAGAAGGGTGTCTGGGTGAGCGGCCAGGATGTGACCGGCCACTGGTCGAATCGCGAGCGGCCGGCAGTGGATTGACGGGGACTCAAGCCCAGTGGTTGCAACCACTGGGCTTTATTTGTCTTGTTATTCAAAGACACGCTCCGCTCTGGGGAGTGAGAAAAGTGGAGTCATCAGCTCTCCCCGATTGACGGGATTCGATTTCGCCCGATATACCTGCGATCCCCCGGATTTGTGGCGTGTCGCTTCGTTCAAGGAGACTCGCTCACTTCGGGATCAGTCTTCCACGGAAACTCAGCGATGGCTCAGCGAATCTTCAACTTCTCCGCCGGTCCGGCGGTCCTCCCGGTGCCGGTCCTCGAAGAGGCCCGCGATAATCTGCTGTCGCTCGGAAACACCGGCATCGGCATCCTCGAACATTCTCATCGCGGCAAAGCGTTCATCAAGATCCTGGAAGAGGTCGAGGCCCGCTTCCGCGAACTGGCCAGCATCCGGGCCAACTACAAGATCCTGTTCCTCGGCGGCGGGGCCTCAACCCAGTTCTTCCAAGTGCCGATGAACTTGCTGGGCAAGACCGACACAGCGGACTATCTCATCACCGGCTCGTGGGCCGAGAAGGCCATGAAGGACGCCAAACGATTCGGCAAGGTCCACATCGCTTGTTCCAGCGCGGATCGCAACTTCTCGTATATCCCGGACAAGGTGACCTACAGCGAGGCACCGACGTACGTCCACTACACGTCGAACAACACCTTGTTCGGCACCCAGTTCCAGACCGATCCGACACCGCCCGATGGCGTGCCGCTGATCTGCGATACCAGCAGCGACATGTTCAGCCGACCGATCGATGTCGCAAAGCACGCCCTGATTTACTCGGGAGCCCAGAAGAATCTTGGCCCCGCAGGTGTAACGATCGTCATCATCCGTGACGACCTGATCGCCAAGGGAGCTGTCGACATCCCGGCCATGCTGCAGTACCGCACGCATGCCGAGAACGACTCCTGTTACAACACTCCGCCGTGCTTCTCGATCTACGTCGTCGGGCTGGTCCTCAAGTGGATTCAAGCCCAGGGCGGACTCTCTGCGATGGCCACTCGCAACGAAGCCAAGGCGGGCAAGCTCTACGCCGCACTCGACAGCAGCAAGCTGTTTAAGCCCACAGCTGCGAAGACTTCGCGGTCTCGAATGAACGTGACGTTCGTAACCGGGAACGATGATCTCGACACGAAGTTCGTCGCCTTCGCCAAAGAACGCGGCATGGACGGCCTGAAAGGCCATCGCAGCGTCGGCGGCATGCGGGCCAGCATCTACAACGCCTTCCCGCCCGAAGGGGTCGACGCCCTGGTGGCGGCAATGGCCGAGTTCGAGGCGGCCAACCCGCCCGCGTAACTCGATCGCGGTTTTGATGAGGCACCTCTCAGGATTGAGGATTCACCTCGGGGTGGACCGGCCATTCGGGGCCGCCACTCGCTATGCGGGTTTGTCGCTCCTAGAATGCTCTCCGGAGCCTGTCGCTCCATCGCGAGGTGTGTGTGACTCTCCTGCCAATCGCCGTCTGGGAACGGACGCCCTTCTGGGCTCCTGAGTTGCAGCGAGAGCTGGAACCACTGGGGGGGCGAGTGACCAGTTGCCGGACCGAGGCGGATGCCGCTCGTCGCCTGACGGAGGGGGCTCGCCAGTTGGTGATTGCACTGCCTCGCGGGGAGCAGTTGCCGTTGCGATTGGTGATGCAGTGGGTGGCGAGTGGTTTGCGGGTGCATGTCGTGCTGAGCGAGACTGGGGAGTCACTCCGGTGGTTCCTGTCGGAGTTGGGAGTGACCAGCGTGTTCACCTTTGATGGAGCGCGGCAGTCGCTCGTGCGAGCCGTGTCGTAGGATGGGCCCATTGGCCCGTCCGTCCGATCGACTTTCGCAGACCAAGACGGGTGACTTGGGACCGGGAAGATTGGCTCCCCAATTGGATTCGCGGTGGCAGCTCACACGTAGCGGGGACGGGCCAATGGGCCCATCCTACAACAGAACAACAAGGGCGAACTTGATGCTGACTGAACAGAGCGTACGCGGTGCCGTTTCCAGTGTGCGAGATCCCGAGATTGGTCGGTCGCTCGGCGACCTGAACATGGTCCGCACCGTCCAGGTCAGCGGCACCACCGTGCGTGTCGGCCTTGAATTGCCGACCCCGGCCTACCCCGATCGCGAGCGAATCACCGCTGCGGTGAAGTCGGCACTGACTGCGAAGGGGGCGACCTCGGTGGAGGTCGATTATACGTGGGTCGTGAAGGGGAAGGGGACCGGCGGGGCGATTGGCCTGAACGTCAAGAATGTGATCGCGGTCGGCAGCGGCAAGGGGGGCGTCGGCAAGTCGACGGTGGCTGCGGCGCTGGCGTTGGGTCTCAAGCATTTCGGGGCCAAGGTCGGGCTGATGGATGCCGACGTGTACGGCCCGAGCATCCCGCATTTAGTCGGAGCGAAGGGGACACCGGTCGTTAAACAAATCCCAATGGACGATGGCCGCGTGATGGAGCGGATCGTTCCGATTGATGTCGACGGCATGCCGACGATCTCGATGGGGTTCATGGTCAAGGCGGATCAAGCCATCATTTGGCGCGGACCGATGCTGCACAAGGCACTGTCACAGTTTCTGCAACAGACCGATTGGGGAACGCTCGATTACCTGATCATCGACATGCCACCAGGGACGGGAGACGTGGCGCTGACCCTGTCGCAGATGGTCGGACTGGCCGGAGCGGTCGTGGTCTGCACGCCGCAGCAAGTGGCGCTGCTCGACGCCGTGAAAGCCGTGTCGATGTTCCGGACCGTGAAGATCCCGATCCTCGGCATGGTCGAAAACATGACCGGCGAAATCTTCGGTCGCGGCGGAGCGAAGGCCAAAGCCGCCGAACTCGGACTGCCATTCTTGGGCGAGGTGCCCGCCAACGCCCTCATTCGCGAACAGGGCGACGCGGGACAAATGGCTGCTCTCTTTTCCGAGGAGAATGCCTCGCGAGCTGCCCTGCTCCACATCTGCCAGCGTGTGGCCATCGAGGTCGCCAAATCGCTACTGGAAACCCCGAGCCTGCCGACGCTGGAGATTCTGTGATTGTCGGAGATTTCTCCGAAATCGCTGATTCGACGCACGACACACCCATGGATGTCCAGTGATGTGGACCAAGAGCCAGCGGATTCTCTTCATCGGAGCGACGATTGTTTTTGGCGTCCAATTGCTTCCGCATTGGTGGACCGGACTGCTGGTGTCAGCCTTCGGAATGTTCTATCCACTGTTCGCCGTGGGGGCGTTTTTGCTGTCGCTGATATGTGCGTTCCTAATGCTCGTGGCTTGGGTGTCGGTGATGGATCCCACAAATCGGGAACAACGGCGACAGTGGTTCTTCACGTTCGGGCTGATCTCGATGATTGCGGTGGCGAGTACCGCAGTCAATGCGGCCTACTCACGAGGTTTGCCAATCGGTTCCTTTGCCCAGCCCTTTGACAAGCAGGTTTGGATCGATCCCCAGTCGTCGGAACATACCGTTGGAGACATTACTCTCTGCCAGAAGATGCTCGGCGATGTCATTCAATCGGTGGTGCGAAATGGGACTCGCGAAGGCATCATCGCCCAACTGGGGACACCGATCGTGGGGCGTTTGTCCGGGGCGGATGTTGACATCACATACTGCACCGGTCCTCAGCGGAATTCCTTTTTCCGAATCGATGACGAGTGGCTGTCGATCTGGTTCGATGAGTCGGGACATGTGACTCGCTGGGAAGTCTGGTCGGATTGAGAACACTGAACGGACGGGCCAATGGGCCCGTCTCACGAAGGAAGTCGCTCGACATTTCCAGGCCATACCCCTGCGACTGACTGGCCACAGAGGTGAATTCCGCCTTGACTAATTACCCCCTCAAGTCGGTGAAGTCGCTTCCCAATTCTCGACAGACAAGCCCGGAATCGCGAAGAGGTCGCTGTCTGTCGTGACCACCGTGCAATCGCCCAGTGAACTCGCGACAGCCGCCAGCAACATATCGATGACCTGCATCGGACGACCCCGACGGCGCAGGTCGCCAGCGATCTCTCCGTAAAACTCGGAGGCCCGTCGATCCAGTGGCCAGACGATCAGTCCGCTCAACCCGCGACGCAGGCGAACGAGGTTTTCCTCTCGACTCGTGCTCAGGGCGAGTCCGTAGTGCAACTCGGCGACGACCGGCTCACAGGTGCCGATTCGACCCCCGCTCAGTCGGGCCTCTCGAACTCGTTGAATGAATGGCTCCCGCTGATTGATCAGCGAAGTGACCGCGTTGAAGTCGAGCAGAAAGCGTCTCATTCCCAGTCACACTTCAATTGCTCTGCGTGCTTCGCAAATTGATCCAGTTCCCAGCGCCTCTGTCGATCTCGATCTGCCGCCAACTGCTGGCTCTCCTGCTCAGTGAGCGTCAACGGCTGCAAGGAATCGAGCCACTTCATCCAGGCCGATGTTCCAGACGGCGAGTCATCCCACTGGGATTCGCTGAGGCCGTTCGAGTCATCCATTGTGACAACGCGGACCTCAACCTCCGTTCCATCCGGAATCTCTTCCGGGGCGGCGATGTCGATGCGACGGTGCTGAACAATAGTGCGAAGTGGAGACACAGTTTTCTCGGTTGTTCGGAATGCAGCGAATTGTCGAGTGATGGGGTCTTCCTTGCTGGTTAATATATCATGCCGTACGGTTGGGTTCGAAGAGTTTCTGGATGAACTCTCATTCTTCATTCAGAATTCGAGAACGAAAAACAGACCCGCTGGGAAGTTTGGTCGGACTGAGAATTCTGGACGGACGGGCAAATGTGCCCGTCCGACGAGGGGATTGCGATGCCACTGCACGGAAGCCCTGTCGCGGGGTTCGACGCGTTCGACGAACTGCTTCGCAGCTTTGTCACGCAGCATGCCGTCCCAGGGATGTCGCTCGCGGTGGGGCGCGGCGGGCAGGTTCTCTACGCCCGCTCAATCGGATTCGCCAACGTCACTGAGAAAATTCCGGTCGAGCCCCACTCGCTGTTTCGCATCGCCAGCCTCTCCAAGCCGGTCACAGCTGTGGCGATTCTTCAGCAGGTGGAACGGAGTCAGCTGACGCTCGATACGCTTGCGTGGGAGTTCTTGAAACTCGGCGAGCCAACCGACCCGCGCTGGAAGCTGGTGACCATACGGCAATTGCTCGAGCACACCGGGGGCTGGGACCAGAACGCGAGCATCGACCCGATGTTCATGGCAGTCGAGTTCGCGACGGAGGCCGGGACGCCGCCGCCTGCGGGTCCGACAGAGATTATCCGTGCGGTGCTGAAGCGACCGCTCGACTTCGATCCGGGGACGAAGTACGCCTATTCCAACTTCGGGTACTGCCTGCTGGGTCGAGTCCTCGAACACCTGCCGACTGCCCACGGTCGCAGCTATGAACAGATCGTTCGCGACGAGGTGTTCACTCCGGTCGGAGCCTTGTCGACGCGTATCGGTCGAACGCAGACCACGAGCGTCGACGAGGTGCGATACTCGATGCCGGTGATCGACGGCGAGCCGTCGGTTCTGGAAGATTCGGTCTTCTTGCCGGGCGAGAAGGTCGCTCCGCCGTACGGAGCGTGGCACCTGGAAGCGATGGACTCCCACGGCGGATGGATCGCCTCGGCGTCGGACCTCGTGCGGTTCGCAATGGGGTGCGATGAGGCTGCCACTGAGCCCGATTCCAATCGCAAGGCGTTGCTGTCGCGTGCCATGATCGACGAGATGTTCGCGAAGCCCAGCGGCTATGACCTGAAAGAACCGGACGTGTGGTACGGCCACGGCTGGAACGTCCGCACGACCGGCAGTGGCAGGGGACGGAATACGTGGCATCTCGGAGCCCTCGATGGCACCTCGACGATCCTTGTTCGGCGGTCAGACGGGATGACCTGGTGCGTTTTGTTCAACATGCGGAAGAATGCGAAGGGCGAGGAACTGGCCCGCCTGATCGACCCGCTGGTGCATGAGGCGGCCAACAAATCGGTGGCCTGATTACCGCCGTCGCTTGTAGTTCACCACGGGATGCAGAGGTGTTGTCCACCGATTTCGCAGATTTCCACAGATGAAGAGGGGGGGATGAGTCCTCCACTTCTTTCCTCATAATCTGTGGAAATCTGCGAAATCGGTGGATGAATCCTTCGATGTGGGAGGACTCAAACTCCGCGCCGTCAATTTGCATACTGAGTGAAACTCGGCCAAGTGAGTCGTACGGATTCAGAGCGGGCTTCACAGACCACGGCATAGGCTTCTGAATCTGGGAAATCCGTGTAACCTGTAGATCGCAGCCGCCCCCGAAATCGGCTGTCACTCATCGATGACTTACCACAGACACCATACAGGACCATTGAAACCCTCTCGTGCTCGAACTCGAACGATCCAGCTGGAGACGCTCCCTGGCCACCGCGATCCGCGATGTGGAGTCGTTGGTGCGCGAGTTAGAACTCCCCGAGGAGTACGCGACTTCGGCCATCGAGGCAGCGAAGTCCTTTCCGGTTCTCGTCCCGCGCAGCTTCCTGGCCCGCATGCAAGTGGGAGACCCGCTGGACCCGTTGTTGCGGCAAGTCCTTCCGGTGGCAGAAGAGTGTGTGAGTGTGCCCGGCTTCGTTGTCGACGCTGTTGACGACCAGGCTGCAAAACTCGCCCCCGGACTGCTCCAAAAGTACGTAGGCCGCGTGCTGCTTATGGCTGCGGGATCGTGCGCGGTGAATTGCCGGTACTGTTTTCGGCGACACTATCCGTACAGCGAGGAGCCGCGCCGGCTGGATGACTGGGAGCCAGCGATCCAAGCCATCGAGCAGGACTCCACCATCCACGAAGTGATCCTCAGCGGCGGCGATCCGCTGATGTTGACGGATGACCGGCTGGCAGCACTGCTGGAACGACTGGAGAGGATCGAGCATCTGACGCGGCTGCGGATTCACTCGCGGTTGCCGATCGTGCTGCCGGACCGCGTGAACCCTGAACTCATCGATTTCCTGAAAAGCAGTCGCCTGCAACCGATCATGGTCGTGCATGCGAATCATCCGCACGAGATTGCGGATGACTGTGCGGAGGCACTGCGAAAGTTGGTCCGGTCTGGCATCCCGACGCTCAATCAAGCGGTGCTGCTGCGGGGCGTGAATGACGATGCCGATGTGCTGGCCGACTTGTGTGAGCGGCTGATGGATCTCGGCGTACTGCCGTACTACCTGCATCAACTGGATCGCGTGGCGGGGACCGCTCACTTTGAAGTCCCTGAAGTCACTGGCCTGGAACTGATCGCCCAACTGAGACGGCGTCTCCCCGGATATGCCGTGCCACAGTTCGTCCGCGAAGTCGCGGGTGCCGCGAGCAAGACGCCGATCCTTCGCGGCGAGTAACGCTCGTAGCCTCGACTTTTGAGCATTCCCGGTTCATCGCACTCTTGGGGGGATGGTCATGATTGTGGTATTCACCTTGTCGGGTGTACTGGGTGTGGTGCAGGGTCAGGAGGCGTTCCTTCAGGTGTTCATAGTTTCGGTAGCCGTAGGCGCGTCTTTGCAGGGCTCCGATTTTGTTGTTGATGCCTTCCAGAGGGCCGGTCGAGAGCGGGTGGTCGTACCAGTTGAGGAGGCCTCGGCGGTGCTGGCGGAGGGTCTTCGCCATGAGTTGCATTTGGCGGATGCCGGCGGCGTCCGCGCGGCGGCACCACGCATCGAGGAACTTCTCCGCAGCGGGCTTCAGATTCTGGTTCCAGAACTGCCGCAAGTCCTCCTTCAGGTAGTACGCGACCGACAAGGACTCGTTCAGTTTCAGGGCCTCCTGGAGCTGGGCCTTCTCAT
>JAYSUV010000037.1:0-20488 GCA_043718945.1 Planctomycetota bacterium
TGACTTCTTGGGCCGAATACGACTTCATTCCCTTTCCGTGCCACGGATGCCCTTCATGAACTTCATCGTTTGGACATCCGAGTTTGGCAGAACTGCACAACTTGAATTCAACCACAGCAAGTCTGGATGGTGATGGATCAGACGGGCGACGAATCGTGACGTAGCTTCCATCCCAGTTCGGGTCATGATCCTTGAGGTAGAACGTCAAGAATGTCTTGTTGTCATTCTGCAAGAGGTGCGGAAGTGGAGCACCAATGTCCCAATGAGCGGGAAAGTCAAGGGGAATCAAATACTCTTCACCCTTCGCAGCGGCAACACAGCGTTCGGCACTCAAGGCTGCATCGAATGCCTCATCGAATTCGTGCCAACCAGCCGCATCGAGATTATTTTTCTTGATGGCTTTGTCGAGGCGATCGTGTGCCAATTGCAGAGCGTGCTGCAATTCGGAAAGGTTCGTGGTTGCAGTGTTCATGTTGCTTCACTCCGGGTTCTCTCAAACACCCCCATTTGCGTCGGCGAACCCACCGCCTCATTCACCGGCCCCACCGGCACGAATCGGACGATGTACCCATGCTGACTCGCCACTCGGTTGGCCCAGTCTTGAAACTGTTGCCGGGTCCACTCGAAGCGGTGATCGGCGTGGCGGAAGTTCCCAGCGGGGAGTGACTCCCACATGATGTTGTATTCGCTGTTCGGCGTGGTCACCACCATGGTCTGGGGACGGGCGAACTCGAACACCACACGTTCGAAGGCTGACAGCCTTGGCGGATCGAGGTGTTCGATCACTTTGACAACAGCGGCGGCGTCGAAGTTCGCTAGACGCTGGTCTCGGTAGATCAGCGAGCCGTGAATCAGCTTGAGCCGCTCGGCCTAGCGATCAGGTAGCAGGTAGCCCAGATCGGTCGCCGGGGTGTGCGTGGTGGAGAGGGTCAGGAGCATGGGGCAAGAGTCCGTGTGTTCGGATCACATTTGAGGCAGGATTCCGGTGCGACTTCTCAGATGTGATCCAGACCATCGTTGAAAGGCAGTCTAATGAAATCCCCCTGCGAGGCTCTCATTAGACTGCTCTTGGCGACTGAGACCCGGACAGGAGTGACTCCATGAACACGCTGTACTCCTCCTTCATCGGCAAGTCAACGTCCCGTTTGATTCGCCGACGACGAGCAGTCACCGTCTCGCCGGTAATCGGATTGAGTGACGGCTTGTCGAACTCCTCCCAATACAAGCCGATGCCTCGCTTCTGCCAACTGGGGAGGTCGTTGAAGTTGATCCCCTGCTCAAACAGTAGCTCGTTCTTCTGGCTCACCGACAGTCCGAAGAGTTTCTCGGTCGCTGCTCGAACATCCAAGCCCAGCTTGCGATGAGTCCAGTAGCAATAGGCACTCAACGCATTCCGGGCAGCGTCCTCGTTCCGCCAGCGAAAGTAATCCACGACGAGATTGGGTGTGGGCAGTTGAGAGATCCGGCAGTCGAAGGTCGCCACTTGGCCCAGCAGCAGCGAGAACTTCGCACTCGCCTCTCCCGCCAATGTCGAGTTGTACTTCCGCAGCTTGCGACCGAACAGCTTCTCATCCCGGTCGAAGAGCAGTGAAATCTCATCGCTTTCTGTGTAGGCGTAAATCACCCGGAAGCCACAGGTCATGAGGCTCTCGGCGGTTTCCACCATCAAGTCACGGAACCGCTCATCGAACGGAGCTTCGAACTGGCAGACCTCTTTGGTCAGGCGAGTGAAGCTGCGACCATCGAGTCGAGCGACCATGAATATCCCCGGCAGCACGCAGTAATCTGCGGCTGTCTCGTAGACTCTCATGGTTTGATCCAGATCATCGAACTTCATCTTGCCACTCCTCAACAACGAATCGCTGATCTTCCATTCGCACGTAGAACAACCGGTCGAAGCCCTCGTCCCGTGTGGGGAGTTTGAGCTTCTTGGCGGTCGACAGGATCGCCACATCGGGGACACGATCAGTTTCTGATCGCTCGCTGTTTCGTCGCAGGCACTCCGCCACCTTCGATTGGAAGTAGAACCCGATCACCTCGTAGCGGTTCGCCTTTGCAGCTGCGATGTACTTCTGCCGCTCGTCCCGAGTCGGATTCGTATTGTCCATGACAAACCGCTGCTCGGTTTTCAGACAGGCATCGAGAAAAGTCTGCTCACGAAACCTGGTCTTCAGCAGATCCAGACTGATCCGGACGTGCGTCGAGAAGAATCGCTCCTTGAAGAAAGTGGATTTCCCCGATCCCTGAATCCCAATGAAGATCACGCCTTCCATCATGCCCTCATCGGTTCTTCGGACTGGACCGACAATGAATGCAGAACACCCAGTCCAGTACACTCGCACCGGACAGGGCGTTCCTGTTCACTCTCTGAAAAAAGTCGTGCCGGTTCACTCCATCAAAAGCAGCCTCGGGACAGGCAACACTTCTTGAATCGCTTGCCCGACCCGCACGGGCACAGATCATTCCGGCCCAGCTTCTCTTCCAGCACCTTGTCGCCGTGGACAATTCGCACGCCCCGCTTCACCTGCGTCTCAGATGGATAACCCCGCCGCCGCTTGCTCATTGTTTCGAAAGGAATCCTGTTCGTGAAACTCGTTGGACTGCATCGCACACCTCCGGATCTGACGGACTGCCGGGACTGGTCGTATTCCCCCAGGGCGGATCGCACCGGCATGTGGGAGGATGACATCCGATCTACGGAAAGGTTCGCCGGAGCAGAGTTTCAAATTCCAGAATCCCATGGCGGTGCTGTCGCTGATGTGCAGCGTCGGCACACCGCTGGGCTTCGCCACCGAGGAGCAGCCCTGGGTCTCGTCAACGAACTGGCGAACCGTCAGCGTCAGCACCAACCAAATGGTGCACTACGACTCGGCCCTGACCCCGGCGACGTTCTAGGTCAAGCTCGATGATCTGGACCTAACACCGGGTGCCCCGGTGAAGAAGCTTCAGCTGGCAGGCGGCAAGACCTACAGCGAACATGCCTTGGACCAATTCGTGGATGCCAAACCGTTCACCGTCAAAGACCTCACCGATGTCGCTTCGCGAAGTGATGCGATCTGTCGGCGAACTCGGATCGAGGCCGCTGAAGGTTGTTGAAGGTGTGAGCGATTCCGCTTATCCACCGGTTGCGCGGACGGTCCCCAAGCGGCCCGCCCTTGAACCGAAGCGTAAGACGGTGACTGTTGTCGTTGAATTTCGCAACGCCATCTCCCCGTGCACTGTTCCTGCTGTTGCAGATCAGGTCGCAGCAGAGCGGGTCGAGTTCCATTAGGAACGCTCGATGTCCTGTTTGTAGGGCGGCGATCAGGGTGGAGCTGCTGCCGCCGAAGAGGTCGAGGACGATTTCACATGCGCGGGCAGAGTACTGCCCCCCAAAGTAGTAACCGCGAGTGTTTGCCTCATGCTGCAGGCTGGTGTACTCTGGCGGCATCTGATTCACCCACCGCTGAGGTTCCGATGCGCTCACTCCTCTGCCTGCTGCTGCTCACCGCCTCCCTCACCGCAGCTGAGATCAAGTTCGAGGCTCAGGAGCTGGACCCGGCGATTGCGAAGGTGGCCTGCTACGCGGTGACGATCGCGGATGTGAACACGGACGGGAAGCCGGATATCGTCGCAGTGACGGAGAACCGGGTGTTGTGGTACGAGAACCCGACGTGGAAGCCGCGGGTCATCATTGAGGACCAGGTCGAGCGCGATCATGTCTGCATTGCCCCGCATGACATTGATGGCGATGGACAGATCGATTTCGCATTGGGAGCGGGGTGGACCAAAATTGGGACGATGTACTGGCTGAAGCGAGGAGCGTCACTCGATGAGAAGTGGCAGGTCTTCCCGATTGGCAACGAGGTCTCGACCCACCGCATGCGATTTGGAAATGTCCTCGGCAAGGACCGGCCCCAGCTGGTCGTCTCGCCGCTGAACCCGAGTGAAGCCCCCGGTGTGCGGCTGATGGCATTTGAGATTCCGAAGGAACCGATGACCGAGCGCTGGCCGCTGACCGTGATCGATGAGTCACTGCACCGCGTGCATAACCACTGGCATCTCGACCTTAACGCAGACGGTGTCGATGGGACACTCGCAGCTAGCCAGGAGGGGGTGTTCCTGTTTCGGCATGAGGGCGGCAAGTTTACGAAGCGACAGATTGGGACCGGAGCGAGTGGAACCAAGCCGGAAGAGACCGGAGCCGGTGAGGTGAAGCTCGGTCGTCTCGGTAGCGAAAAGTTCTTTCTCGCCACCGTCGAGCCGATGCACGGGCACAGCGTCGTGGTTTACACGGGACCGATGCCACTCCCCGAAGGGCAACTCGCCGATCGGCAGGTCATCGACGACAGCTTCAAGCAGGGCCATGCGCTCGGCTGTGCGGATCTCGACCACGATGGAGTGGATGAGATCATCGCCGGACATCGCGAGCCGAACACCGACGGGACGGTCGCGGTGTATTACTACCGCGCCAGCAACGACGCCGGGACCAAGTGGGACCGCCACCCGCTCGATCTGGGCGGGATGGCCTCCGAAGATCTCGTCACCGGCGACCTCAACGGGGATGGTTATCCCGAGGTGATCGCTGGAGGCAGGTCGACGCATAACCTGAAGCTGTACTGGAATCGGACGGCGAAATAGAGCCGGTTCGCTGGCGGTGATGGAATCCGGCGTCAGCATTTTTCGGCAATGGTTGCTCGCCGTGGGCGTGGCCATCAGAATGGCCGTGTGGCGTTCTCGTCGAGGGCTTCTCTCTGAAGAGGTTCACGGGATCGCTACGCTGCCCTGCCTTATTGCCTGCTTCATGATCCCACCTACTGCCACCTCGACTTCCCCCGATGGTTTGCCTCGGCTGGGGGCGAGCATTGACTACGGCAAGTTCCTCGACTGCGTCCATTGCGGTCTGTGTACGTCGGCTTGTCCCACGTATCTGGAAACCGGGGACGAGAACGACAGCCCCCGCGGGCGAATCTACCTGATGCGGGCCGTCACCGATGGACGCATCGAGATGTCACCGACGGTCGGGAGGCATCTCGAACTCTGCCTCGACTGTCGCAGCTGTGAAACGGCCTGTCCATCGGGAGTGCAGTACGGGCGCCTCATTGAGCCGTTCCGCGTTGAGATGCAGCAGCGGGCGGCGGCGAAGCACCCGCCGGGGTGGTTCCAGCGAATTGTGTTGTACGGTCTGTTCCCCTATCCCAAGCGGCTGGCGTGGGCGTTACTCCCCGCGCGGATCATGCAGAAGCTGGGGCTAGACCGGCTGATGGAGTCGACGGGGTTGATTCAGTTGCTGCCGGAGAAGCTGCGGCGGATGCAGCGACTGTTGCCGACCTTAAAGCCCCCGTTGCCTAAGCTCCCGGCCATTCTGCCCGCGATCGGACCGAGGCGGGCCAAGGTGGCGCTGTTCACGGGCTGTGTCGCGGAGGCGCTCTTCGACCATGTGAACTGGGCCACCGCGCGAGTCTTGCAACTCAACGGATGCGACGTGATCGTGCCGCAGGGGCAGGGCTGTTGCGGGGCGATTCATTACCACAGCGGGGCGAGTCAGCCAGCGCTGCAACTCGCCGAAACAAATATCGAGTCATTCGAGCCGGATGATGTCGACGCGATCATCATCAACGTCGCCGGGTGCGGGTCGATGCTCAAGGACTACGGTCACATCGCGGAAGAGCTGAAGCCGAACGACAAGCCACTCCACCAGCGCTTCGAGCAGTTCGCTCACAAGGTCAAAGACCTGTCGGAATTCCTCGCGACTCTCGGTCCCATCCCACCGAGAGTCTCAGTGCCGATGAAGGTGGCGTACCACGATGCGTGTCACCTCGCTCACGCCCAGCGAATTCGGCAACAGCCGCGCGACCTGCTCAAGCTGATTCCGGGCATGACGCTCGTGCCGCTGGCCGAGTCGGACATCTGCTGCGGAGCGGCCGGCAGCTACAACCTGACCGAGCCCGAGATGGCCGATCGCCTGGGCAACCGCAAGGTGGCGAACATCATCGCCAGCGGTGCCGAGGCACTCGTGTCGGCCAACGCGGGTTGTACGCTCCAGATTCAATCGATGCTGAAAGCCGCTGGCCACCCCCTCCCCGTGTACCATCCGGCAGAGCTGCTGCAGATGGCGTATGAGGGGAAGGATGAAGGCGGAAGGATGAAGGATGAATGCGGAGGGTTAGAAGAACTCTCCGTGCGATCCCTCCGTCGCTAAACGCTCAGTCACCTCCCACCTCATCCTTCATCCTTCCCCCTTCATCCTTCCCTCATGATCACTCAACAACTCGTCTTCCACGGACTCGAGTCCGCCCTCTGGCTTACCGGGCTCGGGCTGATGTTGTTGTTGGCGATCGCCTGCACCGCCATCCTGTTTCGGTATGAACGCCAGCTGATCGCGAAGAAGCTGGGATACACATTGCTGGCCCTTCGTCTGGCAGTGCTGACGGTGTTGGGGATCATTCTGCTAGAGCCGGTGCTGGCGTGGACGCTCGACCTGGAGCGGTCGGGTCGGATCGTGGTGGCGGTCGATGTGTCGCAAAGCATGGAGACCAAGGACGAGCAGGCGAGCGAAGCCGAGAAGCTGCGCACGGCCCAGGCACTGGGGCTGCTGGGAGCTGGCGTCCCGGTGGAAGAATGGTGCAAGGCGTACGACGCGAAGAAGCAACCGGAGTGGGCCTCTTTGGCCGAGGAGTCCGACCCCGCCCGGTTGAAGGCTCTCGTCGACTCTCGTCGCGAAACCGCACAACTCGCGATGGCCGAGGTCGACAAACTGACACGAGTGGAAATCGCCCGCCGCTTGTTGAAGACTGGAGAGTTACCACTGCTGAAAGAGTTGTCCAAGCTCGGTCAGGTCGAGGTGTGCCTGTTCGCGGGTGAGGCGTCGCTACTCGATGTCGAGTCACTCGAACGTCCGCTGGAACCGCCGGGCGACACGATGAAGTGGAACAAAACCGACCTGATGCAGGTCATGTCCGCGTCACCAGCGGAGCGAGAAGGACTCAAGCTGGCGGGAGTCGTGCTGCTCAGTGATGGACGGGACAACGCCCATCCGAGCGATGCGGACTACATCAAGCGGTTTGCCGGGGGGGCTCCGATTTACCCGGTGCTGATGGGATCTGAACGCCGCCCCAAAGACCTGTCGATCGCCAATGTCGACTACCCGCCGTCCGTGTTCCAGAACGATAAGCCGGTCCTCAAAACCACCATCCGCACCTCGGGCTTCGATGGCCAGGAGATCGTGGTGTTCCTCGACCAGTTGGATGCGGATGGACTCCCGGTCGGAGAACCGATTCGCAAGACCATCACCGCCAAAGACCCCGGTCAGGAAGTGCAGTTCGATCTGACCGCAGACAAGGAAGGTCGCCAGAGGTATCGGGTCCGCACTGAGGAACTTCCCGAAGAAACCCGCAGCGACAACAACACGCGCGACTTCGCACTGCAAGTCGTCGACGATCGGTCGGACATCCTGCTGATCGAAGGGGAAGGCCGTTGGGAGTTCCGCTACCTGCACGCCGCCTTGTCCCGCGACGAGCATGTGCAGATGGACGCGGTGGTCTTCAACCAGCCCTACATGGGGGTGCTGCCCGACACGTTCTTCCCTCGCGAGCTGGCGAGTAAGGGCCTCAATGCTCAATCCAAGTCGACGCCGTTCGAGGGGTACGATCTCGTCGTGGTCGGCGATGTCTCTCCGCGAGATATGCCGAATGAGGTGTGGGTCCAGCTTGATCGCTACGTCCGCGAAGAGGGCGGCACGCTGATTTTCTCCGCAGGTAAGAACTACTTCCCACTGGCCTACAACAACCCCGTGCTGGACGGGCTGCTCCCCGTCGCCAAGCTGCGGCAGGAGCAACTGACCGATGCCACTCAGCGTCGCCGCCCGCAGGACCGGGGCTTCAAGCTCGCTCTGACTCCCGATGGTGAGCGGCAGACGATGCTGCAGTTCAGTACTGATCCGATTGCCAACAAGAAGATCTGGGACGAGATGCCTGGTCACCCGTGGGCGATCTTGGGCGAAGCCAAACCGGGGGCCAGCGTCTGGACCTCGGTCGAGAGCGAGAAGGCCGATCCTGGACTCGATTGGGAACGGCAAAACGCGATCTTCGTGCAGCAGTTCCTCGGCACCGGGCAGGTCGTCTGGCTGGGGATCGACAGCACCTGGCGGTTTCGGTTCCGCGTCGGCGATGCGTATCACCACCGGTTCTGGGGTCAGATCAGTCGCTGGGCGTCCGAGTTCAAAGCCAGTGCCGGGAACGAATTTGTCCGACTGGGTCTGGAGAAGCCCGTGATCGCCGAAGGAGACGACGGCGTCATCGTGGCTCGCTGGGACGAACGGTTCCTGGAGCGGTTCCCCAACCTCAAAGCGCGGGCAGTCCTCAAACTCGGTGGCCTCGATAGCAAGCACCCCGAAATTAGCGTCGACCTCCAATCCGACCCCGTTCGTCCGCTCATCCACACGGGCCGCGCCAACGCGCTGCGGGCTGGCGAATACTCGGTCAAACTCATCGTCACCGGCGGAGACATCGGCCCCACCCCAATCACAGCTGATCTGTCGGTGATCGAAAAGCTGTCACCCGAGCTGGCCGATGTGAGTAGTAATCGTCCACTGTTGGAACAGCTCGCGACGACGACTGGCGGGAAGTTCTATCTCATCAATGAAGCCAAGTCGGTGACCGAGAAATTCCAGCAGGTCAAAGAGCAGCTTTCCCAGCGGAAGGAGATCCCGCTCTGGAATCACTGGCTCATCTTCCTCGTGTTCTGCGGACTGCTGATGACCGAGTGGGTGCTGCGGAAGATGAACGGGTTGCCGTAGGGAAAGTCGTCAGTTTTCAGTCATCAGTTTTCAGTCAGGGTGAGTCGCTTGAGACTGGTGCCAGCGATGATTCATGATCGGGGACAGTAAGTGATGCCGGTCCCGATTGAGAAACTGCGGAACATTGGGCCGAAGAGCGGTGAGTGGTTAAGAGCATGCGGCATTTGCACTGTCGAGGATCTCCGCTCACTTGGTGCGATAGCGGCCTATCAACTGGTCGCACAATCTCGACGAGGGGTAAGCCTGAACCTGTTGTGGGCGCTGGAGGCTGGCCTTCAGAATCGGGACTGGCGAGACCTGACCGAGCAGGAGAAACTTTTACGACGGAGCGAACTCGGAATCGGTCAGTGTGCCACGCCAGAGTGAGTCACGCCTTGTCGAACGGCAGCCCCCTACACGGCAAACGGTTGAAGTATTCACATGCTGAGAGAAATGCTGAGGCCCCACACGAGCAGCGTCCGGGTGGCGGGGTCAGGAGGCTTTGCGAATGGCCCCGACTGGGAAGCCCGTCGCTCTCCTGATCTCCGCTAACTGCCTCGAAAGGCTCTCCAGGGGCGAGTGAGACCCTCGTTCTCTCGATCGAATCGCTCGGCAATGTCCTGCTTCGCCGGGGCCATCCGCAAAGCCTCCTGACCCCGCCACCCACGTCAGCTGGCCAAGGCACCGCGATACTTCCAGCTGTCTTGTCACTGGCCGACGCGTTGCTGATGATTTTGGTTGCGGCTGTGCTGCGCCATGAATCATTAGATAGAACCCGAGGTCACCACCAAACGCTCTGGCGATTCTCAGCGAGGACCGCCAACACCCCTACCGATGATGTCCGGATGTATCGACAAGATGGGAAGCCCGATCGAGAGACCGGGCCTTCCGACCTACTTGCCTTCTCGGAATGAGAAGTTCGCAATCGGCACCAGTTCAGAAACGGACGCTTGATTGCGGTTGTTCATCAGGAACCCGTACAGTCCGACCTTGCCGCTGGTCAGTTCGGCGACGTAGATACCGCTTTGGGCGGGAGTCCCTCCAGCGGCGCCTTGCGTCCTCAAAAAACCAGAGGCCATCAGATATTGGGCGTTCTCTACCGTACCAAAGTCGACTGCGACGTTGCGAGCCCAGACTTGGGAGAACGTGCCGGTTTGCACGTTATGGGCCGCACCCACCAGTCGCCCGGTCACGGAATCGAGCACAAAAACCGCATCGCTCTGGTTCAGGAGAGTGGGGGTCGTACACAGTGAAAACTTCTCCAGACTGGTGGAATCGGCCTTCAGAGGCTCATGCGGCCAGTAAAAGGAAACCCCCAGGCCCATGACCAACCCACAGGCCAGCAAGACGAAACGATTCTCCAACAGACGTGGTTGCATGATTCAATCCTTCGATGAGGCTTCGATCCCTGGTAACGCGCGGGGCGTCTTTGCCAATCCTACTCGGACAGGCCGATCACGAGAAGCGGTATCCGCAGGAGGGTTTGATTTTCCACGTAGCGAGTTCGATTTGGATCAGGCGACTTTGCCTGTATTCTCCAAATTCACGACTGTGCGTTGACATCACGTTCGCTGGGGGTGGAGCTTCGCCCCAGTGCTGAGAACACGATTGGATGTCGTGTGGCCTGCTGCATGCCGTTTTGAAGCTCCGAAATACGGCACATCGTTCTAGAACGATCGGGAGCTGATGTGTGTTTTTGTCCCGTCAGGGACACCCGAAAATAGCCCACCGCTTCAGCGGTGGGACAATAAACCCTCTCGAACACAGCCCCGGCAGGGGCGACAGAAACCCGCACCGCCCCACAACGCCGCCTCTTCGTCACACCGGTGATCGCCACCGTCTGCCGTCCCTAACGGGACTTGTCCGCTGGCTGGGACCACTCTCCCACCGTTGAAACGGTGGGCTATTCTCGGGTGTCCCTGGCGGGACAAAGACAGGCGTGTTGGTAGGAAACACTGGCCTCGGAGGACTAGTCCTCGCCAATGCCAAGACGTGGGGTTGTGGAGGTCGCGACCGGGAGGGCGAAGCTCCTGCTGAGCCGCGAGCCAGGGGACACGTCGACTCGCAGTCGCGGCTCGGCAGGAGCCTCGCCCTCCCGACGGTGGCGAACCCCAATTTAAGCCTTGGCGAGGCACTCGCCCGGAAATATATTGTGGCTTCCGATCGAACTCACAGTACTGGCTGCACACTCCCCTCGGGGGACATCACCCCTGGGGGCCGCTCGCCTTACGCCGCTTGCGTCTCGTCACGATCACCTCGCAGGTTCGACTTCTGCTCCAGAATGGAGGTCGCATCAAAACGAGTGCCAAAGTACAGCTCTTTGGCTCGCGGATTGTTCAGCACCGTTTCTGCGTCGCCCTCGACCACCACTTCCCCGCCACAGATGACATAGGTCCGATCCACAATCGCCAGCGTATCACGCTCGCGGTGGTCGGTCAGAAGAATCGAAATTCCGCTGTCTCGCAACTGAATGATGATGTCCTGAATATCATTGATCGTCTTGGGGTCGATGCCGGTGAACGGTTCGTCAAGCAGCACGATGGCGGGATTGGTCGCCAAGCAGCGGGCGATTTCCAGCCGCCGCTTCTGCCCGCCGGACATCGTTGACGAGATCTGGTGCCGCTGTTCTTCCAGGCCAAACTGGTCGATCAACTTGTTGATCCGCTGGACGCGGTCCGCATAGCTGAGGGGGAGGAACTCGAGGATCGCCTGCAAGTTCTGCTCGACAGTGAGCTTGATGAAGATGCTGTGGTACTGCGGCAGATAGCCCATTCCGGCCCGTGCCCGGCGGTACATGGCCCAGTGTGTGACATCGCGGCCTTCGAGGATCACCTGGCCTTCTGTGGGAGAGATCAAACCCACCGACATGCTGAAGGTCGTCGACTTTCCCGCGCCATTTGGCCCGAGGAGAGCGACGATTTCGCCCTTCTCGACGGAGAAGGAGACATCCTTCACGGCCCGTTTGCCACCGGGGTAAACCTTGACCAGATGTTTGCATTCCAACAGAGCCATCCGTGGTCTCCCAGTTTGAGTTCTCTCCTCGCAACGCCATCCTGTCAGGCGCAGAGGGCATCATGCCACTCCGGGCGAAATCGGACAAGAGGAATGTGGTTCAAGTGTCATCGCATGCATTTGCCCACTAGAGGTATCTTGCCCCGTCTCCCCGCGAGCGATGCGACCTTCCGGGTGTACGGATTGCGGGAGAGAGGGTTGGAGTGGCCTGATGGGACGAGCGAATACTGGTCAGCTTGGGGTGCCCCGGTGAATGCCGTTTTATGAGTCCACTTCGCTCGCCCCGCGAGTGCAAACCGTGCGATTTTGGAGTGCTTCAATCTGTGCCAATCTGCGCAATCTGTGGACCCATTTCCCCTTCAGTCGAGCCTTTTCAGAGCGGGGAGTGTGTCCACAGATTGCGCAGATTTTCACAGATTGAAGAGGCTGGGCTGCGGCTATCGAGACTCGGGATGAGGGGGCGGTGCGTGGCTGGGCCAGCGAGGGGCGGAGTCGGCCTCGTGAAATATGGCGCGGGGGCGCGGACGATTCACGAATCTGGAAGTGCGGCAAACGCCGTTTCATCGGGCCAGGGTGAGGGGGCCACATCACCCGCTCTGGCCCCCTCATCCCGGCCCTCTCCCCACAATGGAGTCCTCCTCGAAGGCCATGCCGAATGTGGGGGAGAGGGGGCAGAGAGGGCGGAGTGCCGCCCATTGGCGAATACACCCGTCAGCGGCGGCAGCGACGTATCCAGTGCGTCAATGCAAACTCCTCGTCACACAAACGGGGTGCGACGAGGAGTTTGGTGGCGACAACTGGACTGCTCGATTACCCGAGCTTGGTCAAGGCGGTCTTGACCGTCTTCAGGCACTGCTCGATGTCCGAGATCGGATTCTCCGGGTGCTCTTCGTATTCCAGCGACACACCATACTGGTAGTTCAGTTTCTTGAGGGCCTTCAGGCAGCCGACCACATCGAGTTCCCCTTCGCCGAGGATCGTGAAGATCTTACCTTCTTTTTTGAGGGCATCGGCCCGGCCAGGCGTCAGTTCCTTCAGCAGCTTTTCCTTCTCGGCGGCGTCCTTGATCGTGCGGACATCCTTGAAGTGGACACCGAAGACGCGGCTGCCGAGTTGCTCGATGACTTCGACGATGTTCTCATCGCTGCGGAGGTAGTGCCCGGTGTCGACGCAGCCGCCGATCTTGGGGTGCCGGTCCTTGACCCACTTGAGTGTGTCTTCGGCCTTGTCGTAGCGAGCCCCGGGGCCGTGGTTGTGGATGCCGATGGCGATGTCGTACTCGGCGACGAGTTTGTCCAGGAGGTCGAACGTCGCCTTGTCCTGTTTCGGGTCGGCACTGATCGACTGCAGTCCCATCGCCTTGGCAAAGTCGAAGATCTCGCGGGCCTTGGTCTCGTTCTCATCGAACCCGACCACGCCATAAGCAATCATCTGCACCCCTGCGTCGCCGAGTTGCTTCTTGTAGCCCGCGATCGTAGCGGGGAGCGTCGCCACGGGGATGTGCTTGCTGAACGACTCCCAATACTTGAGGCCGAGCTTGGTCGTGTGTTCTAGCGCCCGGGCCGTATCAAAGTCGCGGAGCGTGTAGCTTTGCAGCCCCATCTTGAAACCGCCCCAGTCATCGGCGGCGAGGAGCGACGAGGTCTGGCCAGCGACCGCCAGCGCAGCCCCTCCAGCGACTGCGGATTGCAGGAATGTGCGACGCGAGACAGCGGACATGAGAGGACTCCGGAAAAGATGCAGGACAACGAGGAAACGCGGACTGGCACTCTACCCCGAGAGCGGTGGGGCGGAAAGGGAACGGCGTGCGGACAGCCATCAAGGGGGGCGTCGACGAATCGGAGTCACGAATTCTCGAATGGCCCCCGCCGTGTGGCGTGCAAGCGTAGCAGAATTCGTAAGAATTCTGCTGTAGGCGTCACAACTCATCATTGCCGGAGGGCAGAAGTCTTACGACTTCTGCGACGGCATGACGCCATCTGCCTCTCGTCCGAAACGGCCCGTTCATGTCAGCGTCTCTGCCTCCCGGAACTCCGCCCGATCCGACTCTGCTGGGACCGGCGTTTCAACGGTTGTGCGAGGTCATTGCCCAGCTGCGATCACCGACAGGTTGCCCGTGGGACCGGGTGCAGACGCTGGGGTCGATCAAGCCGTTCACACTGGAGGAGACGTATGAACTGCTGGAGGCGATCGACTCGAATGATGACGAGGCGATTACGGAGGAACTGGGTGATGTGCTACTGCAAGTCGTGCTGGATGCCCAGATCGGCAAGGACGAAGGGCGCTTCGACATCCTCGCAGTGATCGAGCGCATCACGGCCAAGATGATCCACCGGCACCCGCATGTCTTTGGCGAAGAGCAGGCTCATACGGCCAGTGATGTCCTCACGCATTGGGAACGGGCCAAGCAGGCCGAGAAGCAGCGGGCTTCTCTGTTAGATGGGATTCCGATTGAGCTACCCGCTCTGGCCAAGGCGGCGCGGCTCAGCAAGAAGGCCGCACGGGTCGGTTACGATTTTCCACATCGGGCGATGCTGTTCGACAAGCTGCGGGAGGAACTGGCCGAGTTGGGAGAGGAGCTGGGCGCGGTGCCCGAGATTGTAGCCTCCGTCGATATGGTCCCCGTCCCCGATGAAGAAGTCACTGACCTCGACCGCAAGCAGCGGATCGAGTCGGAACTCGGCGACGTGCTCTTCGTCGTGGCCAACATCGCGCGGCGGTGGGGCATCAATCCGGAAGAGGCCCTCCGCAGCTCGAACCGCAAGTTCGCGGATCGGTTTCGCGCGATCGAACGCGGACTCAGTGCTGCGGGAAAAACGTTTGAGTCGGCCACGCTTCAGGAGATGGAAGAGTTGTATCAGGCGTACAAGCGGTCCACTCGATCGAGCGGTGCGGAGTGAGCCGTGGGATCGTGTGTCAGCCTGTCGTCCATCCCAGATAACAGGCGGGAGGCCGATCCCACGCGCGAGTCGCAGAGCGACATCGCCGACAGACCTCAATCGGCAGACTTTTCGATTTTTTGGCGATAGGAGGTTTGACCTTCGCGGCGCCGCCAATGGGTTGGCTGAGTCACCGACTTCAGATCACCCACTTCCGGCGTGTCGCCAAACTCGGCCAGTCTTTCCGCTCGGGTCAGCACTTCGACCGCTTCATCGGGCTGAACACAGCCAAAAACGACTGCGATCATTGGGGGAAGCGTTGGAGCGTTCGGGGCCGCATGCTGATTGATCGATGCGCCCAGGGGAGCCAACTCTCGATCCACGGAGGCCAACACTGGAGCAGCCGTTTGAGACCAGAGCTGACCCGCTTCCGGATTCAGTGTGATCGTCGCCGCCACCACACAGGCGACCACGCAAAGATAAGTCGGCCACTGGGGACGATGGGGACGTGTTGCGGATTCGCACAGGGCAAAGCTGACGGAAGACTTGAAATGGTTCATGGACACGAGACTGAGGAAAGAGACTCACAGGACACGTCAACGGCGATGCCTTAACCTAGGTCAGCCGACGAGCAAGTCAAACGCCGTGTGGCATTTCTCCCTCACGAGACTTGAGCTATTCCCCGGCAGAATCGTTACAGCTGTAACAAATACAAACCTCTGAAAGAGGACCGGCAAAACTGGCCCGTCTTATTGACCTGTTTTTCCAATCAGAGGTACAAGTCCCCCCGCCTTGGTGATCTCCGCCGCTGACTGCGGAGGGGATGCCGGGGTCTCACCTTCACGTTCAATCACAGTCACGTTTTCGACAGGATTCACCCATGTTTGGAATCCGGACCCGCCAGCTGGCCGCCGTCATTGTGGCCTCCCTGGCCAGCCCTATGGCCCTGATGGCCCAGTGGAATCCCTTCGGCGATTGCAGCTGCTACACCCCCGCTCCGGTCGTGACCACGGCCACTCAGTGCATGCAGCCGGTGACGACCATGGTCGCCAAGCAAGTGCAGCAGACCGAGTATCGTCCGAAGCAGACGGTACAGACTCGACCAGTGACCAAGATGCGAATGGTCTCCAAGCCAGTGACTGCTTACCGTCAGGTGATGGAGACCAAGACGGTCGAAGTCCCCGTGATGAGCTACCAGACGGTCACGGAGATGCAGACCAAGATGGTCAACAAAGGGCGCTGGCAAACCATGACTCAGCCCGTGGCGAAGATGGCTGCCTGTCAGTACGACAGCCGTCCCGGCATGATGGCCTCGATGAATCGCATGGGGTATCAGATGCGGACGGCACTCCAGCCAAACTACACCACTCACCGCCAGTTCATCCCGCAGGTCTGCCAGACGACCGTACCCGTCCAGCGGCAAGTCGCCGTGAATTCGACTCAGCAGCGTAGCTACGTCGAAGCCAAGATGGTCGCATATCAGACGACTCAGCAGGTCGCCGAATACTACAACGATACTGAGCAGGTCACTGTGACCACGATGGAGCCCTTTACTGTCATGAAGACAGTCTCCGTGCCGATGACGCAGATGGCCTTCGTTGATCCTTACACCGGGATGGCCATTGCTCCCCAGGGCACTCAAACTGCTCAGGAAAAAGAGCCGACTCGGGCAGCTGAGAACGGCACTCCACCGACGGGCAACCCTCTCAAGGGGATCTCCTATCCGAAGCCCGCTCCGGTGCCCGCGAACGACAATCGCATGATTCGCGATGACTCGGCTCCGACATCTCCCGCCCGAGTCATCGTTCAACCGGTCACTCGCCGCAAGCCAGCTGCTGTCGCGGCGACTGGAACCGGTGGTTGGAAGGCTCACACACCGGCTGCGAACGAATTGCCAGGACCGAAGACCGCTTCGGGCAAGGTTTCGATCGCCTCAAACTAAGTGAACTGTGTGGTTCGCGCACCCGACCTCGATAATTCCGACTAAGTCACTCCCTTCCCCCTCTCCCCTCTGCTAGTTTCCCACCCCACTTCCCCTCCCGTCTCTCGCAGGAACGGTGCCGGATCCCCTCCGGTGCCGTTTCTTTCATTGGCAGGAGGGGGATTGTTGAGGGTTGAGAGATGAGAGATGAGAGATGAGAGATGAGAAGCCAGCCAATCGGTCTAGCTCTCCCCGCTCAATCTCTCCCCCTGCCCGATTTCTCTTGCTCTGCAAGTCGGTTTTCGGTGAAATGAATGAGGAGTGAGTGGGTTGTTCGACTCTCACCGACGGTGAGGATTACTCCGGTTGCCGCCGCATAACCCGCGCTATCGCTTCGACCTTGCCGGGCCGGGCGGGTCGTGTGTGGTGTTGCCGAATTTCACCCGCCACAGCCCGCTGTGTCATCTAGGCTTCTGGCGAGTGACCCGTACTCCGAAGTTCCTCAGCGCGACGACCTACTCAGCCTTTGAGTCCCAACACAATTCATGGCCGCCCCGAAGACCACTCCTGTTGCCACACGTTGGATCTGGCCGTTTGAACTGATTGAACAAATCGGTGAGGGCGGAATGGGTGTGGTGTATCGCGCCCGCTATGTCGTCAACAACCGCGAAGTCGCCTTGAAGATGCTGCCGGGGGATGTCACCGATAAGGTGGCCCTCGCCCGCTTCGAACGCGAACTGGAAGTCCTCAAGAACCTCAAGCATCCCAACATCGTGCGGTGCTTCGGCGGGGTCAGCGAGGACAAGCAACGCTTCTATGCGATGGAACTCGTCGAGGGCGGCAGCCTGGAAGACGAACTGCAACGCCGGGGTAAGCTGTCGATGGAGCGCGTCGTCGCGTACGGCCTGCAAATGTGTGCGGGCCTCGAATGCTCGCACCAGAGCGGCGTCGTCCATCGTGACATCAAGCCCAGCAACTTCCTGATCGGAAATGACAAGCAGCTCAAGCTGAGCGACTTTGGCCTGGCCAGTGTGTCGGCCTCGCGCCGCATCACGGCGGCGGGCAAGACCGCTGGCACACTGCTGTACATGGCTCCCGAGCAGATTCGGGGAGGGGATCTGTCGCCTCAGACGGATCTGTACGCCCTCGGGTGCGTGTTCTACGAACTGCTGACCGGGAAGCCGCCGTTTGTCGGGGAGTCCCCAGCCCAGACGATGCACATGCATTGTCGGTCGGAAATTCCCCGAGTGTCCAAGATCATCCTCGATTGTCCTCCGGGACTCGACCGGCTGATTGTGAAGCTGATGTCGAAGGAGGCTGCTCAGCGACCTCAGTCGGCCGCCGAAGTCGCGCGGGAACTCCGGGGCATCACAAACTCGATTACCGTCAAGATCGACCCGAAGCGACTGTTGCTCGAAGGCGAGAAAGTCCCTGCGTCACAGCCGCCCGTCATGCGAACCGATTTGTGGGATGGAGAGGTTGCTCCCTACAAACGGTCCCGGCAGGACAAGATCACAATCATTGCCCTGCTGGTCGCACTGTGCGGATCTCTGCTCTGGAACTTGATCCGCAAGACGGACACCGGACTGACAGCCCAGTTGGAGACGCTGTGGATAGATGCACTCCGCGATCCGCATCGCGATGTCCGTCTCCATGCGACTCGGAGCTTGAGTGAACTGAATGGGAGTTCGTCAAAGGCTCTCCAGGCCTTGGGGGCTCTTTTGGATGACCGCGACCCCTCGGTCAGGCGAGAGGCGATCATCGCCGTCTCCCGATCTGGTACATCGGGAAAAGACTACATCCCGACCCTGATGCGAATCAGCAAGGACGATCAAGACCGGGAAATCCGTGACTTGGCCGGGACCGCCACCTCTACACTCCGACAAGCTCCCGACCAGAGCAGGCTCGGAATCTGGTTGGTCATGTGGGGACTGGCCACAGCTGTCGGAGTCGCCACTTTTTATTGGATGAGAAAGAAAGTCAAGCTCGATGCAATTCCTCAGCGGAAGCCTGTCCTTGGCGGGATGTAGCTGAATCGGTATATAAGCGGGAGACTGACGAGGACCGGTCGTGAGCCATTCTCACTGCCGCCCCGTTCTCCCTTCCGCACAGCAGCGTCATGTCATTGCCCGATTCGCGATTTCCGTTCTCTGCCGTGGGGCAGAAGCTGACCGCTCGCAGCGGCATCCTCGAACTGATGGATGACCTAGGCCGGGCGATGACCGTCGAGCCGGACATGCGAATGCTGGGCGGCGGAAACCCGGCGGCAGTGCCCGCGATGCAGGCCCTCTGGCGAGTGCGGATGCAGGCTCTGCTCGATGAGGGATCCGCTTTCGACCGCATGCTGGGCAACTACGATCCGCCGCAGGGGAACCCGCGTTTTCTGGCCTCGCTGGCCAAACTCTTGAAAGAGAAGTTCGGCTGGGACATCGGCCCGGAGAACCTGGCGATCACGACTGGGGGCCAGACGGCGTTCTTCCAGATCTTCAATCTGCTGGCGGGGCGATTCACGGATGGTCGGCAGCGGAAGATTCTCCTCCCGCTCTGTCCGGAATATATTGGGTACGCCGATCAGGGAATCGAAGAGGGGCTTTTCGTCGCCTGTCGCCCGACCATCTCCTGGCCCGAAGGAGAGGCCGCGCGGGTCTTCAAATACCGCATCGATTTCACGGCGGTCGAAGCGGCACTGGAGCGCCACGACGTGGGGGCCATCGCCGTCTCGCGACCGACGAATCCGACCGGGAATGTCCTCACCGATGAGGAGGTGCAGCGACTCTCCTCACTGGCGTCGAAGCACGGCATCCCGCTGATTCTCGACAACGCCTACGGGGCCCCGTTCCCCGACGTGATCTTCGTCCCCGCCGAACCGTTCTGGGCTCCGCACCTGATCTTGACCTTGAGTCTCTCCAAGCTCGGACTTCCCGGAACTCGCACCGGCATCGTGATCGCCCCCCCCGCGATCGCCAGCGCCGTCGCCGCGATGACCGCCATCACCGGACTCGCCAATGGCAACGTCGGGCAGCAACTGGTGCTGCCGCTGATCGAGAGCGGTCGCATTCTGCAAATCGGGCCCACCATCCTGCGTCCGTTCTACCAGCAGAAGAGCCAAGCCGCAGCGGCGATGGCTACCGCAGCCTTCGCCGCTCACCACGTGGATTGGGCCATGCACGCCAGCGAGGGGGCCTTCTTCCACTGGCTCTGGCTGCGCGACATGCAGATCCCCACTCGCGAGCTATACGAGCGACTCAAAGCCCGCCAGGTATTGATCGTCCCCGGCGAATACTTTTTCTTCGGCCTCGACGAGTCCGGACCAGACGGGGACTGGCCGCACAGCCGCGAATGCCTGCGTCTCAACTTCGCCCAACCCGAGAAGACCGTCCGCGAAGGACTGCAGATCATCGCGGAAGAAGCCGCCAAAGCCCGCCGGTAGATCAACCGGCGAGCGGGCGGCGCCCGCTGAGTTCCTTTGTTGTGTAACGAGCCCAAGCTCAGCGACGGCGGGAGCTGCTGGAGCTATGACCTCGGAAAAGCGCTCGTGCCCCCGCGTCTGCTGCATAGCCTGGTTCGGCGTGCCTTTGCGGCCCAGCGGCTACACCCCAAACTCAGCGGCGTCAGTCTGCATGCCACCGGCCACCCACGCCTCGAAGCTCGAATACACGACGGTCCACGGGTATGGAGGACACTCCGGTGGGCTGCCAGTCCAGGTCAGGTGGACGACGGCCACTCGCCCGGTCCCGTCCTCGATGGCGAACAGCACGTCGTCGCAGTCCTGACGACGGGCGAGCGTCCGCACCGGCAGGCCGAATAGCGGGTGATTGGCCGCCAACTCGCGGCCGAGCTGCAACTCCATGCTTGCCACATCGGCGGGATTATCGGCGACCGGATGCCAGGGTACGAGCCACTCCACGCCGCGAAGCCCTC
>JAYSUV010000361.1:0-1580 GCA_043718945.1 Planctomycetota bacterium
TCGTACGGGATTGGAGATTGAGTCGACGAACGGGCCGCAACTGCAACGAGCAGGCGAACGGCAATCGCTGGCCACCCTGATTCGCTCGCTGCCACAGAAACTCCGACAGAACATGAGGGGCCGTAACCAGTTGCCTCAATCGCCCAGAAAAACCGGACCACCGAAAGAAACTTTGTCTATGACCACCACGGTTCCCCCTGGTATCACTTACGCCCTTGGCGGGGGGAGTACCTACGGACGTACGCTGTCCTCTGCCAGCCTGGCACCCGGTATGAGTTCGCCTTCCTTTTGGCAGATACCGATCACGGTGCTGGTGGGATAGTCCTGCCGGGACACGCTGTCCCACCACCAGATCGAAGTGCTCGTTGAACATTCACCGGACCAACCGGACCAACTTTGACCCGCTGACCGGAACAGACATCGGACCGGGATCGGACCAACCCCATATACATGGGGTTTGGTCCGATCATCTCCGGTCCACCGGGACAACGGCGTTTGGTCCGGTCTGACCCACTTGGTCCGGTGACTCAATCGGACGGAAGCCATCGAAGTGACGACCGATCTTGTCGATCGTGCAGGCCTCGACCAATCCCTCTTCCATCAGGACTTCCATCGCGGACTGGAAGTTGTCGGCATTCAGCTTGGCGGCGGTTCGCAGGGCCTTCTTCGTTTCCCCGTCTGGGAACTTGCAGAGAGCCTTCCAGGCCATGTCGCGATGCTTGGATAGTTTCTGGTTGCGGACATGCTCTTGCCGACGGTCCTGCTCTTCGCGTTGAGTATCCACGCGACCTGCATAGGCGTCGCTGGAAGTGATGACATCCACGTCCCAGTGTCGGCCTTCAGCGTCCAGAGAGGTGCCTTCGTCGACGTTGACGCCCCACAGACTGCTGTGGCCCGCACTGCCTCCAAAGCTCATCCAGAGTTCATGATGACCACCCTGGTCCGGGTCGTATTTCGACCGGCGGTTGATCAGCACCCACTGCCGGATGAACTCCTGAAACCCAGCCCAGGCGATGTTCTCCAGTTCCGCAGGTTCGTAGGGATCGTTCAGTCCCTTGCGCATGTGGTGGCAGAGCACCGGGGTGACGCCCGTGTCGCGAATCAGATCGGTGAGCGACTTCAGGTAGCGACCGACCACGAACAGGTTCGAGGCATCCTGCCCCAGTCCGACCATCATCATGTAGGTCGGATCGAGAATCAGGACTTCCAGTTGGCGATCAATCACGAACTTTCGTAACGCCGCTAGGTGAATCGCGTTGTCCAGCTGTGGGACATCGAAGGCCCAGAAGACGTTGCTCTGATTCCGCAACGTGGTCTGTTTGGCCACCGCGATGCGACGAGCTGTCTCCTGAATGGTGGCGGCACCCGACTCAGCTGACATGACGCCAACGCGAACCGCCTTGTGGCACGGGAAGCGGTCGAGGAAATGCCCGGCCATTCCGAGTGACAACGCCAGGTCCACGCTGGTTGTGGTTTTGAGCTTCTTCTTGGGAGCGGCGATGATCATCGGCTGCCCGCGGACCAACACGCCCTCGACGAGATACTCGATCTCGTACAGATTCGAATCGAGCTGTTCGGAA
>JAYSUV010000362.1:0-4264 GCA_043718945.1 Planctomycetota bacterium
GGCCTTTCGCCATGAGGTTTACGGGGAACCTCAGAGTGAGCCATAAACTCATGCAGTGGGAGAACTGCCCTCTCGTGGGCAATTGCCGAAGAAATTGAGCATCCGACGGTAACAACAGGCTTGACGCGGTTTTCCTCTTTGCCATAATCACCGATCCAAGCCAATTGCGGGTGTAGCTCAGTTGGCAGAGCACCACGTTGCCATCGTGGATGTCGAGGGTTCAAGTCCCTTCACCCGCTTTTTTTGCTTTGCATCTTCGGATGCAAGGTAAAACTCAATGGAAATGACACTTCCGGCCGTGATCGTCACTTTTCGGTCACTGGTCGGTTCCCTTTTGTAGGGGGTGGGTGTCGTTTTCCCAGCTGGACTGACTGACTGGAGCGGTACACGTGGCGGAACAACAGGTGCTCGACGAGCCTCAGACGGATTCGGCTGAATTGCCAGCTGCGAAGCCTCGTTTGGAACTCAAGACCGAAATCAAAGATGTCGGTCCGTGCAAGAAGCATATCCGCGTCATCGTCGCCAAGGATGCGATTGCGACCGTGATGAACGAGGCCGTTCAGGAATACACCGGCAAAGCGGAGATCCCCGGCTTTCGCGTGGGCAAGGTTCCGGCATCGCTGATCAAGAAGCGTTTCAAGAAAGAGATTTCCGACCAAGTCAAGCAGCGTGTGCTGATGGTCAGTCTGGATCAGATTGCGGAAGATTCCAAGATTGACCCGATCAATCAGCCGAATCTGGACATGGAGACGATCGATCTGCCGGAAGATGCCGACTTCGAATACGAATTCGAAGTGGAAGTCCGTCCGTCGTTCGATCTGCCCGTCTACAAGGGCATGAAGATTAGCCGTCCGGTCCGCGAAGTCTCCGAGCAGGACATCAACGACTACCAGACGAATTTCGTGGAACAGTACGGTTTCCAGGCACCCGTCGACGAAGCGGTGGCCGCTGGTGACTTCATCAACGTCGACATTGTGATTTCGCGTGGCGGTTCCGAATACAACCGGATCTCCGATCAGACCGTTCGTGTTCTGCCACTGCTGAAGTTGCAGGACGGCGAACTCGCTGGCTTCGACAAGTTGATGATCGGGGCCAAGGTCGATGACACCCGCGCTGCCAAGATCACGGTGTCGATGGAAGCTCCCGTCGTCGAGATGCGGGGCGAACAGCTGGATGTCGCGTTCACTGTTCTCGATGTGAAGCGGATGTGTGCCCAGACGGTCGACGCTGATTTCTGTGACCGAGTGGGGTTTGCCTCGGTCGATGCGCTGCGGACTGCGATTCGCCGCACACTGGAGCGTCAGGTCAAGTACGAACAGCGTCAGACTTGTCGTAAGCAGATCACCGACAAGATTATCGAATCGGCCAACTGGGAACTTCCCGAAGACATGGTCGGCAAGCAGGTCGAGAACGCGCTCCGCCGTGAAGTCCTCGAAATGCAGCAGGCCGGTTTCACTGTTCAGCAGATCATGTCCCGTGAGAACGATCTGCGGCAGCAGTCGCTCAGCATGACCCGCCGCAACCTCAAGGAACACTTCGTCCTCGATCGCATCGCGACCGAAGAGAAGGTCGAAGTCACCGAGCTGGAAATCGAGCAGGAAATCTCGGCGATGTCCTTCCAGCGAGGCGAAAGCCCACGCCGGGTGCGGGCTCGCCTGATGAAGTCCGGCGTGATCGAAAACCTGTACGCTCAGATTCGTGAGCGGAAGGCCGTCGACCTGATCCTCGATTCTGCGGAGTTCAGTGACACGCCGTTCAACCTGCCTGTGGATCGTACCACCGCCTCGCTGGAACGGTCGGTTTGTGTGGCACCGGTGGTCGCTGCCCCATCGTCCGCTGACGACGATGATGAGGAATAGCACAAGGCGGCCCGTTCATACGGGCTGCTCCTGATGCGTCAAACCCTCGCAGCTGTCCGCACGGTTGCGGGGGTTTTTGTTTTGTGGGATAGGCTTCCAGCCTGTCATCTCTTGATGATGGAAATGGAAGAGTACGACAGGCTGGAAGCCTATCCCACGGTTCTTAGAGTCTTCTTTCCGAGTTCTGCCATGTCCGAATCCCCAGCTCCTGACCGCCTGGAAGCCGCCCGCCTGGAGAAGCTGAGGAAAATCGTCGAACTCGGCCACGACCCGTACGGCCAGCGGTTCGATGACCACCTCTCGATCCGAGAGGCCCGCGCGAAGGCCCCCGAAGAGAACGGAGTCGATGGCGAGAAGGTCCGTGTGGCTGGCCGGATCATGCTGGCCAATGACAAGGGAAAACTCAAATTCTTCCACATTCAGGACATGACCGGCCGCATCCAACTGATGGTCAGCAAGGCCGACTGCCCCGAGCCCGTGTGGCTGCTGATCGAGCAGCTTGACCTGGGTGACATTGTCGGTGTCGATGGCCCGGTCAAGCGGACGCGGACCGGCGAGATCACCGTCTTCATCCAGGATCTGAAGATCCTCTGCAAGTCCCTCACCCAGCCACCGGAAAAGTTCCACGGCGTGAGCGACATCGAGACCCTGCTGCGGCACCGGCACCTCGACTTGATTTACTCCGAAGGGGTGCTGGAGCGGATGCTGCTCCGCACGCGGCTGATCGACTCAGTGCGGACGACGCTCAAGGCTCGCAAGTTCTACGAGACCGAAACCCCCGTCTTGCACGCCATCGCCGGGGGAGCCGCAGCTCGTCCCTTCACGACGCATCACAACGCGCTCGACATGCCGCTCTACCTGCGGATCGCGCTGGAGTTGCACCTCAAGCGGCTGATGGTCGGGGGGATCGAGCGGGTCTACGACATGGGCCGCGTGTTCCGCAACGAGGGGATTGATGCCACGCACAACCCCGAATTCACGATGATCGAGATCTACCAGGCGTACGGCGACTACCGCTCGATGATGGACCTGTCCGAGGCGATCATCACCGACTGCGTGCGTGTCGTCCTCGCTGACAAGGCCGCCCGCGCACTCGCCAAGGGCGAGACCCCGCCCGACCAGGAACGGCTTGTCCTCCCCTGGGGCGACACCGAGATCGACTTCACGCCGCCCTGGAAGCGAGCGACCTACTCCGATCTGTTCCAGGAACATGTCGGCGTCGCCATCACCGACATGCCCGCGATCATTGAGATCGCCAAGAAGAAGGGGGTCAGTGTCTCGGAGCCAAATCCCAAGACGTTTGTGAAAGAACCGAGACACCCGGACGTCATCGTCAGCGAGGTGTTCGAACTCTTCGTCGAAGACTCCCTCGTCGGCCCGGTCTTCGTCATCGACTACCCCGCTGCCATCTGCCCGCTCACCAAGCGGAAGCAGGACAACCCCGCCATCGCCGAGCGGTTCGAACTGTACGTCCAGCGGATGGAGGTGGCCAACGCCTACACCGAGCTGAACGACTCCAAGCTGCAAGAGGAACTCTTCCGCACCCAACTCTCGGGCCTCTCCGAAGAGGACTCGATGGCCAAGATGGACCACGAGTTCGTCGAGGCCCTCCGCTGCGGCATGCCTCCCGCGGGCGGCCTGGGGATCGGCATCGACCGCCTCATCATGCTGCTGACCAACAGCCGCAGCATCCGCGACGTGATCTTCTTTCCACTGCTGAAACCGGAAGTGCCGGGGAAGTAGATTGCTCGATCGCCAGAGATCATCAAAGCCCAGTGGTCGCAGCCACTGGGCTTCTTGTCATGATGGATCATCGTGATTTCAAAAATGGTCGACTCAGTGAGAATTGAACAGATCGTACTGGGGTATCCTCATTCCAGTCAGACCTCTAAGTCCTCCCCTCACCCCTCGGCACACTTCGGGCACGAGTAGTGCAGGCTCAGCCGGTCGGTAGGCCACTGCACTTCGGGGGTGTCTTTCTCCACGCGGATGAGATGCACGACTCCCTTGCCGATGTCGAGGGCCGCTTCGGTTGAGTCGGCGATGCGGCCTCGCGATTCGGGGTCGACCTTCACGCGGTCGACGACCACCTGCACGAGGTGCTCGCGCTTGTGATCGATGGCGGGAACCTCTTCGATGCCGTACGTGGTGCCGTTAATCCGCACTCTTAAAAACCCCTGCGTCCCCAGTTTATCCCACAGCTTCGTATAGCTCTGGCCGACGGGAACTTCGACGGGGGCGGCGATGTAGAGGCGGGTCTCCTTGGGCTGCGACAGGATGCGGGCGATGATCTGATCGGTCGTTTGGCGTTCGACGGGGACTTGGCAGGTGGGGCAGTACGGCTGTCCGAGGCGGGCGAAGAGGACTCGCAAGTAGTCGTAGATCTCTGTGACGGTGCCGACGGT
>JAYSUV010000363.1:0-1578 GCA_043718945.1 Planctomycetota bacterium
CTCTGCTTCCCTCGCTTACGCATCGGGTTACTGAGCTAAAGTAAGTGCCATTGGGCTGACGCCGCCCCGCTCGCCAATACTCTGTCGATCAACCATAAACCCTCAACCGTAAACCCTCCCCCATGGCGATGCGACACAGCGGACGAACGATGCGCGATGGACGAGACGATGGTCTCCGTCCCTTGCGGAGCCTCGACCTGTCGCAGGTCCACACGTTCGCCGACCTGCTCAAGGCGATGGGCGACACCGCCTTCTCCGGGCGGCAACTCGGCGAGGCGTATGATGTCCTCATCGAGATGATGCAGCCGGAAAACCCGGTCAAGGTCGTCCTGACTCTGTCCGGGGCGATGACCGTCGCCAAGCAGGGGAAGATGATCTGCGACATGATCGACCGGGGGATGGTCGATGCGGTGGTGTCGACGGGGGCTTTGATCGCACATGGGTTGACCGAGTCGATGGGCCTGACGCACTATCGCCACGACCCTTCGAAGAGCGACGAGAAGCTGTACGAACTCGGCTACAACCGGATCTACGACACGCTGGAGATGGAGGCCAACCTCAACGAGGTCGAAGTCCTCGTTCGGCGGACGCTCGAAGACAACCAAGTCCCCGAAGGCGGCTGGTCCTCCGCTCGCCTGTGTCGGGCATTGGGGCAGAAGCTGCATGAGGAGGATCTCGGGGTCGGGATCTTACGGAGTGCGTACGAGCAGAAGGTTCCGGTGTTCATCCCCGCGTTTACCGATAGCGAGGTCGGTCTGGATGTCGCCACGTGGGCCATGCGTCAGTGGTGTGATGAGAACAAACTTGACCCGGCGAAGATGACACCGGATGAGCTGATGCGGGTGCCTCCCGCGTTCAATCCGTTCCTCGATTTGCTCGAGTACGCGCGGCTGATTGGCAATGCCCAGACGCTCGGCATCTTCACGATCGGCGGTGGTGTCCCCCGCAATTGGGCCCAGCAGGTCGCCCCGTTCTACGACATGACCAACCTCCGCGTCGGCAGCCAGTTCGTCGCCCCGCGATTCAAGTATGGCGTCCGCATCTGCCCCGAACCGGTCCACTGGGGCGGCCTCTCCGGGTGTACCTACACCGAGGGCGTCAGCTGGGGGAAGTTCATCTCCCCGAAAGAAGGCGGCCGCTTCGCCGAGGTCTACGCGGATGCGACCGTGGCTTGGCCGATTCTCATGAAGGCCGTGTTCGAGACGCTCGATGCCAAGCCGCAACCACCGCGTTAGGAACTGGCTCGATCAAATCGTTTCGTAGGACGGACGTCCTCGTCCGTCCGTTCTACACATCTGCATCGTGCAGCTGAATCCCGCGAGATTGACCAAGGAAGTCGGAATTTAACGCCAAGACGCCAAGACGCCAAGACGCAAAGCAAGAGGCAGGCATTTTTAAAGTGTGGCTTCTCACGCTGCCTGCAGCTGGGGTAATTCGGATGTTCGGAGTCGGACATCGCCACTTTTCAGAAACGGTGGGTGGCGGGGTCAGGAGGCTTGGCGGATGGCCCCGTCTGGGGGAACCGTCGTCCGCCGGTCTCTGCTTGAGCAACGCGATGGCCCCTCTCCCGAAGCTCCA
>JAYSUV010000364.1:0-4255 GCA_043718945.1 Planctomycetota bacterium
CGGCGGCGGATCCATTCCCGCCACTTGGCCAGCTTGGGAAGGATTTCGAGAGGCGACCACCAAATCGTAAGTGATCGGTGAAGGTGACCACGATAATCCGGTGCCTGATACCGATGTGAGCTCCCGGCCCTTGGCTTTCCGTGGACCAGATGATTGATCATCGCGCGATTGACCTTAAGGCCGGCACTGGCGGCCTCCTCAATCATCCAGGCAAGCGGGTATTTCGACAGGCCGCTTTCATGCTCGGGATATCCACCGCCAATGTCGGCATGAACACCCGCGAACCAGACCTGCCTGATGTCCTGAGCGATATCGCTCTCCCGTCGGAAAGGATTCGGTCGGTATGTCTGAGGTTCGGTCCAAGCATTGAGTCGGAACATCCGTCGCCGCTCGTCAATAGCCATCGCCTGTCGGAAGACCTTCACCGAGGGATTGGTGCGCGTGAACCTCAGCGTTTGGAGGCTAAAGCTCAGCTGCTCGTACCGAGGCACTATGACGGATGCGACTGTGTCCCATACCCCGATAAACTCGATGGAGACTGGTCGTCCACCGATCACGCGGCTGAAATGCCATGCTTCCTCAAGTCCCGACATTTTTGCTGGGGCCGCGCTGCGCGCTTGCTCAGGAGTGGCGCGGCTTTGATCACTCGCGCTGGACCGCTTGAACGATGCCCAAGCGTACCCCGCGACATTCATCTGATCCGGGCGGAAAAGGCCCATGACATGAATGAACGCAGCCAAAGCCCTGACCGTGTAAGCTCCGCGGCTGAAACCGAAGAGGTAGATTAGATCGCCCTTTTCGTAATTCTCGCAGAGAAAGCGGTAGGCGGTCAGTACATGGTCATCGAGACCGAGGCCGGTAACCAGACCGAATACGCCGCGGACTTTCTGGGTGAGGCGGGTCCAGGGGTTCTGCTGCCCAATGGTTCCGACTCCGGCATTGTACCACACCCGCTGGTCGTCGCTCTTTTCGGCAATGCGGAACAGCTTGAGGACGTTGGAGATCGTCACCCCGATCTCATTGCCGGTGCCGTCACAGCAGATGACCAGATTCTTCGCCATCAGCGCACCGGCACCATGCGGGCGCCTTCGACCGCGCGTCCGTAGCGGACGCTGTCGATCACGGTCCCGTCGGCAGCGACCAGTTCAACGGTGTCGCCGTCGTTGTTCAGCGACATCTGCTGACGCTCACGGCGGAAGTTGACCAGCTGTCCTGCCGGGATAGTCCCGGTCAGCTGCCACACATTGCCCGCGAGATCCCGCAGCTGCCATCCGCTGATATCGACCGGTGCTGAGCCTGAGTTGCGTACTGCAATTTCTTCGTTGGTCAGATCGTCGCCAACCGGATTGGGCAGGAGGTCGACAATTTCCAGCCGCGGCAGTGTGATCACTGCGGGCGCAGCTGCCTCAAACCAGATTGGCGCGGTCCATACCCTGTCCTCGGATTCCTCATGTTCCTCATCCCCTTCGCGCGGGCTGGTCTGAATGATGCGGAGGAGAACAAATTGCCCGGCCCCCTCGAATGGCACGCCTTCGAGCTGAAGCCTGCCAGCTGTGTTGCCCTCAAATCTGAAGCTTTCCACCGGCCGGCGTGCCCGGTCGCCGCCAGGGCGATCGGAAAGGACATCGACCCGGTAGCGCGCGGCCGGTTCATCGGGATCGGTGATCTCGACCGTGAGCGGCAGCATATCGCCCGGCAGCAGGGCCGGCACGATGTCTCCACCTATTGCTTCCTCGGACCGGAAAATCACCTTCAGGTTTTTGTCCTCGCTGGCATAGGTCCGTCGCGCCCGCAGTGCGGCCATGATCCCATCGCGGGTCAGGCTGTCGGCGATCACGCCCATCCGGGCGTCGGTCGACGTACCCCAATTCTTCCAGTGATTGTCGTGGCCAACGCTTGGTCCGACGTGGAACCCCAAATTGAGATATTCGAGGTAATAGCCTTCCTTGGACTCGGCCGGGAAACCCTCACCCTTCTTCAGTGCCGGGGCATTGAGCACCTCGATGAGCTCAACGAACGGATCGAGGGTCGCGACCCAGTCTGAGTCGGGGTAATCGTCGCGGCCATAATCCCTGGAGTTGCGGTGCGGATCGCGCGGATGGTTGAACTGCAGCAGTGGCTGACGTCCCGACCAGTCTGGATTGGTGCGCGCCCATTCGAGCAGCGCCGGTACATTGCCATTGGGGACCAGGGCATCGCTCACGACATTCCCGACGGCGAAGATATTGATGTGATTGCCCTGGGAGATGGTCGAAACCTCCTGACCGTAAATGGTCACGAACTCGTTGGGTGCATTGAGGCGGTTGGCGGTCTCCAGCAGGGAGGACGGGAGACCCGAGTAGAGCTGCGGCTGCTGGCCGATCAGCAATCGGTCGTGGCGATCCCCCTTACCGTCGCCCGCCCGATGATTGTGCTCGGTAATGGCGAGGAAATCGAGCCCCATTTCCCTGGCGCGGGCGAAAGCTTCGTCGGGCGTGCCGCTGCCGTCGCTGTATGAGGTATGAGCGTGCAGCGAACCGAAATAAACGGTCTGCGCTATCGTGGCAGTTGAGAGGCTGATGCCAAGCAGAAAAAAAGCAGCACGCATCGCGACGACCTTTCGATCCTGTCCCGAGCACTGACTTGGTAAACGCAAATTGAATGCTGCGCAATTCTTGCCTTTTCTCGCCGAACAACCGGGACATGCCTGTGTGCAACATTTCCGGGAATGTGTTCGGGACGGTGTGGCCTGGTCTCGCCGTTCGGTCCCTGGTGTCGATACCGCCTGCAGACGCCGAAGCAGCGCCATGCTCTGCCTTAACAATGAGGAAGCGGGCCCGTGCTGCGCGAAGCGCGTCTGGAAATTGACCCGGATTACTGTCGTTCGCCTCAGGTCGGGTCAACTGGTCGGCTGATGGGATGGAATTGCTGCCGAAGGTCCACCACCTTTCCCTGCTTTCTCATCGCGAGCGGGGTGAGGAAGCGGTCCGGTCCGCGGGGCTGGAGGAAACCGGAACCTCCTCCCCCTGCGTTTCCCGCCCACATGATGTCGCGAAGCGAGGACCGGGCGGGAATGAGCCAATAGTCGCCGCGCCGGAAATGACCTCCGGTTTCAAACTCGATCACAACGCCCTCTTCGAGTTGGATCTCTTCTTCCACGACCAGGGGTATTGTGCCGCCATGCTCGGCCGGGCCTGCATGGTCCCATTTCCGAAGAAACCACGGGCCATCGACTGGCGATCGTTCACCCTCGTCTCGGCCTGGCGGCGCCCAGCTGACTGTCAGCGTTCGCTCGTCGGGCCCCAGGCCTTCAATCCGTCCCATCCGGTTGAGCGCTTCACGCCCGAAAAGATCGGATCGCGACACCTCAACCCAGTCCCCCACCTGCAACGCGTCGACTTCAGGGTGGTGGTGATCTCCCAGCTCGACGATATCCTCAGCAAGCCTCGATACCGGAAAGAGTCGCGACCCGTTGTCACGCGACCACTTGAATGTCCCGGGCTTCGCTGGCCGATCAGTACCGGAGTGAACCTCGACCCGGTAGAGGTTGTCCTCATGCCCGAGGTAGCCGCCCGGCTCCCCGGGCAAGGTCGAGGCACGCATCCGACCACGCCTAGTAGACGTCGCCATGTCCGGGTCCTGGCCGGTCCTTTCCAAGACCACCCGCACTTCCCAGAAAATGGCGGCGCGTCCCGACGTGTCAGCTCCCCCGAGCGCCGGATCGAGAAGTGCCGGGTCCTGGGCCGGCGCGATGAATTCCTCCCACACTTCGAGACAGGCAATCCAGTCGCTGTCGACGTCAATTGCGCCGGGCAGCTGCCCGTCGCCGTTGAACGAAAATCCCGGCTGGGAAGAGTACAGAAGGCGGCTTTCGAGCCGCACGGGAAGCCCTCCCACAAAATATGTGCCCGGCATGATGACCAGGTCACCGGCGGCAAGCGCCGACCGCTCCTCATCGCCTGGCCCCGGCACCTCGTTTTCAAGTTCCGCGACGTCGCTGACAACCCTGAACCCGCAGCTGTCCGCCGGCCCCGCGCCGGGTCCGATGATGTGCCTTGCCAGTTCACGGAAGCGATCCGACGTGATCGACACATGCTCGTTGAAATCCGCGTCGAGCGCGACCCGGCCCTGCTGTATCAGCACCCGGCTGAATGCCTTCGACCGGTCGTGACTGTCGCGCGAGAAATCACCCTTCATGCGAGGCTCCACTGTGGTCCTGTCCCGCATCATGCCGTGTCGGCCGGCTTTCGCCAACCGCGTGACAGCTGATGTTATG
>JAYSUV010000365.1:0-1570 GCA_043718945.1 Planctomycetota bacterium
AACTCGTTCCGTCAGGTCGGGCTTGACCCATTCGCGCGGATGTAGCGATTTTTCATCCAGGACCCCCGCAGCCATGACGACCCCGAAAACCATCTTCAAGCGGATCATTGACCGAGAAATTCCGGCGAAAATCCTCTACGAGGACGAACTCTCGCTGGCTTTCCCCGATGTCAGTCCCCAGGCTCCGGTCCACATTCTGGTGATCCCCAAGAAGGAGATCACTTCGCTGGCCGAACTGGAACCCGCCGACGCCGGGTTGATCGGCCACCTGTTCAGGGTCGTCCAGAAGATCGCCGCAGAGCAGGGCCTGACCGACGGATTCCGCACGGTCATCAACACCGGTCGGGACGGGGGCCAGTCGGTCAACCACCTGCATATCCACCTGTTGGGGAAGCGGGCCCTCGGTTGGCCACCGGGGTAGGTGGGAGCCGTCAGCCATCAGCGGTCAGCATTCAGCCAGCAGGGGAGACGCGTCTCCACGGTGCCGACTTCTGGCTGACCGCTGAAAGCTCTCACTAAAACTCCCCGACGACCTCGCTGCCGCGAATGGTGCCGAGGGCTTGGTAAAGGGCGGCGTCGATATTCTCACTCATGAACCGCACGTGACCATCCGCCATCAGGAATTGCGTCCCGCCGACATGCGGGCTGCTGAAGTCGTCAAAATGGGTCGCCGGATGATTGGGCGTATGGTCCACCGAGCCCAAGACGCGCTGGCCCGTTTCCTCCCCGCCCGCGACCATGCCAGCCCAGGTCGACCACCAGCCATCAACCGCCTTGGTCTTCCGCTCGCCGACGAACACCGTGCTACTGGTTCCGTCCGTGAAATCCCGCAAGCTGGTCCGGCTGTTGTGGTAGACCGAGCCATTCCCGACGCACTGTCCCGCAGTTGTCACGGGTGCAGTCCCCGGTGCGTTCTCGCAATCATCGAGAGACACTGTCCCGAAGGCTGCGACGTAGTTCGCTGTCGCCAGTTCGGCCAGCACGGTCCCGGGGCTGGCTTCGCTCTCGATTTTCCAACTCGTCGCGGGAGCGGAATCACTCGGGCACAGGAATGCCGAGATCGAGGTTTTGATCAACGGCGCATGGGCCGGAGCCGTGATCGGGAGATTGAGGTCGAACTTGTTGTACAGCGTACCCTGTTCCATCTGAGGCAGCATCAACAGCGCCCAACCCGCACCACTGCCCCCATCGACCGGAGTCATTTGACCACTAGCGGGGTCGATACTGATATACCCCGGAGGAAAGCAGCGGAACTGGTCATGATAGTTGTGCATCGCCAGTCCAATCTGCTTGAGGTTGTTCTTGCACTGAGTTCGGCGAGCCGCCTCGCGAGCTTGCTGGACAGCGGGAAGCAACAGTGCGATCAGTACCGCGATGATCGCGATGACCACGAGCAGCTCAATGAGCGTAAATCCACGACGACGCATGGGGAACTCCAATTCGAAAAGACTGAGGAATGAATGTAGGCAATGTCATCAACGCAAGATTTGGGGGTTCACCGCCCCTCGGGAGGGCGAGGCTCCTGCGGAGCCGCTGACGCGAGTCAGAGGACAAGTCGACTCGCGTCAGC
>JAYSUV010000366.1:0-1570 GCA_043718945.1 Planctomycetota bacterium
GAAAGACCGTCAACCCTACCACGATCAAACCGACACCCAAGCCCTCGCCCAAGCCCAAAGCCCCCTCGCCAAACTCCTCCCCAAAGACTCCTCCCCAAAAGACTCCTCACCAAAGACTCCTCACCAAAGACTCCTCCCCAAATCCGGAGATCGCCAAACATGTGACTTGAAAAAACCTCAGAGGTCTACCGGTGGGTGTGTGCATCACGAAAGTAGGCACGCGGGCCGTTCGGCGGGAGTTGGGGGTTGCGGTTTCTCTCGGGACCAGAAGTGGTGCCAGGCGGAGGGTTCGCTTTTGAACAGGGCGCAGAGGTGGCTCAGGGCGTTGGTGCCGGGTTCGTGCCAGCGCATGTCGGGGCCTTTGAGGCGGCAGGCGACGACGCTGTTGCATGCCGACTCGACGCGACCGCTGCCGATTTGCCAGCCGTTTTCGACATAGATCGGGTAGTCCATGCGGTGCAAATTATTTCGCAGATAGCCGGTCAGTTGGCGGTGTGCCTCGATGATCAGCGGGCTGGCCGAAGTCAGGTCGAGCGACTCCACTTCCCTCAGCAGGACCGCACCGCCCGCGTGCTTGAGGGTGTGGCACCACGTTTTTATCTGCTCTTCTCGGGGGGTCTTCATCGCGGATGAAGACCTTCGCGAACTCTTGCAGGTGCTCAGCGGCGTGCCAGAAATCGAGGATGAAGATCAGGTGCTTCGCGAGCCCGGCCAAAGCCTCCGTCAGGCAGCCCTCGAAACCCCCGCCGCCATCGGTCAGCGCGACGACATGGTCCGCGCGGTCGACTCCGACTGCCATGCATTCACGTCGCAGCTGTTGTCCGATGGCGAGCAAATCGACAAGGCCCGCCACGTATCTCGCTCCTCGCTGCGAGGGCTTGGTCGTTAGGGCATTGTCGCGAAACACCAGGGCCACCAGCGGCATGCGCCCCTCGGCCGGTTCGGCGTGCGGGCCTTGTTGCCGCACCGAAATCGCATCCAGACCGACGTACGCAGTGGCCTTGCCGTTCGCATCTGGCGGCCACGTCCAGACCTCATCGGGGCCAAACGTTTCGCCTTCCGCGCGGCGCTGCGCGACCTCATCACCGACCCGCTCCGTGACCCGCTGCACGCTCGAGGCCGACAGCGTCAAACCCGTCAACCGCGCCAACTCGACATGCGCTCCCTCAGCGAACGCAGCTGTCGCTCCCACCATCGCGATGACCTCTTCGGACCCCGGCGTGTGCTTGTCCTCCAGACCGAATTCCGCGTCCGTCGGACAGTGGCCGTGCTTGCAATGCGAGCAATGATAATACGCCCGCTCGTACACCGCTTCGCCCATCAACGTCATGACCTCGCACGACCGATAGCTTACGAACCTGGCTTCGCCTCCACAGTCGGGACACGTGATGTGCGTTCCTTGGTACCCCTTTTTTCGCGATCATGCAGCGCGATGTCGATCCCCTCCGCCCCGAGTCGATGCACCGCGTCCCGCATCAAGAACTCCGTCTCCCCGAACAGCTGCCCGTTCGCCTGGCTCGCCATCAGCTGCGACAAGTACCGCACCATCGCCTACGCCTTAGCCGACAAG
>JAYSUV010000367.1:0-12465 GCA_043718945.1 Planctomycetota bacterium
GAGCAAGAAATGGGCTCCCCCGGTATGAGAAGAACGGAATCCCCATGCGATATTCCAATTGTTCTGTGCGGTACAAGTTGGAAATGGGGGTGATTGACGTTTGTAGGGGGCATTACAAGTCGTCATGGTGTTGATTGGGACCGAAGTTGAGGCGTGTGCGTTGGCCATTCCATTGAAGTGCCACCAGCCACCGCCATGGTCGTTACAGGCGGGAAGAATCTCACCGACGAAGATGGTATTTGTCAAACCATCGGTCACATCGGCAAAGGTCATCTTCTCGGACAGCACGCGACCGAAAATCCCAGCGATGTACCTCTTTTCGGTCGTGTTACCGTGACCTGCACTTCCACCTGGATTCTCGTAGTTGACTCCAGCCACGAAGAAGGGCTGGCAAGCGGCACTCGCAGAATCAGTCTTCTGGGATCCCATGGATCCCCCATAGCTGGCCTGCGCCCAGTTCCCGTCGGGGCTGGGGGAGGCATCGGAAGGACACTTGGAGTACGGAACTTCCGTCTGACGGAGATACTTCCCGCCTGGCAGAAGCAGGTCAACTCCCGCAGTTCCCGACACACCACCGGCAGAGAAGTCCATCTTGTTGTAGAGGGGAGCCTGATCTGCGAATGGCAGAATTCGAACCTGCCAGCCCACAACGGAGTTGTTCCAGTTCCCGTTGTAGTTCGCTCCGAGAGGGATCGCCCCAGTCGTCTCATGGTAGTTGTGAATCGCCAACCCATATTGCTTCAGGTTGTTCTTGCAAGTCGACCGCCGGGCGGCCTCGCGAGCCTGCTGCACTGCCGGCAGTAAGAGGGCAATCAGTACGGCAATGATGGCGATGACCACCAGCAACTCAATCAGCGTGAATCCACGAACCGTTCGCGGCATCTTCATGATTCGAACCTCCAGAAAGAGACAGAAATGACGTTTCAATTGACATTCACCTCGTCATTCGAGGTAAACAAGTCAAAATACCAGCGAACGCTGATATATTTACGTTATCTATTGGTCGGCATGTCGTCAATCGGACAATGGGACATTTTTTGAAGATTTATCCGATTTGTCACGAACAGGGCTACGAGTGGTCAGGCGGGACTAATGGCCAGCCTCCTTCTCGACCCTGTTGTAGAAGTCGCGGGCCGTTTGGTACGCGGCCTCGGCGGCGGGGCGTTCGGATTCTCGGATCGCCTTCCGCTTGGCTTCCCAGCAGATATCAACGGCTTTTCGGCACCATTTGACACTCTTGGCGACGCGGATCGGTTGGTCGCCGACTTGCACCCAGATGGGGTTGGTGTGGACGCTGGGGAGGATGCGGACGGCGACCCAGGAGGATTCGGGGATGTCGATGTCGGCGGTGAGGGATTGAGTTTTCCCGTCGGCTTCGATTTCTTGGCGGTCGACGACGAGGCCGTTGCGGATGATCTCGACGGGGACTTTGCGAGTCTCCCCGATGCGGCTGCGCTCGACGTGCCAGTAGGGCTTCGAGTCGAGCCTGGCGGACCGGATGCGTTCGGTCTCCGGCGTGGGCTTCTCGTTGAGGAGAGCCGCCACGTCGAATGTGACTGTGGCCTTCCCCGGCTCCTTCAGGTCGATTTGACTCACCTCGCCGCCGGGGCCTTCTTGCCCCAACGCGACCTTCGTGAGGTCACGTCCATTGACGATGAGCGGGAAGGTTTTCGGGTCGGTCATGCGGAAATCCAGCACATGGCTCAGCCCGTCGCCGCAGTAGCTGCGACCGTGCTTGAGACCCTCGCACCAGGCATCGAAGTCGAGCGGCTGGTCCTTGTCGAGTTGGACGTAAATGCGGCCCAGTCCGACCTTGTCCCCATAGATACACGGGAAGTCGGTCTCGCCGCTGATGCGGGTCCGCACGCCGCAGTTGAGCATGTGATACCAGATGTTCAGTTCCCAGATCACCGGCGTATCGACGGCGGAGATGAAGTCGCACACGCCGAGCGGGCCAGTGACGATGAACTCGTTGGCTCCGATGCCATTGAACGGCGGCAACGCATCATCCGGCAACGTGTCCGCACAGCGACCTTGCCAGCCTTGCGGTGCCCCGCCCCACGGATGCGGCGAGAATTGCCGCGATCCGTCCGGCATATGGTCCGGCAGAGCCAGACCCCAGCCGCTGTGGCTGTACCCGACCACGCCGCCTTGCTTCTGCCCCCACTCCAGCACGGGGTAGGTCCAACTCGGCCACTCTTCGAGAACGGTGGTGCCGGGGTAGTCGTCTTCCTTCAATCGCAGCAGGCACAAGTGCCCCGCATGTGAGGACGGGAACCCGCTGACCTCGACATCGTACCGCATCAGATAGTCGGGCTTCGACAGGGCGTTGGTCTTTCCCTCGAAGAACTGCTTCTGCGTGTACCAGCACGGCCCCCACGACAGCACGCAGCCGACGTTCAAGTCCTCACCCAGAATGTGCCGCATCATGTCCGCCGGGCCGACCCCTTCGGTCGGGCTGTCGTAATGGGCACAACCGGCAGCGTGGACGTGATGGTCGCCGGAGAACCAGTTCCGCTTCGCCGGATGAATCCACCGCCGCAACTGCACGGCGAGCCGTTGATTCACGGCGTCAGGCTTCACCGAAAGCGGGAGTGTCTCCACCAAGTATTCCGGCCCTCGCTGGACGTTGACCGTGTACTCGCCCGGCGGAAGCGTGACTGTCTCACCAGTCGCTCGGTAAATCTGATGATGGAAGAACAGGTCGGGAGCCAGCCTGCGCTTGGGGTGCGGATAAACGAACCCGCGAGCATCCTTGATCGTGAAGGCAGCACTCGTGGGGCTCCCATCGAAGTCGCGCACATCGAGAACCACCTCGACCGCCGGCAGGCACTGGAAGAGGATCGGCGTCTCGTTGCGGAACCCGAGATCCTGCGTGCCTTGACCGACATCAAACATGAGCGTCGCTTCGCGGTCTCCCTTGTCGCGGCTATAGAGCTGGACTAACCGGTACTCGACGAGCAAGCCCGACAGATTGAGTGTGAGCGGCGAACCTTGAGAGGCATCGATATCGAGAAACCGTCCCGCCGACTCGGCAGCTGTCACCAGTTTCTGGTCCTTCTGAGGTTGCTCGCGATTCCCCTTCCCTTGTTGATAAGTCGGGCCGGATTGAGGGCTGCCGACTTTCAGTTCAGCTGTCACGCCCGCTTCGTTGTGGACCTTCATCAGGAAGGTCCGCCAGCCCTGCTGGATCAACTGCTTCTTGACCGGTCCCGGAACCGCCGAGACACGACTCTCGGCATTGACCCGCACAGTGGCCAGACAATGCGGGTCGAGAATCTTCTGAATCGCCAGGACGCCCTCGACTCCTGATCCCGACTTAAGAATCTCTTGCAGCGAAGCCGTCTCAGCTGCCGGTAGCGGAGTGCCCTGAAACTGGAGCGCCTCCAGCAACCGGCCCGTGGCAGCGGCCAGCGGTTGGAATTCGACGGAGTCGATCGGCTCGCCGTTGGCCTCGTCGGCCTTCACGGGCAAGGACTCGTACACCACACTCAAACAGACTGACATCAAGGCGGCATAAAACCAACGCGACATGATTAACTCCCGGTGTGGGGGACATGCAGGATGACTCATTCCCGAGTTTGAATTCGAAGGGCTCATGCCAGCTTGCCGAAATTAGGGCGGCAGGACAACCCTGCCGTGGTGTCGGTGGAAGAAAAATTCATCTCCGAGGAAGAAGGCGATCTCTCCCGCTACGATGGGGGCCGATCGTACTTCCTCCGGCCCCTCCTCTCCGTGAGACAGCAATGTCTGATGACAATTCTCGTGGCATGTCCCTGAAAACAGTGGCGGCGCTCTCGATCACTCTGCTCTGCTACTTGCTCTGGGGTGGCGCAGCTGCCCTCTACAAAGCACACATGGATCATGAAGCGAGTGCGATGGCACCTCAGCTGGAGGAGGGTGACAGCGAGGACGAGGGCAGCGACATGCACCTGCGAATTCGTGGAGGGCGAGGGCGTGGTTTGGCAGCTGCGATCGTGGTCATGTTCGCGGGGTTGTGGATGTTCATCTCGAACTCCATCGTTCAGCTCGGTCATCTGCCGAGCTTGATTCCGTACATGTTCACCCAGCGGATGTTGTACTTAATCTTTTGTGTGTGCGTACTCGCATTGGCGGGACTGGGGTTTCTGGGGATGGGGCGGATGCAGCAGTCGCACGAATCGGGGAATCCGTTTTCGAAGGGGCGACCCAAGAAGAAACTCCCCAAGATTCGGATGCCAAAGCCACTGGATGATGACTGACAAGGCGAGCGGCCCGTGAAAACCGACGTCCGAGACTTCGGAAGGAGTGCAGACGCCATTTTACGCAGAGTTCTGTGCCTCCACCTCAGAGTTTCCAACGTGTGGAACCCTGGGAAATCACACGCCTCCTCAGATGAGAGAGGCCCGCTGGTCCCTCTTGTTCCGCAGGGACACCCGACAATAGCCCACCGCTTCAGCGGTCGGACCACGAGTCGCTCGCGGTCCGCAGCCCCGGCAGGGGCGACAGAATCTCGCACGATGGGCTGTGCTTTCGCTGCATGCGACTACGACTTTCGCAGGCTTCTGCCGTCCCTGGCGGGACTCGGTGAGTGGCCGGGATCGCTTTCCCACCGTTGAAACGGTGGGCTACTGTCGGGTGTCCCTGGCGGGACAAAGCAGGGAGTTTCCTCTTGGAACACAGGCTTGGGCAGCCGTGCTTTGGTAAGGTGGAAGAGTTGCTCGAATCCGAGGGTTTCTGCGTAGGATGGCGATCACACTCCTTCGGAGTTCTCGGATGTTTTCGGGAGTCGCGAAGTCGGGACGCTCGCCTAAACGTGTGGCGATCACTCATCCCTGCCGGGGAATCATCCAGCAGGAGGGGTGCGGTTCCATCCCGATGTGCGGGTAGTAGCTGGCCGCTTTGGGAGCGGCGATCAGGATCAGCATCGTGTGCAGGCCCGCGGCTTGATGCGTCTCTGCAATCAGGCGTCTACCGATCCCCTGTCGCTGATAGGCTTCGTCGACCGCCAGATCAGACAGATAGGTGCAGAACTGAAAATCGGTCAACGCCCGCGAGACACCGACGAGTTGCCCGGCCAGTCGAGCCGTGACGATGACATCCGCCTGCTGGAGCATTCCAGCAATGCGAGGACGATCATCGACCGGTCGGCGCTCTCCCAAAGTTGACCGCACCAGGACAGAGATGAACTCTGCGACCGAGAGATCGGGTTCAATGGCATACACGATGTCTGGCATCGGTTCACGTCCCTGAAAATCACGGGGTCCCCCGGCAGCTAGCGCAGCGAAGGCTCGCGGGTCCACGGCCAGACGTGCTGATCGCAGTTCACGCTGCGAACATCGGTGATCCCGGGGCGGCAGCGAATCTCGCTGAATCCGCAGTTGGACTGGTGTAAGAATTTGGCCCGCACCAGCGGCAGCCCCAGAAAATCGGCCACCAGCACCCGGTTGACCACGTTGTGAGTGACGATCACGATCGTCTGCCCCGCATGCTTCGCGACGAGTTGATCGAACGCCGGTCGCGCTCGGGCCAGCACGTCGATGTAGCACTCGCCACCCAAGTACGGCACCTCAGCCGGGTTGTCGAAGAATGCCTGGAACTCACTCGGAAAGCGGGCTTGAATTTCGACCCAGGAGAGCCCCTCCCACTGCCCGACGCTGATCTCATGCAGCCCTTCAACCGCTTGAGGTGTCAACTGATGCGGGACTGCGACCAGTTCGGCGGTCTGCCTGGCTCGCACCATCGTGCTGGAGTAGACGGCATCAACTCGAACCGTGCGGAGGGCCTGTCCCAAGGCAGTGGCCTGCTCGACACCGATCATGGCCAGCGGGCCATTGATCGAGTTCCCCTGCAACCGAATCGGCACGGTCAGGTTATTGGCCGTCGCCCCATGTCGGGCCAGAAAGACAATGGTTTCCGCAGACATCACGGGCAACCAGTCTGGGGAGTGCAGGGCGGAGCAGCAGCGGCGGACTCAACAGCTCCACGCGGCGCTGGATCGGGCACCAGCACTTGGATCTCGTCATCAACCACGCGCACTGCGAACGAATCCGCTCGCAATTTCGAGTTCGGAGCGTCTAACCAGGAACCGTCCTTGATACTGAATCGCCAGGCATGCCACGGGCACGAGACGGCCCCGTCCTCCAGCGCCCCCGCCCCCAGTGAAGCCCCCATGTGTGGGCAGGTATCGCTGATCGCGAAATACTCTCCGGCCGAGAGAAAGACCGCCACCATCCGGCCATTGACCGCATAGGAACGCCCTTCCCCTTCGGGGATCTCGCCCACATCGGCGACAGTTTTGAAATCAGACATCGAATCGCGAATCCTCGAACAGCTGTGCTTCCCCGCCAGACTTCCGATGTCTTCGGAGACTTCGGAAGTCTTTCTCCAGCAGATCATACGCCGCAGCCCGCTGACTGTCGCGTGCTGTGACGCTACGAAGGCAAGGAACGGGGGATTGACGACCGCCGATTGACCCGCCCTTTCCTGATGCAGTACAACCCCGTCAACAAGTCGTGGCGGTTTCCTCACCATTCGTAGCGGTGGGCGTCGCGGTTTGATGTGTGGGTGTTCGGTCTTGTGAGCGGCACGGCGCTAGCCGCCGGTTCTTCTGGGCGTATGGTCGCAGGAACCGGCGGCTAGCGCCCTGCCGCTCACTCGGCTCACCCCCAGTGTTCAGGACTCTCTCGTCTCATGCAAGTTCAACTTCCCGACGGTACTGTCAAAGAATTCCCCGCTCGCTCCTCCGCTCTCGATGTCGCTCGTTCGATCTCCGAGCGGCTCGCCCAGGCCACGATCTCCGTGCAAATCGGCGAGACGATCTGCGATGCTTTCCGGCCTCTCGAAGACCTCTCCACAGCCAGCCCGATCCCGGTCAAGCTGATCACAAACAAAGACCCGCTCGCCCTCGGCGTGTTGCGTCATTCGTGCGCCCACATCATGGCCCGGGCGGTGATGCGGCTCTATGAAGGAGTCGGCCTCGCGTTCGGCCCGACGACCGGGAACGGCTTCTACTACGACTTCGACCTCGCTCAAAAAATCAGCGAGGAGGACTTCCCCCGCATCGAGCAGGAGATGGCCAGCATCTGTGCCGAGGCCGAAGCCTTCGAACGCTTCCACCTCACCCGCCTTGAAGCCGTCCAGCTCTGCAAAGACCTCCAGCAAGACCTCAAGGTCGAACACGTCGAGACCGGCCTCGCCGCACACGAGACGCTCAGCTTCTACCGCCAGGGCGAGTTCGTCGACCTCTGCCGCGGACCGCACATCCCCGACGCGGGCAAGGTCAAAGCCTTCAAGCTCGTCAGCATCGCGGGCAGCTATTGGAAGGGCGATGCCGCAAACAAGCAGCTGCAACGCCTGTACGGGACCGCGTTCTTCGAGAAGAAGGACATGGAGACCTACCTGACCCAGATCGAGGAGGCCAAACGCCGCGATCACCGCGTCCTCGGCAAGCAGCACGGGCTGTTTGCGATCTCGAACGAGGTCGGCCAGGGGTTGTGCTTGTGGCTGCCGAAGGGGGCGATCATTCGCTCGACCCTCGAAGAGTTCATCAAGGCGGAACTCGTCCGCCGAGGCTACATGCCGGTCTACTCGCCACACATTGGGCGGGTGGAGATGTACGAAACCAGCGGGCACTTCCCGTACTATCGCGAGTCGCAGTACCCGCCGATTTTCGGTCATCCCGCGGGACAGACCGTCGACTTCTGGCGGACCAAGCTCGGTGAGGGAACTCTGCGCCCGGAAGATGAAGCCAAGCTGCGCGCGTCGGCCAATGTCTGCGGGTGTGAGTTCCACGACTACCCGATGAGTGGCACCGCTGAGGAGCGAGCGGCGTATCTCCACAAGTGGGAGAAGGGGCAGGAACGCTACCTGCTCAAGCCCATGAACTGCCCCCACCATGTCCAGATGTACAAGGCCGAACCGCGCAGCTACCGCGACCTGCCCGTGCGGCTGGCCGAGTTCGGGACCGTCTATCGCCACGAGCAATCGGGCGAGCTAAACGGCATGCTGCGAGTGCGGGGCCTCACGCAAGATGATGCCCACCTGTTCTGCACTCCCGAACAAGTGGAGCAAGAGTTCAAGGACACGCTGAATCTCGTACAGTACGTGTTGAGTGCGGTCGGCCTCAATGATTATCGCGTCCAACTCTCGACCCGCGACCCGAAGTCCGACAAGTACGTCGGCTCGCCAGAGTTGTGGGACAAGGCCGAGAACACCCTGCGGAAGGTGCTGACCGAGGTTGGGCTGTCGTACACCGAAGGGGTCGGCGATGCGGCCTTCTATGGCCCGAAGACCGACTTCATGGTCCGCGACGCCATCGGCCGCGAGTGGCAACTCGGTACCGTCCAACTCGACTACAACCTCCCCGAGCGGTTCCAACTCGAATACACCGGAGCCGACAACACCACGCACCGCCCCGTCATGATCCACCGCGCCCCGTTCGGATCGATGGAACGCTTTTGCGGTATGCTGATCGAGCACTTCGCAGCTGCCTTCCCACTATGGATCGCCCCGGAACAGGTGCGGATTCTCGGCCTGAACGATGACATCCTGCCGTATTGCCAGGAGATCCTCACCAAGCTGCGAGCCGCCGGGTTCCGCGCGAGGATCGACATGCAAAGCGCCAACGTCAAGAAGAAAATCCGCGACGCCCAAATCGACCTGGTCCCGTACATGCTGGTCATCGGAGCCAAGGACCGCGACCAGCTCGGCGTCTCCGTTCGCGACCGCATCGAAGGCGACCTCGGCTTCATGACCACCGAAGCGGCGCTGGCGAAACTCATCGCCGAACGCGACAACCGCGTGATCCGCCAGTCCGTCAAATCCACCGCCACCACCCTCGCCGCCGGCAGCGACGAGGCCAGGGGGAACGAGTATTGATGTAGGATGGGCAATCCTGCCCGTCCCTGAGCCATGTCGAGAACTCAGTCCCAAGCTCTGCTTGGGACTGCATATCCCCGAAGCTCCGCTTCGTCGCCGGTCGAGTGAACTCGCGGAGTCAGTTCAGCCTTCATAAGTTCGCTGACCGAACAGCCGAGGGCGAAAGTCGCGGGCGACTCGGGGAAGCAGAGCTTCGAGGATAGCGGTTCCCAAGCTGGAGCTTGGGAACCAGCGAATTCCGAAGTTTGAGCCACACCGGGAAGATCCGGCCGATCGGGAGTCCAGCGTGTCCTATCGATTTCCATATGGGATTGTCTGGTTCGCCAGCCTGGGATGCCTGCTGGCATTTTCGGTTCGGCCTTGCCTTGCTGCCGGAGCGAATCATCAGACTCGACTTCATGCAATCCACTCGATCATGGGATCGGACGTTCTGGCCGACAACTCCACAGCGGTCTTGCGGAGGGCAGTCCAGATTCCCCCGGAGCAGCGCTATGATCGATTGAAGGCTTGGGTTTTGCCGGGGCCGGAGCATCCCGATTTTCGGCTGAACGGTCACTTTTCCCCTCTGAGTCCCGCCCCGCTAGTGGCGCAGTACACGCGCGAGGAACGCGAGCGGCTGCGGGTGGCGGAGGCCGAAGGGCGAGGGCGTGTGCTGGTGGGGGGAAGCCTGCTGGCTCCTGCTCTGGAACTTGTCGCGACGGCCAAAGAGTTGGGCCAGCTCGAAGCACTTCGAGCTGAAATTGAAGCAGCTCGGCCAGCGGCGACCGTTGATCCGTTTGATCATTCGCAGCGGGCCGCGCTGGCACTACTGATTCTGGTCGACATCGCGCAAGGCCAGTACCCCGCGGCCGCCGACCAGCTGCAGACACTGGGACGCACGGTGATTCACCATCCGATTCGTGATCACCGCGAGCGCTGGCCGGAGATGGTGGCCTTTTGGCAGAGTGTGCGACATCCGGTCACCTGCGAAGCGGTCACGGAAACGCTGTTTGAGTTTGTCTATCGCGATCTGCATGGCGGGAAAGGAACGGGTTCGGACCTTTGGGATCGACAACTGCTGGGGTTGATGGGGTTCCAGCGGATCATGCAGTCCCCGACCGGGACGGAGGGTGACTACTATCGGGCCTTGCCGACGAACCAGTGGACCCCCGCCGGGTTTGAATGGGCCAGTACGCGCGGCCAGGGAATGCCGGGGGCCCGCTGGATTCACTCTGATCAGGGGATCGCGCAGCTGTCCGGGCACGAGAATGACTTTCTGTACTTTCAAAGTCCGCTCCAGGGGAACTTCGAGGTCGACTGCCTGACCACAACATTCGATTGGCGCGAGTGCGAGATGTTCTTCAAAGGGCGTTGGCTCGGCCCCGCGTGGGGGATGACACATATCGAAACGGGGGATCATCGACGCAACTACTCGAAGCCCCAATTATCTCGAAAGATGGATACCGAGGTCGGCAAGTGGTTTCACGTGACGATTCGCGACCGAGACGGGCTCGGGCAGTTCATCGTCAACGGACGTGAGATACCTCTGGAGTCGCTGAACCTTGCGAAAGACCCGTGGATGGGAGCCCGCTTCTGGCATCGCTATCACGGCGGCATCCGGGACGTCCGGATCTCGGGAACCCCCGTGATTCCGGAGTCGATCAAACTGATCTATGACTCGGATCTGACGGGCTGGTCCTCGTACTACGAGACGCAGAACTTCCAGCGATTTCGCCATTGGAGAAGTAACAGTCAGGAATTGGAAAGCCAACTGGGGCCGAATCCCCAGCTCTCGCCTCTCATTGCTCCCGACCCGCGAATGCATGCTGGGGACGAAAGTCTGCTGCGCTATCATCGACCAATTCTCGAAGACGGTGTCATTGAATACGAGTTCCTGTATCGGCGAAACCAGTATCACGTGCATCCCGTACTCGACCGCCTCGCGTTTGTTCTCGATCCCGATATGGTGCGACTGCATTGGTGCACCGATGGGGTCTACGAGCAGACAGAATTGTCCGCCGAGAATCTGTTCGAAGAACCGGAGCACCAACTGCTTCAAGGACCACTGCCACTTCGCGAGGGAAAGTGGAATCGAGTGCGGCTGGAATTAAAGGGAAACAGCGTGACAGTGTCCCTCAACGACACTCCCGTGTTTCGTCGTCCAATCGAGGCGACCAACATGCGCCGCTTCGGCCTGTTTCACTTCCCGTATCGCTCGGTCGTTCGCGTTCGGGACATGGTCTGGACCGGGCAGTGGCCGAAGCAACTTCCCGCGCTGGAGGATCAAGAGCTGGCCGACACCGCGCTGCTTCGCCAGCTGGATGCCGAGGCAGAGAAGCTCACTCCAGCAGTGCCGGACAACGCGGGGGTCATCACCTTCCTCGACAAGGGGCTCGATCAACTTAGCTTTCGGGAGAAGCGGCACACCGCTGATGGACTGATCAGCGCTGTTGCCGCGCATCCAGCAGGGTGGCTTGCGACCCAGGAAAGCCGTGCTCCGGAGACCTGGATCGCGCACAGCCTCTTCGCCCCGTACCAGCTTCAAGGTGACTTCGACATCACCGCTGAGTTTGAGGGACTCACTGCCACGCCTCCGCAGAGTTCGCGGTTCTTCAATGGGATCAACCTCACGCTGCGACTGGACAGCACGCCGAAACAAGCGATCAAGTTCCACGCCCGCTGCAACGTCAAAGAGGATTACTTCCTGGATACCATGGTTGATCGCCCTCGCTCCAACGGTGAGGCCGAGTGGGACTCTCAACCCGCACCGGAAGAGGCCACTGCGGGCCGCCTGCGACTGGCCCGCCGGGGGACTATGTTGTACTTTCTATTTGCGAGAGCTGGCTCGCCCCATTTCCGGCTACTGCGGACCACGACGGTCTCGGATCAAGGGATCCTCCCCGAGGGACTGGAACTCCAAATCTCGATGGGCGACCCAGGCCAGACGAGCGTGGTCTGGAAGTCGCTCGCCGTGCGGGCTGCGCCGTAGTGAAAGTGCCGTAGCAGGGTAGCACCGGTTGGCTCGCTCTGGAGCCTACCGGTGTGCCTTGGCACAGGAGGTTCGCTGGGATGCGATTCGCGGTTGCGGAGAGAGGGCGTCTGACTCGGGGAACCATCTTCACCGAGTCAGACGCGGTCGCCCAGTCTCCGCTCGTTTCATCAGGCCAGAGTGGCTCGCTCCCCACAGCGCCACCATGCCAAATCGCCAACATGCCAAATCGCCAACATGCCAGTGGGGAGAGGGGGTAAGACATGCCACTGCCGACATGCTTCATGCACATACTTCAGAAACTCTCCGGCAACAAAGGCACGCCTGACGCAACGAATTGGCTGAGGGCATTGAGAGACATCCGCCCTCGCTGACGCGTCGGGTTGCTGGTTGTCTCCAAATGCAGAAAGCCGCCTGAACTCAGGCGGCTTTCTGGGGATTCGATGAACTCGCGAGGGAACTACTTCGCGGCAGCTGGGAGATCGCCTGCCTTCAGGATGGCGGGGTGGCCCAGACGCTGCTTTGAGCGTCTGGGTGACAAAGGAACAAGAGGCACTTGCGGGTTGCATCGCATCGGTCCACCCACTGGATCGGAATCCCCACCGTTCGACCAATAGTCTACCATCTCACAGGAATTG
>JAYSUV010000368.1:0-38800 GCA_043718945.1 Planctomycetota bacterium
TCGTTCAATCGCCCGCCACTCTGGCGACTGGCTTCCATCGCGGCGGCGAAGAGGGCAAAGTTTTCGCTCTTCAAGCGGTCGCGAGCTTCCTTAAGGCAGACATCCAGAGTCTTGCCGAGCTGGTACTCCCCGTGGAGCTGTTGGAACTCATCACGAATGGGCCGGGGACACTGCGAGGCGAGCACATCGAGCGACTGCGGCAGTGACAACCCCGCCCGGATCGCACTCGACAGCGAGACCATCGCGTCGGCCAACTGGTCCTCAATCTTCTCATGTCGTCGGGCCGCCAGATTCCGCAGGATGAGCCACGGGACGCTCAGCAGTAATCCGATCGCACACGCCGCGAACAAGGGCGATCCCATTCCAACCCACAACAGCACACCGACAGCTGCGGTGATGCTGAGCCAGCAGATCAAATAGACCCGTAGACGGGCGGTTGAGATTCGGAGGCGTCGCAGTTGTGCGGCCCACTGGCGCTCCAGATTGTCAAACCACGAGCCATCCGAGGTCAGCAGGCCCCAGGCGACTGAGGCGGCCGCGAGGCCAATCAGCAGAGAAGCCAGCCAGGGGATCAGCATCGGAATCCTCCAAACGCAAGACCGCGACTGAGCATGGCCCATACATGCAGGAGGCGGATATCGTCGAACTTGATGTGACCGAGTTGCAGAACATTCTCCTCAATGCAAGAACTGAAGATCGTCAGGTCACCGTCATTCGATCGGGTGACCTCAAGTAAGACTCTCATCGTAAAATCGGCACAATCTCTCGCTGCAATTCGCCGCCGGTGACGTGGACTGCCCCGTTTGCGTCGATGTAGACATCGATCTCACTGCGGACTCCAAACTCTCCCGGCAGGTAGATCCCCGGCTCGATCGAGAAGCAGGTTCTTCGCATGAGGAGCCGGTCCTCGCGGGTTTCGAGGTTGTCGATGTGGGCTCCGTTGCCGTGGACCTCTTGGCCGATGTTGTGGCCCGTGCGGTGCGTGAAGTACGGGCCATACCCGGCCTGCTCGATGACCACTCGCACCGCATCATCGACGGTCCCGCCGGAGAGTTCGCGCCCGGCGACGAACGCCTCTTGCACGCAGGCGATTCCGGCATCGCGGGCCGCTGCGACGACCTGGAAGACTTTGGTGAACTTCTCCGGGACCGACGTGCCGACATAGCCGGTGCGGGTCAGATCGCTGTAGACCGCACGTGGCTGGTTGAGCTTCGCCCACAGGTCAACCAGCACGAAATCGCCCTTCACAATGCGGGTGTCATCCCCGTGACCGGTCTCATAGTGCGGCAGCGCGCTGTTGGGTCCGCGACCCACGATCGGCGGCGAGTACGTGGTCAGGCCATGCCGGTGGAAGTGGTCCATGATCGCCTGCTGCACGGCGACCTCTTCGACCCCGCCGGTTCTTTCGATCTCGTCCGCGATGAACTTCCAGGCGACAACGTACGCCGCATCCGTGACCTTGGCTGCGGCAAAGTGCATCGCTTCCTGCTCGTCGTCCCAGGTCGACTCGAAGAGCTGGATCAAGTTGCCCGAGGAGACCACGGTGGCTCCAAAGCTGCGGACGAGTTCGATGGTTCCGGCGTCGACCTTGGAGATGTAGGGGTTGCCGTTGCCGGGTGAGTATTCCATCGCGACCGGGGACTGGCCGGAGACGACCGTGCGGATGGCCGCCTCGAACTCCTGCCACTTCAGATAGACCACTTTCTCGCCCGGCAGGTGGTCGAGGGCCGAGTCCTCAATGCGGTGAACAATCTTGACCGGCGTCCCCTCGGCGGGAATCCAGTACAGGAACCGCCGCGACATCAGCGGCTGCTCCCCCATGTCGAGGATGCGTCGGGCGAGGACGTTGGAGCCTCGGAATTCATAGAGCAGCCAGCCAGAGAACTGGTACTGACGCAGGGCGGATTGAACGGCAGGGAGATTGAACATGAGAGGGCTTTCTCTTTTTCATCCAGGATAGGCGATCCCCGGAAAGGCAACAGCATTTCCAGCCAGTGCGAGATTGTATTCCGTGAGCGATTGAATTACCTTCGCAACCGAATTGAGATATGGGTCGGAGTCAGAGAGAACGGACCATCACATGCAGGAAGCCGAAAATCTGTTGTCATGGGAAAGGTTCCGCAACGAAGTGGAGTCACTGTTCACGGATCAACAGAGGAGAAGTGAGAAGGAAAGTGAACAGATTTCAGAAGCTCCCGGAGATGTAGCCGTAGCAATGAATCCCGACCACCATGCGGGATCAGTGCTTCTGTTTCGAGGACAAAAGAACGCAGACTGGAAGCTTCAGTCGACGTTGGAACGCGAGTATCCCCACACCACGTTCACTCTCCAGCAGATTCTCCGGGATGTCAAAGAGACTGTCCAACAGTTACCCACCCATATTGCCTCGTCGTTCGATTTCATGGAAGAAGGGAGCTATCCGACGTACTTGACAGATTTCGGGCGGTGGAAAGCCGAGACGAAATGGTCACACTCTTACTTTGATGCCATGACACACTTGAGGCATATGGGAGTGCCGAGCCCGTTACTGGACTGGAGTAGATCGCCGTATGTTGCTGCATACCTTGCGTTTTCAGATGCCAGTCCTGACCAGAAGGAACATGTCGCGGTATTTCATTTCCAGGAAGAACGGATGAAGGTAAAGAACTTAAACGTGAATAATACCTGTATCCACACTTTGGGTTCGTTTCGAAAATCACACGAACGTCAAATTCGACAGCAAAGCGAGTACACAATTTGTGTCAGTCGCCAAACAAACTCCGAAACGTGCTTGAATGTGTGTTCCCACAAGGACTACTTCAATAATTCGCAAATGAGAGGAAATCAATTTGAACACCTCGACAAATTCACAATCCAGATTGCCGATAGAGCGAAAGCGTTGATGGAACTTGAACGGATGAACATTACTGAAGCGTCATTGTTTGGAACGGATGACGCACTTGCGAGGACACTTTTTCGGCGGACTGTCACGTTGATGAATCAATAGCGAGTCGTTTCAGTAACTCCTCACGAGACAACCCGTGAGGCGGTCGTTTAGTTACTGCATCTGCGGCATCTGCCTTTTAACTCCGCGACCAGCATGTCGTAGTGATCGTAGAAGTAGGTGAGTGCCGAATAGACCTGCTCGGGGCGCAGGTCCGGATGCTGCCGCAGCAACTCTTCCGCCGACCAGCCATGCTGATAGTGTTCAGCGGCCAGATGGCGGACCTTGTACCGACCGCCGGAGATGCGAACGATTCCGTTGGCATCAGTGGTGAGATGGGGATAGTGAGTGGCAGTGCTCATCGAATGGCTCCAAATCAGGTCGAGGCAGAATACCACAAGCTCAGATGATGCGGCACGCGACTGTTCTTCGGCTAGGGATTTCCAACCTCCGTTGCCTTCACTCCCCGCATCCGCCGCAGCACCGACTCCGTAATCAGCACCACCAGCGAGGCGATCATGAACACAGTGAAGAAGATGTTCAACCCGCCCTTGATCATCATGGCGTGGTTGCTGGTTTCGAGGCCCGCCTTGAAATCGTTCAGGAACCGCCCGGTTACCATCTGATAGCTGGCGGTGGTCGTCGTGACGATCACAAACAGCATTGGGATCAGCGTGAGCAGGGCGAACTTGCCGCGTCCGTTGTTGAGGGCCCACATGCTGATGATGCACAGGGCAATCGCCGCCAGCATCTGGTTGGCGATGCCGAACATCGGCCAGATCGTGTCGATCGACCCGGTCCAGATCAGCGTCCCCCAGCCGAGCGTCACCAGTCCCGTCGAGAGGATCGCACCCGGCAACCAGTCGGTCTTGGCAAACGGTTTGTAGACCTTGCCGAGGACTTCTTGCAGCAGGAACCGCGCGATCCGTGTCCCGGTATCGATCGTGGTCAGGATGAACAGGGCCTCGAACATGATCGCGAAGTGATACCAATACTTAATCAGCGAGTTGATATCGACCCGTCCGCCGGTCACTTTGTCGGTCGCATCGGTGAGGATCTTCGACATGCCCAGGGCCAGCGTCACCGCCCCTCCGGTGCGTCCCCGCAGCGACTCACCGCCGACCTGCTCTTCGAGCTTCGGCAGGTTGTCGGTCGTGGCGTTCATCTTCTCCAACGCACTGGCGTACTGTTCGACCTTGGACAAGTCGATGTTCACCGCCCAGTAATCCCCGGCGGGCAACGATGCAGCTGCGATGAGAGCGACGATGCCGACGACTCCTTCGCAGAGCATGGCCCCGTAGCCGATCATGCGGATGTCGCCCTCTTTGTTAATCATCTTCGGCGTCGTCCCCGAGGCGACGAGTGAGTGGAATCCCGACACGGCCCCGCACATCACGCAGATGAAGCAGAACGGGAAGATCGCTCCGTTGAAGTACGGGCCGCCGCCGTCTTTGAAAATCTGGTTGATCGCTGGAGCCTCCATCTTCGGATTGGCCACAACCACCGCCACGATCAGCAACAGCACGGTGCCGATCTTGAGGAAGCTCGACAGATAGTCGCGCGGACAGAGCAAGAGCCACACCGGCAACACCGCAGCAACGAACCCGTACCCACAGATCGCCAGGATCGTCTGCTCCCGAGTGAGTGAGAAGAACGGCTCCCACGCCGAGCCGGGAATCCAGTTCCCCATCACGGTCACCGCCAGCGTGGCCAAGGCCCCGAGCAGCGACGCTTCGACCACCTTGCCCTTGCGGAACACGTACATATACAGACCGACGAGTAACGCAATCGGCACGGTGCAGGCGATGGTGAACGTGCCCCATGAGCTGCCGGGGACCAACTGCGTGATACCGCCGGGGAGGGTCAGGGTGCGGGTCGCCTCGTCGGTCGACCAGAGCGGCGGTGCCTTCCCGTCCTTGACAGCTGGGGCGATGAGGGTGATCGACTCCGAGCGTTTGGCCCGCGAGCCGTTGGAGTAGACGACCTCACTACCGCCGGGAATGGTGAGCGAGGTGCGGCCGTTGCTGGACCCGTTGGTGGGTGCCGCCCCCTCCGGCAGCACGATTTGCGTCTTCGCCGCCAGCTTGATCTCCTCTCCGCCGAGAGCCTTCACCACGACAATTCCGAGTCCCGACAGAGCAATGATGACCACAAACAGAATGGCGATCGAGGCGACCGTACCCCCCACCGGGCCAATCTCCGCGCGGGCAATCTCCGCGAGCGAACGCCCGCCGTTCCGCACACTGGCCGCGAGTACGAGCATGTCCTGCACCGCCCCCGCCAGACAGACTCCCACCACAATCCAGATCAGCCCCGGCATGTACCCGAACTGAATCGACAGCACCGGCCCGATCAGCGGACCGGCTCCCGAGATCGCGGCGAAGTGGTGTCCGAACAGCACCCACTTGTTCGTCGGGTGATAGTTCTGTCCGTCGTTGAGGGCATGCGCGGGGGTCTGTCTTAAATCGTCCAGCACCGCCACCCGCGCGGCGAGAAACGCACTGTAATACCGATACGCAATCGCCAGGATGCACAGCGAGACGATCAGGATGGGCATGGCGTGCATGGATGTCTCAAGCTCGGCGGAGGTGGTCACTCTGACTGGATCAACAGGCGACTTCCGGGCAGTCTGCCATTGTTGCCGCAAGATACACTCTGGGCCGGTCGGAGTGCAGCGACTGTGGCAAGTTTCGTGGCAGGAAGTGAACCGGGCAGGCACCATCCGGCACAAGCCGGACGCTCGCCCGAGTTGTGATTCGCGTAGAGTGGCGGTGTTCCGCTCTCTCTGCCCCCTCTCCCCCACATTCGATTTGGCTTTCGGTGAGGACTCCAATGTGGGGGAGAGGGGGCCGGAAGGTTACCGCCGATGGGTGAATGCTCCCACTGGGGAGATTCCAGAGAACGCGGAGTGGCGATGTTCCAACGGTTCGGAGACACTCCCGGCTCGCACGAGCCTGCCGCACTCATTCTGGAACTCAGCCATGACTCCACTCACCGACCTGCTCAGCCACATCGACGATGCCAAGGCCATCCAGCTGTTGACCGCGCTCGTCGCCATCCCCGGCAGAAGCGGCCTCGAACAGGCCACAGCTGACCGCATCGTGAAGGAGCTGCGAGCAGCGGGAGTGCCACAAGCGGCGATCACGTTTGATGACGCCCACAAGAAGAGTCCATACGGCGGGCAATGCGGCAACCTGATCGTCAAGCTGCCGGGGACGATGCGGGGGCCGAGGCGCTTGCTCATGGCACACATCGACACCGTGCCGCTGTGTCAGGGTTGTGAGCCGGAGGTGCGCGGGGAGTACCTCGTCTCGCGTCGAACCGACACAGCTCTGGGCGGCGATGATCGCGGCGGGGCAACAGTGGTGCTGCACACCGCGCTGATGCTGCTCAGGCACAAGCTGCCGCATCCGCCGTTGACGCTGTTCTGGCCCGTTCAAGAAGAGGTCGGCCTCGTCGGTGCGAGGAACGTCGCGGCGTCGAAGCTCGGCGGGCCGAAGTTGTGTTTCAACTGGGATGGCGGCGATGCCTCGCTGATGACCATCGGAGCGACCGGGGCTGATGACTTGCAGATCCGCATTCGAGGTCTGGCGAGCCACGCGGGCGTCCATCCCGAACAAGGCATCAGCGCGGCGGTCATCGCCGCCAAGGCCATTCACTCGCTGGCCGAGAACGGCTGGCACGGGCTGGTGGTCAAGGGGCGCAAGACCGGCACCAGCAACATCGGCATCGTGCAGGGCGGCGAGGCCACTAACGTGGTACTCGACAATCTCTACTTGCGCGGCGAGGCCCGCAGCCACGATCCCGTCTTTCGAGCCAAGATCGTTCGCGAGTTCGAGCGGGCCTTCGTCCTCGCCGCCAAGTCCACGACGAACTCGGCCAATATGAAGGGCCAGGTCGAGTTCACGGCCACGATGAAGTACGAGTCGTTCAAGCTGCCCGACGACTCGCCGGTCATTGCCTCGGCAAAGGCGGCGCTATCGGCAGTAGGTCTGGAGCCGGTCACCAAGATCAGCAACGGCGGTCTCGACGCCAACTGGATGACGGCACATGGCTTTCCGACGGTGACACTCGGCTGTGGCCAGGAAGCGATTCATACGGTGAAGGAGCGGCTGCACCTACCGAGCTTCCTGAAGGCGTGCCGGATTGGTCTCCTGCTGGCAAGCGGGAATTGACTCTTGGGGCACGTCGCTCGGCATGGAACCAGTCACCCGACGCGTCAGCGAGGGCGGACGTTTTGTCATGGACTCCGAGAGTTCGATTCCCGTTGGAGATTTGGCCAACCTGGCGACCTTGGTGCGGGATACTGCCGAGTCGCACCCCTCGCTACGCTCGGCCCTTGCTGACGCGTCGGGTTACTGGGGCTTTTGATCGAGCGGGATCAACCGATAGACCTCCACCCCGTTGGAGTCGGCCCAGACCATCTGGAGTCGGACGCGCGCTCCCTCGCGCGGGAGCGGAGCCAGTGGTGGTTTAGCGTGGCCATCGACGAGCAAGAACTCCACGCCCGTCCCGTAAATGCGGTCCAGGAAACCTGGGGTCACTCCGGGTTTGATCATCTCGCCTCGCATCTGGACTTCAATCTCGGGGAAGAAGCCCGAGTAGCCGTTCAGCAGTGGAACCCGGTGAAAGGTGCCAAAGTACATCCAGTTCGTGGTCGACTCAAACGCCGAGACGAAGGAGTCGCGCGGCATCGGCAGGCACAACACCGCCCGCCCCGGTGGGGTCTCCTTCCGGACATAATTGATCCAGCCTCGGTGAGGTTCCATGTCGGGCACGGACCAGAGCTTGGTCTTCAGCGGGAGTGTCTCAAAGGCCACAAATGCAGCTGCGAAGTACACACAGTACCGGGTGGCGAAGCGGATCGACTTTCTCCGGCGTTGGCTCCAGACGCTCAGCAGATGGAGAGCCTGCACCGACAATAAGACAGACACAATCTGCACAAACACGACGAAGCGGTTCGCGCTGCGAACCTGCGAGAATCCGGGAACGTGACGCCCCAGCGCCTCCCACAGGGAGAACTCGCCCCACTTCAAGTTTGTGCCCAGTGAGAGCGAAAACGCCAGCCCGGCTGTCAGAGAAAGAAACAGCGTCCACCGCCGGGTTCGTCGCCGCCAAAGCCCCAGCCCAATGCCGAGTGCCGACAGCCCGACCTTGATCCATCCGGGGGACAGCGACCAGTACGGCCGCGCGACCATCCGCCCCCACGGAATCACGCTGCGTCCGAAGGCGTGGGTGTAGTCACCGGGTTGTGCCGACAACTGCGCGATGATACCAGGATCGCGGGTGAATTGGTGGGACTTGAGGACTCGATGAACCTGGTAAATCATCGGCCCGGCGAGCAGCAGCGCCACCACGCTCCCCAAAGCCCACGCCTTCCAGGTGGACAGCTGGAACCACCGCCGCAGCATGATCCAGCCTGTACTCGCGGAGAGGATCGCGAGGAACAGTCCGTAGTGCATGCACATCAGACTTGTTGTGGCGGCGGCCACTCCCAACTCGACGCCATGCCTGAGTCGTGACTCGCGAGCCAGCTTCACAAACGTGATCCAGACCCACAGGATCCCCCACACGGGAACCAGTTGAATCACGTCCCGTTGCCACTGCAACATCGGAAGGAGGATCATCGCCACCCCGCCCGTGCGAGCCAGCAAACGCCCCACCCCTTGCAGCCGCAACAGCCGTTCCGTCATGACGGCGTTGAGCAAGAACGAGAGCCAGTAATAGCAGTTATAGGCCAACACCCTCGAACCGGTGACCCAGATCACCGGCGCGACCAGTAGCGTTGTCGGCTGGGGTTCGGAGAAGGCAAACGTGTTGGAAATGGGATGGAAGATCGGCGAGTGCCAGTATCCCTGGAAGGCATGCGGGGCCTGATCGGCGTTCCACCAGATGATCCACAAGTTCAACATCGGGACGACCGACGAATCCACCGGCCCCATCGGCAGCGTGGACAACGGCGATCGGGCCAGCGGCCACGTCATCACGAGGATGACGACCGCGTAGATCAGCCACGAGGTGAGTGGTGACCTCCACAGGCGTTGAACAGACTGGGGGAACGTGCTGTTCACGGGAGTGGCCAACGGGGAACTGGGGAACTGTGAGGAGCGAATCAAGCATGTCGCCACCTTCGCCAGAAGGTGGACGAACGCTCTTGTCGATCGCGGGTGCCCACAGACCTCCGAAGTCTTCCGAGACTTCGGAGGTCTGAACCCGTACTTGAGCGGGTTCCGGTCGCCCACGTTGTGGCAAACGTAGCGACCTTGGGACTCCACTACGGAACCGGTAACTCCATCGGCTCGGCGGGCCATTTCGTCACATCGAGTTCGAACGCTTCTGCGAGCGGCACCGTCTTATTCTCGATGGCTCCGCCGGTGGCGAGAAACATTCGTCCGTGGATGGCACCTCCATCGATGTTGACGACCGGGTTGCCGTCACCAGTGAAACGGGCCTTCGCGAGTGGCTGCCACTTCTGGTCCGGAGTCTTGATCCAACCAGGGCCGAACTCGGCCCACCGGGTGTGGGTGGTCGAGACGCGGTCGCGTTTGAAGTCCTCCACGAACGAATAATTCCCTTTGAGCAGTTCGCCGCCAGTCGGTGTCGAAAACGTGACCAAGTGCTTCCACGTCTTCGTCTCCGGCATATAGAAGTACCCCGCGTACTCGCTCCGTTTTCCGTCAGCCTTCGCAGTGACGAGACAGCGATACGTCTCGCCGACCTTCCAGTCGTAGTCGAAGAACGACTGCCCGCCGGTCCCCTCGTTCCCGAATCGTCCGACCCGGACCGCTTCGTCCTTGTGGAGCAGTGTCACCCGCACATCGTCTTTCACTTGGCTCGGGTCGTTCTGCTCGCCGGGATCCCACACCGAGAACAGCACCACCTTCTTGCCGTTCCCCAACTCCTGAATCCCGAAGTACCCCTTCCCCCAGCCGCAGACCATGAAGTAGGTCCCCGCAGCGGACTCGCGCACGGTGATCTCATTATAGAACGTGACCGCCTCCGGAGCTGAGTAGCCCAGATGCACCGATCGACAGGCGATCCCCTTGAGCTTCTCATCCGCAAAGCTGGGGCGGGAGAACGAGGTGATGAGGGACAGGAACAGAATGAGAGCAGAGATGCGCGGCATACGTGGGATCTCTCAATGAGTGGCAGTTGAGGGGGTTCGCCTCACGGATAGACAGTGGGGCGTTCCATTGTGACTATCTGAAATGAAGTGGCAAGGACGACGGAGAATCGATCCCGGTCGATCTTCTTTTTCGATGTGCGTGCTGCCAGCCCGCGCTGTCGACGGCTTTCCTTCAGTTCGCGTGGGACGAGAGCATTCCACGTTTGGGTGTGTGCCAAGAAGTAGAACGGACCCCCAGGTCCGTTCCGCCCGGACCTAGGGGTCCAGGCGACGAGGGCGCTCACCGAATTGTGGAATGCTCTAAAGCCCACGTTACGCGACTGAGTTTCAAATTGGTGATCGCCCCGATAATCGATCCCCGCACGAAAAGGGCAAACGACTGAAGTTTCTCCCGATCGGCGGTTATGAGTCTCCAACCGTTGCGGATAGAACTCCAGTGATCGAATAAGCTGATAAAGGGGATTCCATGACTGACCAATTCCTGACAGGCCGCATTGTCATCGCGGGCGGCAGTGGTTTCAAGACGCTCTGGATGAAATACTCCGTTTTCAAAAAGCTGATCAAGGGAGACATAAACGGCAAACTCTTTTCCTTACAAGAGTTTGGCCAGAGTGAGTCGCAATGAACCAACATGTCTATGTACTAGCCAGGCGAGATTGCCTAGACATCGCTGTGGATGTTTGGATAACGCAGGAACAGGAGGAAGGGGATGAAGCTTGGTTCTCTCCGGCGACGCTCCGTTGTCAATTCTCTTGTCGCTCTGCGACTCAGACGCTCAAAGCAGCGTCTGGGGCATCCACTCGTTTCGTGCAGTGGAAATATGTGAGTCGGGTGATATGGACGCTCGATGCTCCGCTTCGAGGACTTCGCGGGGTGGCAACAGTTGGCTCGCTTTGGGGTCTACCGGTGTGCCTTGGCACCAGAGGTTCGTCGTGATCGACCTGTCGATACCAGGACCTCTTTCGGTTCCGTCGCCCCGGTAGCCCCAAGTTCCAACAGGGCCACCCTGCGGGTGAGAATCCTGGGTCTCTCATGTCACTCCGCCCGACAATCCCCCCCTCCCCCCAGCGGGCACTGCTGGCCGATTCGCCACTGTGGGCTTAGGCCCGACGAGCGGCGATGTTGGCATTGCGGTGGAAGAAGTTCGTTGGATCGTGCTTGTTCTTGAGTACAAGCAACCGGGCGTGATTCGAACCGAACAGTGATGGCGAGCCCGCCTCGGTCTCGTAGGTTTGGTAGTTCGCGTAGAGGCGTTCATCGAATTTCGATCGCAGCTGGCGCAGCCATTCCTCGCCCCACGCGAAACGCTGATCGGTCTCCGCCGGGTCACTCCAGTTGTACGCGACACGGAGGTGGACCGAATGCTCCTGGCGATGCGGAAAGGCGGTCGCCTCGGAGGGCAAGCGGCAGACCTCGCCGTGCATATAATGACTCAGGCCCATGACCACGTCCGGGGGAGCCTGCGCGAGTTGGTCGATCAGGATGTCGATGATCTCCTCCGTGATGCGGTCCCGATAGACGGTCTGAATCCCTCGGAATACGGGGGCGGGCGTATTGCCAGGATTGGTGGCGGCGGCTTTCTCCGCGAGCTTGGCAAAAGGTTGACGCTGTATGGCCTCGAGAACCGTCGGGGCCAAGCTTCGTATCTTCTTCAGGAGACTGTCCGCTTCACTCTCTGCACCGCTATGGCACAGGCTGATGAAGAGGCCCCGATCACCGGGGGTCAGGTTGAGTGTCGCCTGAAACCCGTCCGGTGCCGACTGCATGATCTCGCGGAATCCACGCAGGACAGCTTGAGCGTCCCGGACTGCGAAGTGAATATCGCCGCCGAGGACCGGGCCGAGGGGATGCAGCTGAGCCTCGAACGATGTCGTGACGCCGAAGTTCGCCCCGGCCCCGCGCAGCCCCCAAAAGAGGTCAGGGTCAGACTGTGCATTCACGTCCAGCGTCTGGGCATCCGCGGTGACCAGTCGCGCGGACAAGAGGTTGTCGCAACACGCCCCGTACAGGCCAGAGAGCCAGCCCAGCCCGCCCCCCAGCGTGACACCGGTCGCACTGACGCCCGGACATTGCCCCAGGACGGGAACCAGTCCGTACTCACCCGCTGCGCGAGCGACCTCACCTCCCAACGCCCCGGCTTGTGCGCGAACGATTCTGCGAGCGGGATCGATCGTCATCTGCTTCAATCGAGACAGGTCGATGACAATCCCGTCCGAACTCCCCCAAGCCAGATGGCTATGACCGCCCGAGCGGACCGCCACTTCCAGATCGTGGTCTCTAGCGAACTCGACAGCATGGATCACATCGCCCTCGTGTCCGCACTGCACGACGATGGCGGGCTGCCGCTGGGTCTTCGGATTCCAGTAGAAAACTCGGTTGGCCTGGTCATAGTGGGCATCACCCGGCAGCACCAACTGTCCTTTCACTCTGGCACGCAGTCGCGTCACTGCTTCAGAAGGAATCTGCGGTCGGTCCGCAACTGCGACCGGCTCTCCAAGAGACCAGCCGGCTCCCAGTACGACACTGCCAGCTGCGACATCTCTCATGAACTCCCGTCGAGTGGAATTCATCATGCGCGGTCTCCAAGGCAGATATGGGAAGGCTGTACTGCCGGAGAGATGATCACGCCAGCGACATGCAGTTGCAAGCGGTCGGGTGGAACACGTTGAGTCTTCGAAGCGGGGTGACCCCGGTTGCCGCTTTTGAAGTTGCGCTCTTGGGACACGGAACACGCGGAAGGCACGGATAAATCAGACATCAGGCATCGATCGTGCGATGCCCGATGTCTCAGCAAATTGACGAAAAATGGCCTGTTCGAAATCGAGACGATGAGAGATCGGGCGTCGCACGATCGATATCCGAGACCTCACGATTTCGGCGGCAGACTCCTCTTTTTCCGTGTCATCCGCGTCTTCCGTGTCCAACATCGCAACTTCAAAGGTTGCCGCTTAGGGCGACCGGTGTGCCAGCGGCATAAGAGGTGACTCCAGAGTGAACACACGACACAAGAACCTCCTGTGGCAATGCCACCTCGGTAGATTCCAAAGCGAATCAACCGGGGCGACCCCGCCTCGGCGGGCTGCTGAATTCGTATTCCCGACGAGCCGCGTGAGGTGGCTCAACCGCTTGCCCAACCCTGTCTCGATATGCATTCAACGCAAAGGCCCCGCAACCGGTCCGTACCGTGCCAGATTTTCGCAGGTAAACTTGGGCAGCCCGGTCATAATATCACCCGTTGACAGCCGCCATCTCGGGCCTCACCGTTCTCATTCTGGCAACCAGCCAGTGAACAATCCATCAGACAATTGCCTCACGGATCGTGTGAAGAGTTTTCACACCTCGCGGGACCATCCAATGACGCCAGACTTCCTGCGTCATTGTCGTTACTCTGTCCTCACCGTGCCCCAGCAAAAATCCCTCTTCGAAGACGCTCCCGATCCGATGCCGTGGGAACTGGCGGCGGACGCGGATCGGGTGACGGCGGGGGTGGTGCTGGCGCGGCCGCTGGAGACGGTGTATCACTACCTGGTGCCGGATGAACTGCGGGAGATGATCCGGGTCGGGCAGCGGGTGCGGGTGCCGTTTGGCGGGGGGAGTGTGCCGACGCTGGGGTATGTCGTCGAGGTCGGCAACTCGGCCCCGACCTCGCGGCGTCTCAAGACGATTCTGGAGGTTCTCGACTGCGAACCACTCATCGGGCCGCAGATGCTCCAGCTCACCAAGTGGATCGGCGAACGCTACCTCGCCAGTTGGGGGCAGGTGCTCGAGACCGTCATTCCGGCGGGGGTCAAGAAGCAGTCGGGCACGCGGGAAATTGTGTGTTACTCGGCGGCCCAAGGGCTGGCCGAGAAGCTGGGGTCGACCAAGCTGAGTAAGAAGCAGCAGGCGGTAGTCGATGCCTTGCTCAGCCGCCCCGAGCCGATCATGGTCGACGAGTTGGCCACGCTCGCCGATTGCGGGACCGCTCCGATTCACTGGCTGCGTGACCGGAAGCTGATCGTGCCGGTGAAGAAACGGATGGCGACGTGGGAGTTGGACGACATGGGGGCGATTGATCCTCAACAGGATCTCAAGCTCAACGAGGACCAGCAGAAGGCGATGAACCAGATCCTCGGTCTGGTCCGGAAAAAGGAACACCAGACGGTCCTGCTGCACGGCATCACCGGCAGCGGCAAGACTGAGGTCTACATCCAGACCATCCGCGAGATCGTCAGCTATGGACAGCAGGCGATTGTCCTCGTCCCCGAGATTTCTCTGACGCCGCAGACCATCCGCCGGTTCCGCAGCCGGTTCGACTCGGTGGCAGTGCTACACAGCCACCTGACCGATTCGGAGCGGCATGCCCAGTGGCAACGGATCGCTTCGGGCAATGTGCAGGTGGTCGTCGGGGCCCGCAGCGCGATCTTCGCACCGACGCCTCAACTCGGCGTGATCGTGATCGATGAGGAGCACGAGACGACGTTCAAGCAGAGTTCCACCCCGCGCTATCACGCCCGCGAGGTGGCCCGCGAACGCGCGCGGCTGGCGGGCGTACCGCTGATTCTGGGGTCCGCCACGCCGACGCTGGAGTCGCTACTCCGCGCGAGACGCAAACAAGACGTACTCATCTCGCTGCCCAACCGAGTCGAGGGTCGCCCGCTGCCACCGGTGTCGATTGTCGATGTCCGCACCGACCCACACATCCAGCGCGGCGAGGCGATCGGGCGGGCGCTGCACCAGAGCGTGATCACTGCGGTGAAGGCCGGGGGGCAGGCGATTCTGTTCCTCAACCTGCGCGGGTTCTCGACGGTCCTCTGGTGCCAGAAGTGCGGGGCGGGCGTCCGTTGTGCCGATTGCGATCTCACACTGACGTGGCACGCCGACCGCCAGAAGGTCGTCTGTCACAGTTGTGATTACATCGCCCCGTCGCCGGAGGTGTGCCCGAATTGCAAGATGCCGGGACTCAAGTACCTCGGCACGGGAACGCAGCGGCTGGAGCAGGAGTTGGCCGCGAAGTTCAAGGATCTGCGCATCCTGCGGATGGACAGCGACTCGATGAAGGGACCGGGTAGCCACGATGAGGCTCTCGAAAAGTTTCGGCATGGCGAGGTCGACATCCTGCTGGGCACGCAGATGATCGCCAAGGGGCTCGACTTCCCCAACGTGACGCTGGTCGGGGTCGTCGACGCCGACACGCTGCTGCACCAACCCGACATGCGGGCCAGCGAGCGGACATTTCAATTGATCGCTCAAGTCGCTGGCCGCACCGGGCGCGGTGAGAAGGGAGGCCGCGTGATCGTGCAGACCCGCTGCCCCGAAGAGCCGGTCATCATGCGCGCCGCCAAGCACGACTATCTCGGGTTCGCCGAGGGAGAGCTGCGACATCGCCGGGAGTTGATGGCCCCGCCGTTCACGCACCTGGCGCGGATCATCCTGCGCGGGCTGCATGAGAAGATCGTCAATGAGGAGGCTCGGCGGATTACGGCTCTGTACCGCGAGACCGCCAAGGCCCTGAATCTGACCGTGCGCATCCTCGGCCCGGCTCCAGCCCCGCTGACCCGACTCCGCAAGATGTGGCGATTCCACTTCCAGATGTCATCCGAAACACTGGAGCCGATCTACGCCCTGTGGCGCGAGGTCCAGCCAAAGATCGAACTCCACCCCGATGTCGAAATGACAATCGACGTGGACCCCATTGACATGCGGTAGGGTGGCTCTACGGCTTGGCGGGCGATGCTTCGTCACTCAACTGCCCCTTGGACTTCAATGCCAGTTCTTCTAATTCAACGATCAGCTTCTGGATGTCGATCTTTGCGGACTTTCGGTACCAGATATTCAAACGCAATGGTGGGTTCCCCGAGGGTTTGAAGTTTGTGTAACTTTTGTTGCCAGTAGCCTCCAAGATGTCTTCACGGTGAGCATCACAAAACCGAAACCAATGGCGAGTTACTTCTCCGGAGTAAGGAACGTTTGGGAGAACCAAATCGACGTGACCGACTTCGCCCGCCGCTTCTAAGGCCATCAGGCTGGGAACCAGGTCATAGGGAGGCGTCAGCGCGTTGATACCAGCGTTGGGAGTCGAATGCAGATTCTGGGGATCGCGCATGAAGGCTCGGTATTCATTCACTCGTTTCCAGTGCCACTCGACACTGGCCTCGGCTCCCAGCGGCACTCGCTGGGCCAAGGAAGCTCCCAACAGGAAACCAACGATGATTCCGCTCATCACCGCAGCAGCCGCGAATAGTGTTTTTCGCATTCTCTCTCCAGTTTTGATGTGGTGTATGGACAGATTCTAACCGACATTTGAAGGCGTCTGCACGTAGAAATGACAATCCACGTTGATCCAATTGACATGAGACAGGCCGTCAAACCGGCAGCAATTGCCGGACAGGCGGCATCGGACGGGCAAATGTGCCCGTCCTACGGTTTGGCATCATTCGTGCTATGAATAGCGAGCGGGGGACGTGAGTCCCCTGTGTCGGTGCAGCGTCTCATCACGAAGCCCGTCCTCTCAACACGGCGGACTGACGTCCAGCCGCTCGCTATCGATCGGGCAAACCTCGCCGGTTGTGGCGATCATCCCGCCGCGTTCAGGTTTGCCTCACCGGCAGATCGTGTGCGAGGAACCACTGCTTGGCCTCCATCAAGGAGTTCGACTCGACTCGACACCCGGTCCGGGAAGTAGAGTGGAGGGTCGCTGTCGGATGGGCACATTTGTGGGACGGGCACATTTGCCCGTCCTTCCAAGAGGCTGTTCAACCGTGGATGCCAAGTGGCATGGGGCGGAGCAGACGGATTGGGGCCAATACGGACGGCCACTCGCAGCACGGACGGGCATATGTGCCCGTCCCACGACGAGGCAACGACTTCGGAGAAGTCGCCGACAAACCAAAACGCACCCGGCATGGAGGCCCGGTACGCAAAAGCTCATTGGAGGAGATCCCATGTCTGGCAAACTCTGGATCGTTATGCGATTGCGATTGATCGAACTGACTCTCCTCACCGGGTTCACCTTCGCGGGCGTGGCTATGGCGCAGGAACGGCCACCGGTCGCTCCCTTACTGGTCGTGCCCAATGCGTCGCCTACTGTGACAGCTGCCGTTGAGCCTCCACTCTCGACGGTGGAGAACCGCTCGACCGCCGTGGCGCTGAACTACTGCCGCGCGTCGTTCCACCGCATCCGCAAGGACCCTTCGCGTGTGGTGCTCAATCAGGAGCAGGAGAAGATCCTCAACAACCTGAACATGGATGCCGTCGCCGACCCCGAAGTGATCCAGCTCTACACCGCTGTCCTCGACGAGATCAACCAAGTCGGTGTCGCTGACTACGAACGCCAGCTCTATCGCGAGCAGCACAAGAACTCGATTCAGAAAAAGGTCGCGTGGGATGTCCTCGCCATGGGAGCCGATGTCGCCACGGCCCAAGTCGGCAGCGCGATTCGCAGCGGAGCCAACAGCTGGTGGGACTATCGATCAATGGAGTTTCAGCGAGATCAGGATTTGCTGAAGATCGAAAAGACCCGCATCAACTCGGTCGTCGCGAAGTCGTCGCTGTTCATGGATACCTTCTGGAAGCTGGCTCAGAAGAAGAAGATTCCCGACAAGTGGTTGATCCGGGGCAATGATCTGGATGCCATCGAAGTCGCCATGCGCGAGCCGAATACCGAGGTACGTCTCCGCGTGCTGAAGCGGATGGAGGACTTCATGGAGTGCTACCCGCCTTACTGGTACTACACCGGGCGCACGCAGCAGCAGCAGGGCCAACTGGCCGAAGCGGTCGAGACCTATGGCCGCCTCGAACAGCTTGGACAAGGGCACTTCCGCAAGGACGATATGCTCGCCACCGCATTGGCGAATCAGTCGGCAATCGAGGACTTCAACGGCCAGCTGACAGCTGCGGCGACGGCCAACCGGGCGTTGTCTTACTCGCGCGATGTTTGGGAGGCGAACCTCGTCTGTGCCCGCGTGCTAGAGCGCCACGCGCGGACCGCCACAGCGGAAGATGCGATTCTGAGCAACCTCGACACCAGTCTAGAGAAGCCAAACAGTCGGGTGTTCCTCGTGTCGCTCTATCAGAAGAATGGCGACAACACGAAGCTGGCGCGAGTGCTGTCCGACCCGCAAGTGGTGGCCGATTTGCCCGCTCCGCTTCTACTGCGCTGCGCGGCTTCACTAGGAGACAAGGACACTCCCGCGACAGTCATTCCGGCGATCATGGCTTCGCTCGATGCCCAGCCGCAGTTCCAGTTCGGCAAGGACGAACTGGTCGTTCGGGTCTCCCCCGCGTGGCAACTGCACCTGGCTTCCATGCAGGTTTTCTACGACGATCAACCGCTGGGCCGTCCGCAGATCGCCACGCAGAACGGGCAGTACCAGCTGCGATTTGCGGGGAAGGATGACTGGGGCGCTCCGTTCGAGTCCCCGCATCAGAACCTGGCCTTCAAGGTGCAGATGACCTATCCCGACCGGACGGTCGTGACCCTGATGCTGCGTCCCGATCAAGCGGGCCAGGCGGCTGTTACCTCTCGTCCGCTGTTCAGTCGCACGGTCTCCGGAGTCACCACCACCAGCACGATGCGGATCGCTGATGTCCAGGTTGGCACCCAGCGCATCGCCCTCGGGGCCGATGAGAATCGAGCCACCGCCCCCACCCGTATCGAGACCGCCAAGCCCGCCTTCCCCCCCTCGGCAAGTCAGCCCATCGAGGAGACGCTCCCGACGATTGACGCCACGGGCACGGGCCTGCGAACCAGTGCGGTGCAGGAGTAGGGCCGCATCGCTTCGGTCTATCGACACTCTGCGCGGCAGCCGACAGGCAAGAGCCTCCAAGGCGAACACTCAGCAAATCTCCATACGCCATCGGCATTCGCCTCAGTTGCCAGTTCCTCTTTGTCCCGGCAGGGACTCCCGACAATAGCCCACCGATTCATCGGTGGGTCCACGAGCCTCTCGCCGCCAGCAGCCCGGCTGGGGCGACAGAAACGCACAGCTCGTTACACGGTGATCGCCAGCGTCTGCCGTCCCGAGCGGGACTCATCGGTTTGTCAGACGCTCTCCCACCGTTGAAACGGTGGGCTATTTGTCGGGTGTCCTTGGCGGGACAACGAAGGCGATTTTGTGGTCGGGGCTCATCTTGGCGGCCCTGACCCAGCTGACTTCATCGCGGAGTGCCAGCTTATCCTTGGGAGCCAACTGCTCTCGACACCTGCCGGATTTCATAGACTTTGCGAGCCAGTAGGAGTATCCCGACCGCACCTCCAACAAGGAAAGCCGGTTGAGAGCGGTGCCCTTGGTTGATGATAAAGGCCACCATCCCGGCAATCGAAGTCATGATCGGAATCACCAGCCAACCCAGCATTCCGGGGAGCAATTGTTTGCTGCCCAGGGCACTACCACGTCGCAACTCGTTGAACGCCACAGCCAAAACGACCATCAATCCGACGATGAATCCGGTCCATTCCGTGGACCCCGTGTCGACCAATTTGGCGACAGCGTCAATCACGACTCGTAAAAAGATCACTCCCAGAATGACACCGGGGATCAGCCCCACACCGCCTTGCAGGCTGCACCCTCCCACGACGGTGGCGGCGATGCCATTGAGCTCATACCCCACGGCGGTACTGGAGGGCGTACAACCGCTGTTGAAGGCCAGGTAGAGAATCCCGGCGACCGAGGAGGTAAACGCGGACAAGGAGTAAGCGAACCATTTGAGCCGGTCCGTGTTGATTCCACTCAGCCGAGCTGCCTGTTCATTGCCTCCCATCGCATACAGGTGGCGCCCCAACACCGTCTTGTTCATCAGAGACCAGAAAATGACACACAGGACCGCGAACACGACCGGTGCGACCCACCATTCGCGGAGTGTTGCAAACAGGGGGGCCGAGACGTTGAGTGACATGCTGCCGTTTCCCGCCTCATCCATCCGAGACGTGACCGCATGGTTCATCACCTGGGTCAGGCTGCGTAGGCCCACGAGTGTGGCCAGCGTGGCCACAAACGGGGGGAGTTTGATGGAAGTGATGAGCCACGCATGCCAAGTTCCCGCCAGTGTTCCGATGGCGAGTGCGAATACGATCCCCAGCCCCACACCCCCAGGGGAAATCGCCTCGAGTTGGAAACTGCCCCACTCGTCTCGTGGGGCGATCGCCTGGGTCATGAGGGCGCAAACCGAGCCCGTGAACGCAATCAACGTTCCCGCCGAAAGGTCGATGCCCCCGGAGATGATGACCACCGCCACGCCCAGCGAAAAGATCCCCAGCAGGGCCACCTGCTGAAGATTCTCGGTAATGGTGTAGTAGGTGTTCCGCTTGTACGAATCGTCGAACTGCATGGTGATGCCCAGCACCACGATGATGGCCAACACCAACCCGAATTCGTTCTGATAACGACTCCAAATCGATTGCTGCAACGTGGAAGAACCTGACATCGGGTGCAGTCCCAGGGAATACATCGTGGCTCGGGCGGATCGCCCGGAAAGGTCACGGACAACGCCTTCCGCCAGAAGGTCCGTGTCCGGAGGTCATCGGGCCATCAAGAGTTCTTCAACTTGCGTTCGTTCAGCCAGGTTCGAAAATCTTGGATGAAGAAGAACTTCGTTTTGGAGTCGAACATCTCGGGTTTCAGCGGCGACTGAGAATTGGGGACCACTACCCGCAGTTCGGTCGTAAAGACATCGCCACCGTCGGCCCCAAAGGCTCCCGTCGCCGGGTCATAAGTCGGGTAAATCTCCTTGAGCGTTCCGCCATCTTTCTGAACCAATGCCTTCATGATCTTCGTGCCGTCATACCCCATCTGGTAAGGGTTCTGCACAATCATCGCATCGATCAGCCCCTTATCCATATCGGCGAGAGCGTCCGAGGCGGCATCGAACACCAAGACCTTGGTCTTGTCGCGAATGTTCCGGTCCTTCACAACCTGCACGATCTGGTGAGCGTTGTAAGCCCAAATGCCGACGAGGCAGTTCACGTCCGGATGGTTGTCCAAGACCGTCTTGACGTTCTGCTGCGCGCGGGAGCGATCAGCGTCATCTCCCAGGGAGTCCTTCGAGACGAACCCTTCGCCCGCCCCTTTGCCAAAGCCCCCAATTCGCTCAATGGCATTCTGCACATCTGTCTTACCAACAAAAGTCGCATAGTTCCCCGAAGCCATCAACCCCTTGGCACATTTCCCCAGTTCGCCTCCCGCCACCAGGTTGTTCGTCCCCAGGTAACAAGACCGCGAGGTTCGCAGCTCTTGCGACATGTCCGAGTCGAGACAGATCACCGGAATCCCCTTGTCGCGAAGTGCCTGCATCGACTCGGCGATCGACTTGTTGAACGCGTTGACCGGGGAGATCGCCACCGCTGCCACATCGGACTGACTGGCATACTGTTTCAGCATGCTGATCTGCTTGTTCTCCGTGAAGTCGGGCTTATCGATCACGACCTTGAATCCGGCCTCCGCCAGTTTCAGATCGGTCTCGGCCTGTTGCATGCCGCGAAAACAGGTATCCCAGAAGGGGTCATCACCATTCGTCAACAGAATGATCCGCTTCACTTCGCCTGTTGTGGTGGTCGGCGTCGGAGTGCCTGGCGTTCCCGGATTCGCGGGCGGCGTCTTCGCCGGACAACCGCTCAGCACGCAGGCCAAGAGGCCGGTCAATACCCAGTGGCGAAGCGCCAGGCGACGACTGATTTGAGCAACAGACATCATCGATTCCCTTATGAGAAATTCGCAGCCAAGAAGCCACACGTTCGCCAGCCAGCTCCCACCGTCGTTTTCCAACGAGTCGCTCAGGAGTCTTGTGATGGCGATGAAGTCGAGAAGAGGACTGGCTCGTCAGAATAAGTTGTGATTCCTAAGAAATCAACCAGACCGGGATCTCTCTGTGGCAATCTCAGACTCTTCCAGATGGGGAGTGCTGTCGTCGCTGATTGAGCGGTCTACCCATCCGACCGCACAGCTGCCCTGCATGGGACACCACTGGTGCATCTTCATGTGACGCTGGTGCGTGTGAGGCGTTCCTACTTGATGACCTCTTTCGGCACCTGCCCATCGAGATACCGCCAGTTCTTGATGAACGAGATCACGTCGGCGAGTTGAGCCACGGTGAGTTGCTTCTCGAACCCGACGGGCATCAGTGAGACGCCGTTGGGCTTGAGGTGTTCGATGTCGGAGCGGAGGACGGTGATCGTCTTCCCTTCGGGCTGCTTCATGGTCACGCTGCTACTGGTCTCGGACGAGATGATCCCGGTCGCCACGATCCCGACGGTATCGACCAGCGTGTAGCTGAAATAGTTGTTGTCAATCGCCCGGTTGGGGTCGAGGATGTCGACCAGTAGTTGGGCCTGCGTCTTGACCCGCGAGTCGGAAATATTGGGTGCCACATCCACGCCCAGGTCGCCGATCTTGTGGCACTGGGCACAGTTCTTCGCAAACAGCTCCCGACCTCGTAGCGGATCATGCTCGTGGGTGAGGGCGGCCTGGTACTCCTCTAAGACCTTAGACCGGTCGGCAGGGGCATTGGCCGCGATCAGCTTCTGGAGCCGGGCCTGGATCTCCGGGTTCTTGACCTGCTGTAGACTGGTGAGACGCGTCTGGCCTAGTTCGTGGAAAGACACCTGATTCGACTCCACGAGGGTCAGCAGTTGAGTAATCCTCGCCTCAGTGCCCATCAGGCTGTTGATAGATACGCTTCGCAATGAAGGGGTTCGCCGGGAAAAGTTCAATAGGAGTAATTCGCTGGCTGTCGGATCTGGCAATGTCGCCGCCGCATCCAGGGCAGCTTTGTAGACCTCGGGTGATTTTTCCGATTCGAGAATTGACTTGAGTGCTGGCAATGTTTTTTCGGGTGAAGCAAATCTCAGACACGGAATCATCTTGACTAGTGTTTCTTCCGGCAGCGTCGTGGATGAGCAGGATTCGACAAGGCTGACCATGAATTCATCCCAGTCCTTGCTCATTTCTGGATTTGAACTGACGACTGAATTGACCGTGACTCCATTGGCCTTCATCGCCTGGGCGACTACCAGGATATTTGATACGTTTCTCAACTGAATCAGTCGTTGAAAGAGTTGTGATAACTCCTCCGGGCTCGCACCACGAACTGCCGCCTCAAATGGAATGCCTCCTTCCTGCGCAGGATCATTGATGACTAATCGCCGCTCATGTGGCTTGTCGGACAGTCCCGATAGATACTCATCCAGCAGAGCATTGACAATCTCCATCAGGAATGGCCGCTCACCCAGAGTGACACTCGTCGTGTAGGCATTTTGTGAATAGAGGTCATCGACAGCAAAGCGAACACGGTCGGCCCGCTCGCGATCCCCGAGTTGCCCGAGAGTCAGGTGCAGTTGATCTCGAAGCTGGTACGATTCTTCCCGTTTACCGAGTTCGATGATCTTGGCAGCCAGTTGGGCATCACTGGCGACAAAATGCTCTGAGATTTTCACTGCCTCGTGCGTCAACTGTGATGCCTGTCCAATAAGTCTTGGTCCGGAATGCTCGGCTTTCGACACGTCTGGCAGGTCGAGTACTTCTCGTTGAATGATTTCACTGAGATCATTTGCGTGCAACACTCCCAGACCATGCAGGGTCCGCAAGGCGATGATCGACCCCAGATCTGAGGGTGCTTTTGCCACGATGTCCCGCAATCTCTCTTCCGCCTTGATGGCATGCCTTTCCACGAGAAGTCGTTGCGCTGTGTCGCGGTGCCAAGCGTTCGGGTAGTCAACCAGTTGTGCAATCTTCGCAGGCTCGGTCGGGAATGGGATGGTTGTCCATGGAAGCGTCATGATGGGTTCGATGCGTTCTGGCTCGCCAATGGGAGTTCTTCCCACAACTCGCCAGATGCGACCGCATTCGCTGCCCACAGTCAAATCGGACCGAGTCTTGAGTTCGGCCGGCATGTACTCGGGATGTTCGATGACCGCGCGATACATATCAACGATGTACAACGCCCCGTCCGGCCCGAGCGCTGTATTCACGGGACGGAACCAAGTTTCATGGCTCGCCAGGAATTCCCGCTGGGGTGGTTTCCAGTCTTCCGGCCACGGAAAAGTGTTTGGCACATAGTCAGAATGAACGAGATTCCCCGTGGGATCACACGTGAAGTTTTGCCCATAAAAGTATTGCGGCAGCGCTCCCCCGCGATAAATAATCAACCCGCACGCCGCCGAAAACTGTCCCGCGTGCAGGTTCGAGGTCGTCCAGGCCCGGCTGATGGGGTACAGCTTTGACTTCTCACCGGCAGGGGACACATCCTCGACCACACGCGGGACCGCCAGGTTCGGGTTCAGCTTCAGGTGCCGTTCCTCGATGATGACCTTCATGCACGGGTTGCGGTTGCTGCACACGTAGCGGTTCCCCTCGTCGTCAAACGTCAGGCCGAACTGGCCGTACCCGCTGACGGCCTCGCACTCGCCGGTGAAGGGGTTGAACCGGAAATCTCGGCCCGCGATGTCAACCGGCTCGCCGAGCTTGGCCGACTCCGGGGCGGGCTGGGGCCACTTCGGGCGGACCGCTTTCACCTTCCCGTTTCGCAGCCCGTTCGCCACGTAAATCCAGTTGTCCGGCCCGAACGTCGGGTGGTTGCACCGCAGCTGGGGGTTCTCAGTGGCGAACCCTTCGAACCACACCTCGCGGAGGTCGGACTTCCCGTCGTGGTCGGTGTCCTTGAAATAGATCAGCTTCCCATCGGTCGTGACCAGCACGCCGCCGTCCCAGTGCATCAGGCTGTTCGCAAACAGCAACCGGTCGACGAACACCGTCGGGTTCGAATACTTCCCATCGCCGTCCTCATCGGTCAGGACGCGAATTCGCGACTTGCCCGGCTCGCCCGGAGCGGGACCGTTCGGGTAGTCGTGCATCTCCACGACCCACAGTTGGCCCTTCTCGTCAAAGGCGATCGACACGGGAGCCGACACATCGGGCTCGGCGGTCACCAGTTCGATCCGGCAATCGGGATCAATCTGGAATCGCTTCAGTGACTCTTCGGGCGAGAGCGGGCTATTGACAGCTGGCTGGGGAGTCGGGGCGTCTGAAAGAGTCGGGTCAGCTGCAAAGCCGGTTCTGATACCCCCCAGCCACAGGATCGCAAAACTCGCTACTGACAGAGGCCATGTGCTCATGCTGACTCTCCTGGAATGCCAATGGACGGGACGCGATCCGGCTCATCGTTGACGGATGAGAATCCTGCCATGAAGTGTAGCAGTCTGGTGTCGATGTGGCAGTGTTGATGACAGTGCAGGCCCCGCTGAGGTGTGTGCGTCAAGACAATCGGCAGCCGGAATCCTTGTGCTCCCTCTCCCCACTGGCGGCGCGACTTTCGGTGAAGACATGGCTGTGGGGCCAGGGCCGGGGTGAGGGGCTGAGAAACGCCATGTGGCAGGCCCTTCATCCAGCTCCTCAACCACGAAGTTTCCTGCCCCTCTGGCCGACCACTGGTGTTCCTCATCGAAGTGGGTGCGGCCAGATTATATGGCAAGGCAGGTTTGACAAGTGGGGGCTGAGACCCGTGGACTCGCCTATGAGCCAGCGGGCTGGTCGATTTCAGGTAACCGACGTTCCGGAACTGGGCGTTCATCCCGCTGGCATAAAACCTGGCTGCACACTCGACGTTCCCCCATCCGATCCCTCTTGACAACGGGCCGACGCTTGCCAGAATCGACGCAGAGCCAGAACGCTTCAAACCTTCGGGAGACGCTTCCCGACGAGCGTTCCGGTGAGAGGCAGAATGCTTGCCTCGGATAGGCAGAAGTGGATTCTATCTAACCTCAGTGACATGTCTCGGACTTTCACCTATGGGAAAACGCGTATTTCAGAAGGCTGACTTCTATCTTCGCCGCGGTGATCGAAAGCGGCTTGGAAGACTCTTGCGCAAACATCAATATCTGCTTCGATCGCAAAATTCCATGCTCGTTTATCGCGCCGTTTGGAATTACCGGGGAATGTTGCCCTGGCTCTTGGCCCAAGGGGTTCATCCGGATTGCAAAATGAGTCCCAGTGACGGCACCCCCTTAATGTCTGCGGCGGCAAACGGCGAACTCGAATCGATGCGTTTACTGCTGGACCATGGCGCCGATCCCAACGCACGAAACGAAAGTAATGAAGTGCCGCTTGGGTATGCTTGCAGCTATGGGCAATGGGAAGCGGCCAAGTTGCTTGTCGAGCGTGGCGCGGATGTCAATGGGATTGAACGTCAAGGAATGACGCACCTAGAATGGATGACCTATTGTTGTAATGAACAAGGCATTCAGGTGCTTCGTTCGCTCGGTGGAGTACTCTCTGCCGAACTCGATCGCGACAACGAGATGTAACAAGGCGGTCAACCCGAGCGGCGGTTCGGGCGGATGCAAAAATCAAAACTTCTGGCGGGATGGCTCAGACACTGCTTTGAGTGTCTGGGTTGCGGAGCAACAAGAGGCTACCGTGGGGACACCGTCTTTCAAACCCTCTTGTTCCTGCGTCACCCAGACATCCCAAGCGATGTCTGGGGCACCACGCCTGACCCCGGAGGGGTCGCAGATATTAGCCGGTGGTTGAGCGCAACGACACCACCGGTTCTGGCTCAACCCCTCAACGCTTCATCCCGGAGGGATGGCAGAAGGGCGACTCGCGATCGTGTGACGAGGCTGCGCTTGAAACACACCGTGGAGGGGCATTTCGCATGCACCTCTGGCATCCCTCCGGGATGCAGGCGCAGACGACGACCGTGTTCCGGCGGTGTCGCTGCGCTCAACCACCGGCTAATTTCTGGCATCCCTGCCGGGATGTGAAGCCACCCGCGAAGTGCTTGGCGATTGGGTCATTTGGTCTCCGCAGGTTTGGCGGGGTGGCCCAGACGCTGCTTTGAGCGTCTGGGTTGTGGAACAACAAGAGGCTACGGAGAGGACGCTCGCCTTTCAATCCCTCTTGTTCCTGCGTCACCCAGACATCCAAAGCGATGTCGGGGCCACCCGCCTGCATGAGGAGTTGCTCCTGACGTATCGCCTACACACGTCAAGCTGGCGAGCCAGCCTCCTTGGCAAGCTGGCCCACCGACAACGTTCAGATACCATTGGGCTGACGCCACCCCGTTCGCATGCAGATCACTTACGGAGTCGGTTTGAACACGCGTTGGAGTTCCTCCAGGGAGGTCTTTCCCGCTGCGACCAGGCGCATCCCGTCGCTCTGGCAGGATTGCATCCGCTCCTTCTTGGCCTGCTCGCGAATCTTGGCGGGATCGGCCCCGGCTTCGATGATCTCCTTGATGCCAGCTGTGATCTCGATGAACTCGACCATGCCGGTGCGACCGTAGTAGCCGACTCCGCCGCACTTTTCGCAGACTTCGGGTTCTTCGTCGCTCTCTTCCTCGTCTTCGTCGGGCTTAGGGGCCCGGTAGAGAACTTTCGTCTCGGGAGGCAGTCCGACCTTCTGCAACAGCTTCGGATTGGGCCGATACGCCTGGCGACAATCCATGCAGAGGAGTCGGACCAGCTTCTGGCTGATGACGCCGTGCAGCATCTCAGCGGACTTGATCGGATCGCCCGCGAACTGGACAAACCGGGCGATTGCGTCGGCAGAATCCTTGGCAGTCATCTCGGTAATCAGGCAGGCATCCTCCGCCTCTTCCAGCATGATTTTGGCGAACTCGCTATCGCGTACGGGAGGGACGAACAGCACGTCCCCTTCGGCGCGAATGGCGCGGGCCATCGTCTTCTGGATGCCGTCCCCCTCTTCCGGCTTGAACTCCGCCACGTGGGCGATGTCCTTGCCGATCTTGGCCACGGAGTAAATGTTGAACAGGTACGCATCAATCGACCGCAGCAGTCCAAACGCCGCACAGGACACCCCGGACATCGGCATCCCCGCGGCAATGATGATCCCCTTTTTGAGGGAGGCCAGCTCCTTGATCTTCAGCTTCAGCCCCTCACTCCAGCCCAGTTCATCGGGCGTCTCGAAGTTCTGCTTGACGTTGCGGATACGGATGATCAGCCGCTCACCGCCGGGAATCGGAGTCGAGTCGATGCGGACTTCGTACTTGTGGTCTCCGTGCTGGGCCTTGATGGCTCCGGACTGCGGCTTGGTCCGCTCCTTGACATCCAGTCCCGCCAACAGCTTGAGCATTTGCGTCACGGCCAATGCCGCCTGGGGCTGCATCTTTGATCCGGGAAAGGGCACGCCGTCCACGAAGAGCGTCGAGACTGAAAACGCTCCCTTCGGCTCGACACGGACCATCTCCGCTCGCCGATCCAGCGCACTCGTGACCAGTTCCTTCGCCCGCAGCAGGCCCGCCTGGACCAGCTTGGCGTTCCCCTTCATGTCGGGTTCGACGCCGTTCTGCGACCCTTGAAAGAGGACTAACTCGACTTCCTCTTCATCATCGTCATCATCGTCGTCATCGTCTTGCTTGCGTCCGAAGCCAAAGATCACGGAGGTCTCCTCGTGCAAATTGCTGGATGGAATGCTGGCTTCTGAGACTGTGGCAGATAGCCACCAAAGGAACCAGATTGCCGAAATGAAGTCTTCATTCTGGCAACACGGACGACAGAAGAAAAGCATACATGCAGCAAGGAGGCGAGCGTGGTAGCATGGCGTCGTCCCGCGATTAAAGCCCACCGGTTGCAACCGGTGGGCTTTGAATGATTCTTTCTCCGCTGCATGTCCCTCGTGCCCACCTTCCACCGCCTCCTCGAACGATATCTCGGCATCCACCCGGCTGATGCGGGGCAAGGGACGGCGTGGGAGTTCGTCGTGCGCGACACGACCGTGGGGGCATTACCCGGCGGACTCATCTCGTTGGGGGTAATCGGGGCCATCGTGATCGCTTGGCGGTATCGCCAGGAAGGAAAACGCCTCGCGCGCTGGACGCTGTGGGCTCTGATGTCGCTGCGAGTGGTCAGTCTGCTACTGCTGTTGCTGATGGCCTCGGGTGTGGCCTTGGCAGTGCAGCGAACGGGGCTGCCGTATCTGGTGGTCCTGCTCGATTCCTCGGCCAGTATGGGGATCGTCGACCAGTACCGCGATCCGAAACTGACCGCGCTGGCTCGCCGCCGCGTCGCCGAGATGAAGTTGCCCGAGGCCAGTCGCCTGGAGATCGCCAAGTCGGTCCTGCTCGACCCGCAATCGAATCTGCTGCGTACGATGGACTCGCGCTACCGGCTGAAGGTCTTCGCCTTTGATGAGACGATCTCCGCCCTCGACCCGGCGGGAGGGGCGGATGGGGCGGCGGTCGAGCGGTCGTTACGCGCCCTGCAGCCGCTCGGTGTTGAGACGCGACACGCTCCCTGCCTGCAGAAAATCTTCGACGAGTTCCGGGGAGCCACTCCCGCTGGCATTGTCATTCTGACCGATGGAGTCGCCAGCCGTTCCGCCGGTGAACGCCTCACCGCAGCTGCTGAACTCGCCAAATCGCAGTCGATCCCTCTCTTCCCGATCGGACTCGGTAGCAGCGATCCCGATCGCGATCTGGAGCTGACTGATGTGCTGGTCGAGCGGCTGGCGATCCTTGGCGACCCGCTGATGTTCACCGCCCGGGTCCGCAGCTGGGGTGTACAGGACGAGAAGGTGCGGGCCACTCTCCGCCAGGTCGGCGATCCGGCGATTTTGGCGACAGCGGAAGTCCTGCCCACGACCAACCCGTTTTCCATCGAGCTGTTGACCATCCCGCAGACAGAAGGGGACCACGAGTTCGAGGTGACGATCACTCCCGTGGTCGGGGAGTCGACGGTCGACAATAACGCCTTAAAAAATTCGGTCACGGTCCGCCGGACGAAGATACGTGTACTACTGGTGGAGCGCGCCCCGCGTTGGGAGTTTCGGCATCTGAAGCCGCTCTTGGAACGCGACGAGATGGTCGAACTGAAGACAGTGCTGCAAGACTCTGATGTCGATTTCATCCAGGAGGACCGGACCGCGCTGCCGGGCTTCCCTCCGGAAGAGCGAGCTCTCGATGCGTTCGATGTGGTGATTCTCGGGGATGTCGATCTCTCCCAGTTCAACCCGCAGTCGCTCGTGCATCTGCGGTCGTTTGTCTCGGAGCAGGGGGGCGGGCTGATCTTAATCGCGGGGGAGAAGCACAACCCCAAGTCGTTCTCCGGCACGCCGCTGGAAGCCCTTTGCCCCGTGCCGCTGGATGCCATCAGTCTCCCTAAACCCGAAGTGACTGAAGGGGTAGGCTTCCGATTGGAGCCGACTCCCGAGGGGCGGACGCAAGCGTTTCTGCGTCTGGACGACCAGACGGGCGACCCCGCCGCACTCTGGCGGTCACTCCCCGAACTCTACTGGGCGTGGAATCTCGCCAAGACGAAACCCGGTGCGGTCACGCTCGCAGTCCAGTCTCGTCGAGCCGGGGTCGAGGGCCAGATGCCGGTCCTGGTCTGGCAACGTTTTGGAGCGGGGCAGGTGTTGTTCCACGCGACCGACGAACTCTGGCAATGGCGGCAGGGGCGCGAGGACGCCATCTATGGCCGCTACTGGGGGCAAGTCATTCGCCAGCTGTGCCGGGCCAAACTTCTCGGTGCCGAGCAGACGCTCAAGCTGACCAGCGACCGACCGGTGTACACCGTTGGCGAGAGCGTTCGACTGCTCGCGCGCCGTCCCGGCGGACTGGGGAGCGAGCAGGAGTCACTCATGGCGGTTCTCGAACGTCCGAAGGGAGAACGCCAGCGCATCACCCTCACTCGCATTGAGGACGGCCTCGCCCAGTACGAGGCGGTACTCCCCTCGCAATCGGTCGGGCAGTACCAAGCCTGGATCGAGCAGGCTGACTCCGCGTCCCTCATCGACCCCTGCCGCTTCCGTGTCGAGATCCCCAACCGAGAGCTGCGCGAACGGGCGGCGAATCATGAAGACCTCAAGGAGGCCGCGAAGCTCTCCCACGGCAAGTTCTACCACTGGTCGACCGCCGGTGATCTGGCCAGGGAGTTACCCCCTGGTCGACCGGTCGCGGAAACCACCGCCGAGATGATTCCTCTCTGGAACCGCTGGGAGTTGGTGACGCTGCTGCTGGTCTGCTTGTCGACGGAGTGGTTCATGCGCAAACGCGAGAGGCTAGCGTGATGTCATTCACGGATTCATGTGAGCGGCACGGCGCTAGCCGCCGGTTCCCCTCACCGCTGTCTCATCGAACCGAGATTCCCAACCGAAGCACGGTCCACAGAACCGGCGGCTAGCGCCGTGCCGCTCACTCGGACCGCCTCCCTCATCTACGCTCACGTTTGGTTCATTCGACCTCTCAAACCTGGAGTACGGAAATGAAAGTCAACCACAACGTCATATGGAAGGCAGGCATTTTTAGCTTATGCCTTATTATGGCACTCAGGCTAGTTGTAGTTGCGGAGAGGGGCCACACGGAAGTGATTCGAACGGGGCTAATGGTCAGTGCTGAAGGAGGCAATATCGAGTCCGTGATCGGACCGGACTGGCGGGTGCTGTGTTCTCACTCCGACTTGATATTGAGGGTCAGGCACGAAGGAGGGAACATCATCTCGAACATTCCTGATATTCCTGCGTTTCCGAGAGTTGATGGTAAGGTGTTGTGTCGGATCGGGGTTGATTTTCGAGGAAGGGCAGAGTCAAGGACCTTATCCGGACGTGGCTACTCGTCTCCAGAGATTGAACGACTCGTTGAAGTGAGTCTCGAAAAACTGTCTGGGGCCGATGTCGAATGGATGGAGGATCATTTCCCAGATTTTTAACGATCGGTTATCACTCCATCCAATCCAACCTGTCACACAAAGGCCACCGCTCATGTTCGCTCTAGTCACCGGCGGCGGCGGCGGCTTCCTGGGGCGGCACATCGTCGACCAGCTGCGCGCGCGCGGGGATCGCGTGCGTGTCCTGTCTCGCTCCGAATCGCCTGACCTCACCGCACTGGGCGTCGAGTGCCACACCGGAGACATCCGCGATGCCGCCTGTGTCGAGCGGGCCTGCGCTGGGATAGAAGCTGTCTTCCACACCGCAGCTGTGCCCGGCATCTGGGGGCGGTGGGAGACGTTTCACTCGATCAATACCGTCGGGACCGAGCATGTGATCGCGGGTTGTCGGAGGGCGGGCGTTCGCAAGCTGGTCTACACGAGTTCGCCCAGTGTGGCCTACGACGGTTCGCCGCATGTCATGGCCGACGAGTCCCTGCCGTATCCCAAGAGCTATCTGTGTGCCTACCCCCACACCAAGGCCATCGCCGAACGAGCGGTGCTGGCGGCCAACTCGCCGGGGCAGCTACTGACCGTCTCTCTTCGTCCCCACCTCATCTGGGGACCGCGTGACAATCACTTGATCCCGCGTCTGATCCAGCGCGCCCAGAGTGGACAGCTCAGGCAGGTCGGCGATGGCACCAACGAGATCTCGATGGCGTATGTCGAGAACGTGGCCGCCGCTCATCTCCAGGCGTGTGATGCCCTCGACGACTCAACCCCCTGTGCCGGGCGGGCATACTTCATCAACGAGCCCGAGCCGGTCCGGCTGTGGGAGTGGGTCAACCGCTTGCTAGGCATTGCGGGACTGCCTCCCGTGACGAAGAGGGTCTCGGCACGAGCAGCGTATGCGATCGGAGCTGGCATGGAGCTGGTCTATCGAACCCTCCGCATCGAGTCCGAACCCCGTATGACCCGCTTCCTCGCCGCTCAGTTGAGTCAGTCGCACAGTTACAGCATCGCCGCTGCCCAGCGCGATTTCGGCTACCGCTCCCTTGTGACTGTCGAGGACGGCCTGCTCCGGATCGAGTCGGAATTGCAGCAGTTGGTCCGCCAGCAAGGTCGATGATTCAGGGCACAGACCGGACTGGATCAGTGCCCGACTGATCTGCCATCGCCCTTCAGAGCGACTGATCGATGAAGCCTCGAATTGGGCAGTTGCATCAGCCCCATGATCGCACGTCGGGAGCATCAGATGATCCCAGTTCGATTCCCCGCGCACTGTTCCGTCGATGAGGGTATCATGCGAGAGTTGAGTTCACGCGAACTCAATCAATCGCCAGCCTCACCTCGCCGGTCCCCTGATGTCTCGTCCCCCTTTGCGACTGATCATCGTCACCCGAGACGATTCCGAGCGGGTTCAATCCGCCTGGACATCACTCGAGGTGTTCCTGCGCAAACGGAAGTCGATCGAGATCGCGGAGATCATTATCGGTGAGGAGATCGGCCCGCCCACACAAGAGGCCGACCTCGCTGTGGTGCTCGGTGGCGACGGGGCAATCCTGCGAGCCTGCCGCGGTTTTGGCTCCCGACAGATGCCGATCATCGGCATCAACCTCGGGCGGTTGGGGTTCCTGGCGGATCTCTCCCCAGAGGAATTTCGCCAGCAGATTCACCGACTGGAGTCACACGACTACCAGGTGGTGAATCACCTGATGCTGGAATGCGAACATCGGCGGGCCGATGGCAGCTCACGCAAGCATCTCGGTCTCAACGAAGCGGCCATTCATGCGGGCAGTTCGCTCTCGATGATCGATGTGGAGCTGTCCGTCGGCGGAGTCCACGTCACGACGTACAGCGCCGACGGACTGATCATCAGCACTCCGGTTGGCTCAACCGCTCACAGTCTGTCTGCGGGCGGCCCAATCTTGCAACAGGACTTGCAGGCCTTCGTCATCACGCCAATCTCGCCTCACACGTTGACCAATCGCCCGCTCGTCGACCGCGCCGATCTGGAATACCGTCTCACGCTGCCCCGCGTGCCCGACGGCGTTATGCTGACCATCGACGGTCAGATCCGCGAGCCGCTGCACCCCGGTGATGAGATTATCGTCCGCCGCGCAGCTGTCTCCTTCCAACTCGCCCGCCTCACCGGCCACAGCTACTACAAAACCCTGAACCAGAAACTCGGCTGGGGCGGACAGCCGCGTTATCAGCGGAATGACTAAGGGGAGTGTCGACTCCTACCCACGCGTCCACCTCGCGCCGGCTGGCGAATCCTCGACGACAATGTTGAGGGCCTTGAGCGCATTCCGGATCTGATCCGCTACTGGCCAGTTCTTATTCGTCCGGGCGTCGGCACGGATGTCGAGGATCAGGGCCATCAGGCCATCGGAGAGGCCATCGTCGCCTGCCCCCTTCTTAGCGGGGGCAGTGTGCAGGACGCCTAGGATGTGGGTCAGTTCTTTGAGCACTGTCAGGCCGGTGCGGAGCGCAGCCTTATCTCCGTCGGTCCCGCCGGTCTCCAGCTTGCGCTCGTTGATGAATCCGTTCAAGATGCGGCGGATTTCGAACAGGCACGCCGTCGCGCCGCCGGTGCTGAAGTCGTCGTCCATCGCTTCGAGGAACTTCGTCCGCTGCTCATTGAGGGCCGCTGCGAACTCGGCGGGCAACTCTTCCAGGCTCGTCGCGGTGGCCTTCGTGGTCGGGGCCACCAACCCAAAGTAGTTCAGCCCGGTGATGCGTTCGACCAACTCAAACAGTCGATAAAACCCCTCCAGGCTCTTCTCCGTGGCCGAGATGTTCTCCATCGAGAAGTCGATCGGGCTGCGGTAGTGGGTCGAGAGCAGGAAGAACCGCACGACCTCCGGCGGGTGGTGGGCAAAGACGGCGGTCTTCACCGACTCAGCCCCGGCCGACCCGGCGAGCTTGCCCGCGATTTGGGCGTCGGCTGCGTCTTCGGCGGAGGCAGACAGGAATGTCTGCCCCACCGTGACGGGGGCGTCGCCGTGTTTAGAGTGCGCCCCGCCAACTTTGCCAGTCCCTTTACCCGACTGCATCAGGCCATTGTGCAGCCAGTACCTCGCAAACGGTTTGCCGCTGCATGACTCCGACTGGGCGAGTTCGTTCTCATGGTGCGGGAACATCAGGTCGAGTCCGCCGCCGTGGATGTCGATCGACTCGCCGAGGATCTTGGCGCTCATCGCCGAGCACTCGATGTGCCACCCCGGTCGCCCCGGTCCCCACGGGCTGTCCCACGCCGGTTCGCCGGGCTTGGAGGACTTCCACAGGGCGAAGTCCGCCGGGTTCCGCTTCGTGTCGTTGGCCTCGACCCGCGTGCCCGCCAGCATCTGCGAGATGCTGCGGTTGGAGAGCTTGCCGTAGTCGTGATCGGTCTCGACCGCGAAGTAGACATCCCCGTTGAGCGGGTAGGCGTGCCCCTTCTCGATCAGCTTCTGGATCATCTCCAGCATGTCGCCGATGTGGTCGGTCGCATACGGGAAGCAGTCGATGCTGTCGACCCCCATCAGCTTCAGGTTGTCGAAGTAGTCGGCGGTCATCTGCTCGGCCAGAGCCTTGACCGTCATTCCCTTCTCGTTGGCCTTCACGATCAGCTTGTCGTCGACATCGGTGATGTTGATGACGAACTTGACCCCGTACCCGGCATAGGTCAGGTACTTCTTGATCGTGTCAAAGATCACCGGCCCGACCATGTGCCCGATGTGGGCGGGCTTGTAGACCGTCGGCCCGCATAGATACATGCTGACCCGCCCCGGCTCGACGGTCTGAAAGTCTTCCTTCTGACGGGTCAGGGTGTTGTAAACGCGAAGTGCCATGAGTCAGCTGTCCGTGCTGGTCGAGAACTGGGTCGAGGAGATTGCGAATGCCTGGCGAACTCCCGAGGGTCCGCTGGCATGTCCCCGAGTTGTAACGATTGCAGCGGAAGCTGCCCACTGGAACTGGGTACTCAAGACAATCCGTGAGGAGGCTGGGCTCTCGTTGCAGATGAAAGCGGCTCCCGAGAGGGAGTTCACTGACCTCGACTGAAAACACGACACGCTGATCGAATCTCTCGACATCTTCAATGACTACCCGTTGGCGGATGGCTTCATTGCCATTCGCAAAGGACACACATTGACCGTCTTGAACTCCGATTCGGAGATCTCGGAAGGGCTGACTCCCTTTGCCTCACTGGAGGAAGTGGCCGCGCTCGGGAGAAACGAACTCGTCTGCGTCGCGATTCCCGGATACAACGGAGTAACCGCAGTTGTCGCCCAGGAACTCGAAGCAATTCTGATTCCACTGGGGAAGGCGAAACCGCTCTCGAGTTCGCAGCGACTCTTGGTCATCGAAGTGGGCAGTGGCCTGCGCCGCATGCATCGGCTGAACATGCTGGAAGACCAGGACGCCTCTCACCCATGCACCTATGTGTATCAACTGCGAAACACACCCGCCGAGGATGTGGCCCTCACGTTAAACGACTTCCTGACGGGGAAGCGTCAGACGATCAGCCAAACGACGACGAGTACCCCGGGATGGGGAAGCTCGCAGACCAGCACCAGCCAGTCCACCGCCGGAATTCTCCGCCACGCTCTCGTGAATTCGCGTGATCCATCCAGGTCCTTTTCTCGTTCAACGAGGTGTCGTCCCCCCTCCCCTGGAGAGACCTGCACTATGTCACTGCTCATCCAAATCATGATTGGGTTTGGAACCAGCCTATTCCTTTGCTGGCTGATCTTGACTCACGCCTCACCCGCAGAAGCCCGCATTTCCTCGCAGGATGATCTGATCGATCCGAAGAATTCGTATCAGATCGGATACCTGGTCGGTATGACGGGCGGGACCGTGGCCGATACGACCGTGATCTGTGACGCTCTGAAGCAGTTCGAACTGACCCACGGCTATAGGCCCACCTTACGGGACGCTGCGGCTATCGTGGGACACATGCACGCCCCGCGTTAACGATCGAGCGAGGCAGAGGTCCAGGGGAGCATTCGCCAAATGGCGGTCTCCTGTCTGCCCCCTCTCCCCGCGATCGACATCATCCACCAGGGGGACCCGTTGCGGGGGAGAGGGTGGGGTGAGGGGGCCACACCACTCGCTCATGCCCCCTCACCCCGGCCTGATGAAACGGCGTCTTGAGCCATACCAGATGGGTGAACAGTCGGAGATCCCCGCCATCACACACGGGGCAGTCTCTGCCCCCCCGCCGGGCCACACACCGCGATGCCCCACATTCTGAGTCGCAACCACCGCAGCCAAATCTCTGAAAGCTGTGTGAATCTGCGAAATCTGTGTACGAATTCTCCGCTCTGAAGAAGCTCACTCCAGGAGGAATTGGTACACAGAGTTCGCAGATTTACACAGATTGATTTCTCCGGCAATCGCTCGATCTGCGCTCGTTGGGCGATGGAGGTTGCCTCACACAATGGCATTCACCAAGAAGCCCCAGGCTGCCCAGAATGTGCTCGTTTCATCAGGCCATTCCTCCCCCTCCCCCCGCTGTGGAGTCCTCTGCGAATGCAATGCCGGTTGTGGAGGAGGGGGGCAGGCAGAACGGGGTACCGCCTGTGGGCGAATGTACCATGTATCAGACGAGTCACGTTTTGGCACTCCGGCATCCGTGACGATTTTCTGATAAGATATAACCTTGAGACTTCGGTGCGAGTCTCCTCCGCCCTCAGACTCACTTTGAAAGCCGAAGCCCCTGATGAACCCGGAAGCGACGGCATATCACGAAGCGGGGCATGCGGTGATCGCATTGGTGTTGGGTCGATCGGTTCAGCGAGTCAGCGTCTTGCCGAAATTGGATACTCTGGGTCGCTGCGAGTTTCAAAAGGGACGGACTCGGCCCAGTGAAGATTGGCTCGAGCGTGAGATTCTGATCTCGTTGGCGGGTCTCGCTGCCGAGGCACGACACACGGGCCAGTATGCTTGGGAAGGGGCAGCGCGGGATTTACAAACGGTGAAGCGATTGGCCACTCAACGGGCGGGCGAGCGACATGTGGAGCGATTGCAGAAGCGGTTACTGTCCAAGGTCGAACACATGCTGTCTCAACCTGAGAATTGGAAAGCTGTCGAGCTGATTGTCGCGGAACTCCTTCGGAGTGAGACGATCAGTGGGCGAACTGCCGTGCATCTGTTTGAGCAAGGGAAAGCGTATGCTGACGATCTACATTGATGCTGATGCGTGTCCCGTCAAAGACGAGATTTATCGCGTCGCCCTGCGTTACAAGATGCCGGTCAAGGTGGTCGCCAACAACTGGATGCGAGTGCCCAACAGTCCGCTCATCGAACTGGTCGTCCGCAGTGAGGTGGGACTGAATATCGTGGATGACTGGATTGCCGAGCAATCGGGACTGGGCGATATCATAGTGACCTCGGACATCCCGCTGGCCGCACGCTGCGTGGCGAAACAAGCGCGAGTCCTCGACCCCAAGGGGCGAGTCTTCACCGATGCTGACATCGGGGAGACACTCGCGATGCGCGACCTGTTCGACGGCCTGCGCCAAACCGGAGCGATCACCGGCGGGCCCCGACCGATGGCGGGTCGGGATGTTTCCAAGTTCTTGGCCAAGCTGGATGAAATCATCAACGCCGTGAAGCGGATCAAGCCGAAACCGCCGACACTTGGCCCGCAAGAGGCTTAATGGCCGAGGCTTGGTCTGATGTCACAACCACTCACCGGGTCGCCTCGGACATTTCGGTGAATCCCGTTTTGTGAGTCAACCTCCTCGCGCCATAACTACAGAACGAGTGTTGTCGGAGCATTCAATCTGTGCCAATCAGTGAAATCTGTGGATTTATCGCTCTTCGGAGCCATGAGTTTGTCCACAGATTGCGCCGTTTTTCACAGATTGAAGAGGGCTGACTGCGGCTGACGAGACTCGGGATGAGGGGGCGTTGAGGTGCCTGGCTGGGCGGCGAGGGACGCAATGACTGGCAATTCTGGAATTCAAACGCGGTTCCATCAGGCGAGCTTGGCCCGACATTCCAGACTTGCTCGGATTCGTTGAGGAACTGGTGCAGCCTCTCCATAAAAAAAGCTGCGGACCGGCGAACCGATCTGCAGCTTCGAAAATCCAACCCTCGACCTGTATGGCTCAGCAGGATGCTTTGCGAAAAAGGCGAGAAACAGGCCGTGTCTAGCACGGACCTTAGCGTCTCAGGCCAACGCGGT